>NZ_JBVODQ010000011.1:0-158927 GCF_055666685.1 Enterobacter sp. E14S | reverse complement strand
TGGATACCGGCGCGCTCGGCGGAATGTATGCCAACCGTATCCGCCTGGTCTCCAGCGAGGCGGGCGTGGGGGTGAACCTCGGCAACCTCACCGCGCGCCAGGGCGATATTCAGCTGGATGCCAACGGTAAGCTGATGGTGAATAACAGCCTTGCAAGCGGTAGCCTGACGGCAAAGGCGGATAGCGTTGTGCTCAGCGGCGATCATAAAAGTACGGGATCGATGCTGATCAACAGCCGTTCAGACGTGGCGGTAACGAACGGCAAACTGCTTAGCGACGGGGAAATTACGCTTGCCGGTAATGGAAAGCTGAGCGTCGCTAACGGTACGTTAACGGCGGGTAAAAACATCAGCCTGAACTCTGGTTCGCTTACCGCAGATACCACGAGTGAGGTTAATGCGGCTGGCGCCATTCAGGCTAACGTTGCAGGGGCTGCAAACCATGCGGGTAAGATGACGGCAGGCAGCGGTATCTCCCTTTCCGCAGGCCAGCTCGCTAACAGCGGGAAAATGACCGCGAACGGCGATCTGAACGTCAGGACGGGAAGTTTTACCAATAGCGGTGCGGTACAGGCGCAGAAAAATACCCGGCTCGAACTGGGCTCGTTTAACCATACCGGTCAGCTACTGGCCGGCGGCGTGCTGGGGATCTCAACGGGGGATGCCTGGATTGACGGCATGCTCAGCAGTGATAGCGATCTGAGCTTTAGCGGTACCGGCGCGCTGAATATCGGGCAAAACGGGCAATTGTTATCCACCGGCAGGCCCGGACTGCAGTCTGACAGCGTTATAAACAACGGGCTGGTCAGTGGGAAACAGAATCTCGTGCTCACCAGCCGCCAATTCAGCGCTGTTAAGGGGAGCACGCTGACCAGCGGGGGCAGCCTGCAGCTCAATGCGGGTGATGCGCAGATCGCCGGGGAGGTTCTGGCCCAGGGCGGCCTGTCCTTCAGCGGCGACCGGCTCACGACGCTGGCGAGCGGGCAGCTTCAGTCGCAGGGCGATATGCTGTTGCAGGCGCATAGCGCCGCCGGGCTGGACGGTGTCCAGGCTGCAAAAGGCAACCTGACGCTCGCTACCGGCAGCTTAACGCATCGCGGTACGAGCCGCGGCAGCAACGTTTCTCTGCAGGCTAACCAGATTGACACCAGCGGCTCTCTGCAGGCGGATAATGCCATGGCGCTGAGCGCCGAAACCATTGTTCAGCAGGCCGGAGGGGCGCTGCTGGCGCAGAAAGCGCTGCAGCTTAATGCCAGCCAGTTGATCAACAGCGGTTCGCTGGATAGCGATGCCTTAACGCTTGCCATTACCGGGCATACGGATAACCACGCGAGCGGCAAAATGACGGCCCGCAACGGACTCACGCTGACGGGAAATACCTTAACCAACGACGGCCAGCTGGCTGCAAGAACGCTGGCGCTGACGCTGAATAACGCGTTTACCAACACGGCCTCCGGCAGCGTGCTCGCCGAAAATACGCTCGATCTGACCGCACCGGTGCTGAATAACGCCGGAAGAGTGGCCTCATCCGCTCTGAACCTGAACGCGAATAGCCTCGACAATAGCGGCCTGCTGCAGGGTGGACAAACGTTGCAGCTCGCTTCCGCAAGGCTGGCTAACCAGAGCGGGGGTAAAATCATCAGCGGCAGCGGGCTGACGCTGAATATCCCACAGCTGGTGAATGCCGGGCTAATTTCGGTGAAGCAGGGGCTAACCATTGAAAGCCTGATGCTGACGAACAGCGGCAATCTTGAAGCCCATTCAATGGTGCTAAACGCGGGTCAGAAATTAAGTAATCAGAAAGGCGGCGTACTGCTGGCGGAAGCGTCGCTGGCGCTGACCAGCCCGGAGTTTGATAACGTGGGCAGCGTTCAGGGCAAAACGCTGACGATTGACGCCGGGGAGTGGAGCAACGAGGGGCAGGCTTCGGGGCTGGACAATCTGTCGGTCAATGTCCGCGATACGTTTACTAACCTCGCCGACGGGCGGCTTGTCAGCCAGCAGACCGGCAGCGTGAACGCCGGGCAGTTTGCTAATTTCGGCGGCGTCACGGCAGGTAATCTGAGTATTAACGGCAACAGCGTGAATAACGACGGCTGGTTGCAAAGCGGCGGGGCGCTGGATCTGAATGTCGGTGCGCTGGCCAACCGGCTTTCCGGCACTCTTCAGGCAGGCAGCGGCCTGTCCATTACCGTACAGCAGCTGGTTAATTCTGGCGCGATCTCCGCTCAGCAAGGCGTAGCCCTTGATGCCTTAACGCTGGATAACAACGGGCGGATTGAAGCTCAGGATCTGCTACTGACGCTGCGCGAAAAGCTGAATAACCTGGCTGAGGGGATCGTTCTGGCCCAGCGCAGCCTAAATCTCGTGACGCCGCAGCTCAATAATGACGGACGACTGATGTCGGAAAGCGCGACGCTGAACGCAAAGACAATCGTCAATAAGGGTTTGCTGCAGGGGAGCGCGGCGCTTATTGCTGACGGTGAGCAGTTTAACAATGCCCCCGAAGGTGAAGTCGTCAGCGGCGGTACGCTTACGTTCAATGAGACCCAGCGATTCAGCAACGCCGGTAAGGTGCAGGGCGAGACTATTGGTCTGAATACCAGAAGGGCGGATAACAGTGGCCAGATGCTGGGATTATCTGCGCTTAGCCTCAGCGGAACTGAAAGCCTCACCAATAGCGGTAATTTGCTCAGCAAAGGCAAATTGAGTCTTACGAGCGAGCAGCTGGATAACCAGGGGCAGATCGCAGCGCCTGAGTTGAATATCAACACCCAGCAGATGACCAATAACGGTTTGCTTCAGGGTGACCAGCTGTTTGGTTTTACCGCCTCCTCACTCCATAACCAGAAGCAGGGCAGCATTATCAGCGGCAGCGGGCTCAGGCTTGCCATTCCTGACCTGGTTAATGCTGGTTTGATTTCGGTCACCCAGGGGCTGGCTATCGAGGCCGCGACGCTCGACAACGCCGGGAACATCGAGGCAAAGGATTTACAGCTGACGCTGCGCCAGCAGCTGAATAACCAGGCGAAAGGTGTGCTGCTTGCAGATGATACGCTTCATCTGTCGACGCCTGTGTTCACCAACCGGGGGCAACTGATTAGCCGCTCAGGCACGATAATCGCCGATACTCTGTCGAATGCAGGGTTACTGCAGGGAAACCAGGGACTTTCCGTCAGCAGCCAGGCGCTGGATAACCTTTCAGGTGGTCAACTCCTGAGCGGCGGTGCGCTTACCCTGAATACCGTGCTGGGAAAAAACGCCGGTCGCCTGCAGGGGGATACGGTTCAGGTTGGTGCGGGGCGGCTGGATAACAGCGGCCAGGTGCTTGCTATCAACGGCCTGTCGCTCACCGCCGGGGAATTGAATAATACTGCGGGCGCAGAAATTAGCGGCAGCGGAGGCAGTTTACATGTTGATCGGCTGGTCAACGCTGGACTGATTTCGGTCAGTCAGGGGCTGGCTATCGATGCGCTGACGCTAACGAATGGCGGCAATATTGAAGCGGGCAATCTGGCGTTAACGTCGGTACAGACGTTGAATAACCAGACCAGTGGCGTACTGCTGGCAGACGATACCCTCTCGATTGACGCCGCCAGCGGCGATAACGCCGGGAAGCTTATCAGCAGTAACGCGCGTCTTGCGGTGAGCAGCTTAACAAATAGCGGGCTGATTCAGGGAAACCAGTCCCTCGGCCTGCAGAGCAGCCAGTTGAACAACATCGCCAGCGGCCAATTGCTGAGCGATGGCGATGTCGGGCTTAACGTTGCCCGCCTGGAGAATGCTGGTCGGGTTCAGGGGAAAAACCTGACGCTTACGGGCGGACAGTCTGGCGGCGTTAACCGCGGACAAATGCTGGGCCGCGAGGCGCTGAATATTTTGTTCTCCGGGGCCTTCAACAACGACGGGCGCCTTATCAGCCAGAATTCCCTCAGCCTGAAAAGCGGGGCATTTGCTAATACCGGCGTCGTTGCTGCCGCGACTATTGACGTCGACAGCGCGGCGGCAACGGCAAAAAACAGCGGATTAATTCAGGCCGACGGCAAGCTCAGCTTCGCCGCCGCCTCATTGTCCAACCAGAAGAGCGGTTCGCTGGTGGCTGGCGATGATATAGCGCTTACGGCACCTGCGCTGGTCAATGACGGGCTGATTTCATCGGGGAAAAACCTGCACCTGGAAGGGACTTCTCTTGATAACCGCGGTGGTCTGGAAGCGCTGAATGTGCAGCTGAATCTTTCCGGTCAGCTAAACAACCTGCCTGAGGGACGTCTGTTTGCCGACGACCTGCTGACGCTTAACGCCGGAAGCTGGCGTAACGACGGGCAGCTTATCGGCAACAACGTCATTATTACGTCTGGCCAGGGGCAAAATAGCGGCCTGCTGCAGGGGGATACCGGTCTTAAACTTGCCGTTTCCGGCCTCGATAACGATCTAGCTGGCAAGATAGTAAGCGGTGGGCTGCTGGATATCACCGGCCAGCAGCTGAATAACAATGGCCTGATGCAGGGGCAGAACATCCTTCTGCACGGCGCGGATTTCAACAATGCGGGTTCGCTGACAGGCAAAGGCGATCTGACGCTGAATGTGGATCATACCGCGATCGTCACCGGGCAAATGCTGAGCCAGGGCAAGCTGCAGATTGCCGCCAATCATCTCGATAATAGCGGTATTCTGGCGGCGAACGCGCTGAGCGTGAGAACCGGAGAGCTCAATAATACCGGGACGCTGCAAAGCAATGGTGCCCTGGATCTCGTGGCGGACGCGTTCAGCAACGGCGGTACGCTTCTGGCCAAACAGGCGCTAAATCTTACGAGCGCAACCCTGACTAACAGCGGTGTGATTCAGGGCGACACGCTGACCCTCGCGGTAAAAAACGCGCTGACCAACCGGGACACGGGCAAAGTGCTTGCAACCCAGGCGCTGGCTTTTGACGGCAATACGTTAACTAACAGCGGCACGCTGGCGGCAGATAATGCGCGCCTGGCTGTCGGGATCCTGAATAATAGCGGTCTGGTGCAGGGTAACAACGGGCTGGCGATCCTGGGACAAGCGGCACAGACCTCAGGACTGAGGAGTGATGACGCCGTTCAGACGCCTGCTGCCAGAGTGATTAATAACCTGATTGGCGGACAGCTGTTAAGCGGCGGTGATTTGACGCTTGCCGGTGATAAGGGTGATAACGCCGGCACGCTACAGGGCCAGACGCTGAACGTTAAGGCCGGAAGCTGGAATAACGAGGGGACGCTGCTTGGCCAGCAAGGCGCTAGCCTGAACGTCAGCGGCATGCTGGCAAACAGCGGAACGTTACTCAGCCAGGCCGGGTTTGATATTCGCGCTGGCGCTTTCGAAAACAGCGGGCAGCTGGCGGCGGGCAGGCTTAACCTGCAATCGGACAGCATCAGCAACAGCGGTGTATTGCAGGGCAGCGCTGCGTTGACGTTCACTACCCGGGCTCTGGATAACCTTACCGGTGGACAAATCCTGTCCGGTGGTTCACTCAATCTCGATCTACCGCAGTTTACCAACGGCGGGCTCGTTCAGGCGAGTCAGGACATGACGCTGACGACCGGCAGCTTTGACAACCTGGGCACATTGTCTGCCGGAGCGTTAAATCTTAACGTCGCGCAACAGCTGAATAACCAGAGCGGGGGCAAGCTGCTGGCGGCTCGTGAGCTTAGCAGCCAAAGCGCCAGCCTGACGAATAACGGCGTGCTTGCCGCAAAGAGTGTTGATCTCACTAGCGGCCAGATCGACAACAACGGCATCCTGCAGGGAGACAGCGCGCTGGGGCTGCACACGCCGCGGCTCAACAATCTGGTGAATGGGCAAATTATTAGCGGCAGCTCGCTGAATCTCTCCATCCCGCAGATGGTCAATCTGGGGCTGATGTCTGTCAAAGAGGCGCTGGTCCTTTCCGGATCCACCCTGGATAACCAGGGAACGTTACAAGGCAGTCGCGTGGGGCTAAGTTTCTCCGGCGACGTCGTGAACCGCGGCAATGCACGCCTGGTGGCACAAAAAGATCTGACCCTGAACGCGGCCAGCCTTAATAACCAGGGCACGCTAGCGGGAGATTCGGTGAATATCATCACCAACCTGCTGACCAACGTCGGCTTGCTGCAGGGCAACAGCGCGCTGGCGCTGAACTCCCTCACGCCATCAACCCTTGTGCTTAACAACAAGACCGGCGGGCAAATTATTACCGGCGGGGCGCTGACGCTCACTCTGCCGCAGCTGACCAACCAGGGGCTGCTGCTTTCACAGCAGGGGCTTACGCTTAACCTCGATAATCTCGACAACCAGGGCATCGTGCAGGCGCGCGATCTGGGCCTGAACATCGGCAACCAGCTGACGAACCAACAGAGTGGACGACTGCTCGCTCAGCAGGGCTTGACCCTGACGGCCGCACGGCTGGATAACGCAGGTCAGCTGGCGGCGAGTAATGCCACGCTGGCGGTCAATATCCTGAATAACCGCGGCGTGCTTCAGGGCGACGGTGGGTTGTCGATTACCGCACCGACGCTGAACAACCTGACGGGTGGGAAACTGCTTACCGGCGGACAGCTGACGCTTAAGGCTGGTCAGCTCGCGAATGGTGGGGTAATGCAGGGGCAACGGCTGGGCGTGAACGCGAGTGGCTGGAACAACAGCGGCAGCGCGCTCGGTACCGACGGACTGACCGCTCAGGTTGATAACCAGCTGACCAACACGGGGCGTCTGCTTGGCCAGGGGAATACGCGCGTCACTGCGGGGGCACTGAATAACCAGAGCTCGCTGCTGGTTGACGGTGACCTGATACTGGACGGCGGCAGCCTGTCAAACGGCGGCAGCATTCAGGGCAAGACCCTGACGGTAAATAGTGGCACGGTCGATAACGCCGGTTCCGTGATTGGTCTGAACGCCCTTACGCTTCAACCTCTTCAGGTGCTGACCAATCGGGCCGGCGCATCAATGAAAACGCAGGGAACGCTGCTGGCGGGTGGGCAGAGCATCACGAACGATGGTCTGTGGCAGTCGCAATACCTGAATGTTAACGCCCGGCAGTTACAAAACAACGGCACGCTGCAAAGCGCGGGAAATATGGAGCTCGCGCTGACCTCTTCCCTGGTCAATACGGGCTCAATGGTGGCGAACGGGACGGCCACGCTCGGAGCGCCAACGCTGAAGAATCAGGGACAAATGCTGGCGAAGAAGATGTCGCTGTCGGGCGGTTCGCTCAGTAACAGCGGTAGCATCAGCGGTGCTGAAGGCCTTGGCGTCACGCTCAGCGGCGATCTTGACCAACAGTCGGGTGCGAAGCTGTTAAGCAACGGTCTGCTCAGCATGGGGGCCAATATTCTGACCAACCTCGGTCATATCCAGGGGAACACCCTGACGCTGAATGCCGGTAGCCTGAATAACCAGGGCCGCATGGAGGCAAATACCGCGCTCAACGCCACGCTGCGCGGTAACGTCGAGAACGGACGCAATGCCGTGATGCTGAGTCAGGGCACTTTTCAGCTGGGCGCACAGACGCTGAATAATGACGGTACGTTACAGGGAAACGGTAATACGCAGTTCGATCTGCGCGATCGCGGCAGTAATCAGGGGCAGTTACTCAGTGGCGCAACGCTGACGCTAAACGCGCCGGGGTTGACCAACAGCGGCTGGGTGCAAGGTTTTGCCTTGTGGCTCAACGCGGGTTTGCTGAATAACAGCGGTACGGTGCTGGCACAGCAGCAGGGAACGCTGGGTGGGAATTATATTGTAAACAACGGCATGCTGCAGGGCGCGAACCTGACGGTTAATCCAGGCCAGCTCGATAATAACGGTACGGTGTATGCCACCCAGAATCTGGGGATCACTGCCTCGCAGGTCAATAACGCTGCCGCTGCCCGGATGCTGAGCCAGGGTAACCTGGCGATTAACGCCGGTAATACCAGCCTGCAGGGGCAGATTGTGTCGCTGGGGGATCTCTCCCTCGCGAGCAAGGCTTCCTATAATCAGCTGACTACGCTGGCCGCGGGGAATACGTTGTCCGTCTCCAGCCAGGGCGATATCACGACTAATGGCCTGATGCAGGGCAAGGGGATACAGCTTTCTGCTGCGGGTACGCTGAATAATAATGGTCAGCTGCGGGCGGGCTATGGCGAAAGCCAGCTCAGCGCAGGGCAGCTAAACCTGAATGGTACAGGCAGTGTCGAGGCGGGCGGTACGCTGCGCCTGAGCAGCCTGAACGGTATTAATAACGCAGGGTTTGTCGGAACCGCAGGCGATCTGATCGCCAGCGCCGGAAGCACGCTGCTGAATAGCGCCCTGCTGTACGCGGGCAATAATATGAGCCTGCTGGCGAACAGTATACATAACGCGCGCGGCGATATTCTGGCCGGCAACAGCCTGTGGATGCAGCGCGACAGCGCGGGTAACGCTAACGCGGAAGTTGTGAATACTTCAGGCAGTATTGAAACCCAGCGTGGCGACATTTCGATTCTGACCGGGCATTTAGTAAACGAGCGGGATGGGCTCAATGCAGTCCAGAGCGAAACGAATATCGCGCCGTCCTGGGTTAAGGGGGGAACGGCAGATATTCCTGTGGACTGGATTTCCTCTTCCGGTACCGGCAAGTACGGTATGTATGTGACGGAAGGACATCGTTATCACGGCCACGGTGACGACTGGTACCAAATGCTTGGCAACTATGCGCCTTATGAAGATGCGGATGTTCAAAAAGTTGCCGTTAAAACCGTTTCGGTTTCCGTGAGTGCGAAGGGGCAGCAGTCCCGCATTGCGTCCGGCCGAGACATCATCGCCCGGTCTGATAACGTTGAAAATATGGCGTCGTCGATTCTGGCGAACAGAAATATTCAGCTTTCAGGAAGTACCTTAAATAACCAGTCATGGCTAAACGGCACGTCGACGGTTTATAACGTTTATCGCTATGGGGTAGGCGATAAATATGCCCGGAGACCTGATGAGACCACGCGAAGCTATGACAAGCTGGTATCAAAGTCTATTAGCTATGTTCTTGACAGTGTGACCACTGAAGGGGCCAGCGGAGACGTTTATCGCGCCGTTATCCAGGCCGGTGGCGCGGTAGTCGCCAGCTTCAGCAACAACATCAGCAATACTTCCACCACGGCGAACGCCCCGGGCGTTAAGCCTGGCCTCAGCGCCCCTGGGCTGAACCTGTCTGGCGGCCCGACCGTTGCGTCTGGGGCTAAGGCCACCGGGCTCGGCGCGGCAACCAGCCAAAGCGTTGCTGCACCACAGGCGACCATTAACCTGCCCGGCGGCGGAAGTGGCATAGGCAATGCGGAAGCGCTCACCAGTCGCAATGCCGGTAATAACGGTCTGGCATCAATTGATAATCGTCCCCAGAGTATCGGCGATTTTGGCCAGGCTGGCGGCAAGCTGGCTGACGTTCACCTGCAGGCTACAGGCTTAACCACCCAGAACAGTGCGAACGGTACGCCGGTTGATTTAACCGGGAGCGGTGCAGCCCTGGTGGTTACCGGCAGCGCGGGTGGCAAGCATACGACTATTGCCAGCGATGCCGTGGCGCTGGCGGGGCAGCAGCAGACGGGGACAAGCGGGACGTCCGCGCTGGCTTCCCGCGATAAGATCGGTGAAATCGCTGCGGTAACAGCTCAGATCATTTCTCTTTCCAGCGGCGGGAAAACGCCTCCGCCACCGGGTTATAGCTACCGTCCTATTTCGCTTACCGATATCTCGTCAGTTGCCCCAGCGCTGACCAGCAATGGTTCGCCGATTAAGCTGAGCGACTATCCGCTACCGGCCAACAATAACGGGTATTTTGTGGCAAACCGCGATCCGAAAAGCCCATATCTCATTGTTACCAACCCGAAACTGGCGGGTTTAGGGCAGCTGGATAGCAGCCTGTTTAATGATTTGTACAAGCTGGCCGGGACAACACCGCCTTCGGCGCCGCAGGAAACCCGTACAACCTATACCGATACCACGCAGTTCCTGGGTTCGGATTATTTCCTGGCGCGTCTGAATCTGCGTCCGGAATATGATTACCGTTTCCTGGGCGATGCAGCCTTTGACACCCGCTACGTCAGCAATCAGATCCTGAACGAGACCGGTAGCCGCTACGTTAACGGCGTGGGCTCGGACCTTGAGCAGATGCAGTATCTGATCGATCGCGCCGCTCAGGCCCGGGATAAGCTGGGGTTACAGCTCGGCGTTAGCCTGTCGGAAGAGCAGGTTGCATCGCTGGATTCCAGTATCCTGTGGTGGGAAAACACGGTAATTGAGGGGCAAAATGTCCTCGTGCCAAGGCTGTACCTGTCGGCGAAGGACGTGGCGTTTAACAAAGGGAGCATAATCGCCGGAAATCAGGTGATCCTTAATGCTGGCAGCATCACGAATGACGGCAGTACGCTGCAGGGTAAAAGCCTGCTGGCTGCCAGCAGCCAGAGCACAATCAATAACATCAATGGCGGCCTGATCGGTTCCAGCGGAAGCCTGCAACTTAGCGCCCTGGGCAATATCAATAACGTGGGTTCCACCATCAGCGGGCAGACGGTTAGCCTTGAGAGCGTGGGGGGCAGCATTATTAACCAGACGCTGACCAACCAATGGAATATCTCGGGCACCACGAACGGATGGAACAGCCAGGCCGTTTCGCTGACGCAAACCGACCTGGGCGCTCTTGCTTCCATCAAAGCGACGGACAGCCTGACCCTGAGCGCTGGGAAAGATATCATCAATACCGGCGCTAGCCTCAGCGCCGGCGGCGATATGTTGCTAAAAGCGCTGGATGATATCTCTGTTACAGGGAATCAACTGGTGACGCGTGACCGTTATGGCCGCAATCTCAATGAGACCGTCACTAACCAGGGCAGTACGATCACCAGCGGGGGCAACCTTGGCCTGCAGGCAGGTCGCGATCTGAACGTTACGGGCAGTAATCTGACGGCTGGTGGCAGCGCTGCGCTTTGGGCGGGTAACGATCTGGTGCTGGACGTGGCGCAGAATAGCCGCCACAGCCAGACCGCGAAAACGGATTCCCTGAAGACGGATAATACGCGTACGGTCATTAGCGCTGGCGACGATCTGACGCTTGCAGCAGGCCGCGATCTGCGCAGTAACGCCGCGGCGCTTGCCGCACAGGAGCGCGTGGGGCTACAGGCCGGTCGGGATATCGATCTGCTGGCGGCAGAGTCCACAACCAGCGATAAATACAGCGCGAAGAAAAAAGTCGAGATCAACCAGTCCGTGCGTCAGCAGGGAACCGAGATCGCCAGCGGGGAGAATACTCAAATTCTCGCCGGACGCGATGTCACCACCGAAGCCGCGCAGGTGACGGCGAAGGGCGATATCGGCGTGGCGGCAGGCCGCGACGTCAGCCTCAATACCGCAACCGAAAGCGATTATCACTACAAAGAGCAGACCAAAACCAAAAAAGGTTTCCTCAGCAAGAAAACCACCCACACCATCGAGGAGGACAGCGCGACGCGTGAATCCGGCTCATTGCTGAGCGGCGATAACGTGCTGGTGGTGGCGGGCAATAACCTGCGGGTGTTCGGCTCCGCCGTGGCGGGCGATGGCGACGTGCAGCTTAAGGCGGGCAACAACGTCGATATCGTGGCGGCCACGAACAGCGACACCTCCTGGCGCTTTAAGGAAGAGAAAAAATCCGGCCTGATGGGCTCGGGCGGGATTGGCTTCACCATCGGCAGCAGCAAAAGCACGCACGATCTCCGTGAGAAGGGTACCACCCAGAGCCAGAGCCTCAGTACGGTGGGCTCGACGGGGGGGAGCGTCGCGATTTCTGCCGGAAACCAGGCCCACATCGGCGGGGCGGATCTGATCGCCGGGAAGGATTTAAGCCTCAGCGGCGACAGCGTCATCATCGAGCCGGGGCACGACAAGCGCACCCGGGATGAAACCTTCGAGCAGAAGAAAAGCGGGCTCACCGTGGCGCTCTCCGGCACCGTCGGTAGCGCTATTAACAATGCCGTGAGCGCGGCGCAGGAGACCAAAGAGCAAAGTGATGGCCGTCTGAAAGCCCTTCAGGCCACCAAAACGGTGCTCTCCGGCGTGCAGGCCGGGCAGGCAGCGGATATGGCGGCAACCACCGGCGACCCGAACGCAATGGGTGTGAGCCTCTCGCTGACGACCCAGAAGTCGAAATCACAGCAGCATGCTGAGAGTGATGCGGTGGCAGGCAGCACGCTGAACGCAGGCAATAATCTCTCCATCACCGCGAACGGCAAAAACAAAGGCGCGAACAGCGGCGACATCGTGATTGCGGGCAGCCAGCTGAAAGCCGGGGGCGATACCACGCTGGATGCACAGAACGATATTCTGCTGTCCGGCGCGGCGAATACCCAAAAAACCAGCGGCAAGAACAGCAGCAGCGGTGGCGGCATTGGCGTGAGCATCGGTGCCGGAGGCAACGGCGCGGGTATCAGCGTGTTTGCCAACGTTAACGCCGCGCACGGCAAGGATAAAGGCAACGGTACCGACTGGACCGAAACCAAG
Source organism: Enterobacter sp. E14S (assembly GCF_055666685.1). Taxonomy (NCBI): domain Bacteria; kingdom Pseudomonadati; phylum Pseudomonadota; class Gammaproteobacteria; order Enterobacterales; family Enterobacteriaceae; genus Enterobacter; species Enterobacter sp. E14S. The sequence continues at coordinate 146,439 of NZ_JBVODQ010000011.1, read as the reverse complement.
ATCGACAGCGGCAAAAACGTCACCCTTAAAAGCGGGCACGACACCGTGCTCAACGGGGCCCAGGTTAACGGCGATAAAATCGTGGCAGATGTTGGTCACGACCTGCTGATGCGCAGCCAGCAGAACAACAGCGACTACGACAGCAAGCAGACCAGCGTTGCGGCGGGTGGCAGCTTCACCTTCGGCACTATGTCCGGTTCAGGCTATATCAACGCCAGCCAGGACAAGATGAAGAGTCGCTTTGATTCGGTGGCCGAACAGACCGGGCTGTATGCCGGGGACGGCGGCTTTGATATCACCGTGGGGCATCACACCCAGCTTGATGGCGCGGTTATCGCCTCTACCGCCACGCCGGACAAAAACAGCCTCGATACCGGGACGCTGGGCTTCAGCGATATCCACAATGAGGCGGACTTTAAAACCTCGCACTCCGGTATCAGCCTGAGCGGCGGCGGCAGCTTCGGGGATAAATTCCAGGGCAACCTGCCGGGTGGCATGATCTCCGCTGCGGGTAATAAAGGTCATAAGGAAGGCACCACGCAGGCCGCCGTGGCAGAAGGTTCCCTCACTATCCGCGACAAGGCAAACCAGAAGCAGGATGTGGCCGATCTGAGCCGCGACACCGAACATGCTAACGACAGCATCAGCCCCATCTTCGACAAGGAGAAAGAGCAGAACCGTCTGAACGCGGTTGGGATGATCAGCGACATTGGCAGCCAGGTGGCGGATATTGCCAGGACGCAGGGTGACCTGAACGGGCTGAAGGCGGCCCAGAAAGAAACCGGCGCAACACTCCCCGCAAACGCGACAGAGAAACAGCGCCAGGATTATCTGGCGAAACTGCGAGATACCCAGGCATACAAAAACGTGATGGTGACGTACGGAACCGGCAGCGATATGCAGCGCGGCATCCAGGCGGCCACGGCAGCGCTGCAGGGACTGGCGGGCGGCAATATCGGAGGAGCGCTGGCGGGCGCGTCGGCACCGGAGCTGGCGAACATCATCGGCCATCATGCAGGCATTGATGACAACACGGCGGCAAAAGCGATTGCCCATGCCATCCTCGGCGGCGTAACTGCAGCCCTTCAGGGAAACAGTGCCGCAGCGGGCGCTGTGGGGGCCGCATCCGGCGAACTGATTGCGACAGCTATCGCCAGACAGTTCTATCCGGACACAGACCCGTCGAAGCTGACGGAAGAGCAGAAGCAGACCGTGAGTACGCTGGCATCTGTTTCAGCGGGCATAGCAGGCGGGATTGCTGGGGGAAATACGGCTGGTGCGGCGGCTGGAGCCAGTGCAGGGAAGAATAGTGTTGAGAATAATTTACTCGGCGGTAGTGAAGAGGCTCAGGCCGCGTGGATTCGCCAGCACGGCGTCGATATGGCGACCTGTTCAGATAATCCGAGTGGGGCAGCATGTCAGAAAGCAATGAATGAGCGTGATGCCGTAGGGTTGGCGCTTGCAACAGGTGGTGTAGCTCTCTTACCAGGTAGCGCTCAGGCCTTATGGGGATTAGGCGCAGGTGCTAATGCCGGTATCAACTATCTGTCTGATGGAACTATAGACCCAACAACAGCTGTTATCGGTGGCTGGGTTAACGTGATCAGTGCCGGGAATGGTATTGCAGGAACGATTGGCTGGAATGCGGCTGGAGGTGCATTAGGAAACTGGCTTGAAGGGAAAGACCCAATATCTGGTGCGGTAGTAAATGGCGCAGGTTCTCTTGTGGGTTATGGCGTTGGCAACGGCCTTAAATGGGGAGTTAATGCTGGCGCTAACTGGTGGAAAGGTGGCTGGGATCCCAAGTTTAACGCCGAGTTGAGACAGTTTACTGAAGTAAAAGGAGATTATGGTCTTTCAAAAGAAATGAAACCAAGCAGTGTCCCAAGCTCGATTGGTGACATTGGTGGTAGTATCTCGTCAGAACTTGGAGGTAAGTATACAGAGTATAAAATGAAGCAAGCAGGAGATGGAAAATGAAAATACTAAAATACACTCTTCCTTTGGTTTTTTTTATAGCATTTAGTATGGTTTCGATTTTTCTGACAGGGATCGTTTTATATGCATGTGGGGAGGTTTTTTTCTTAGCATATAAAGGAATACCAATGTCTTTTTCATCGGATATTGTTTTGTTTTTAGGTAAAATAAGTATATGTATTGGTATTTTCGCCGGTGTAATGTTATGGATCGCCAATTTGCTAAAAAAATGACCGTCGCATTTTCCGTCGGAACGGTCGTTTTTTTCCGTTTTAATAAAGTGGCGGGAAGAAGCGTCCAGTCACCTTTTACCCCGATGTTTTTCTTTGACGCGCTCTTTTTTGGGCTGGGCAGTAAGCGAGACATGAACATCGCAGCATGTTCATTTATCGTCTTTTAAGTCAGTATCTGGGGATTAACTTATTTAAAATTAAGCACTCATTTTTGGGGGAGTCGCGAAAGTTATTTTGGTTTTGGGAACGCCGGGATTTTATTTCTGATTATGCATTGTCGCTATTGTGCAAAAATGTCGTTATCAAAAATGATGACCTGGCCCCCATGAGAGAGTTGATTAATATCCGGCGATCCGGCCTTACCAGCCCCTTTATATGGTTAAGCAGGGCCGGGTATCTGGGGTTCTTTATTGGCATGCTTCACTGAAGCGAGATGCGAAAAAACAGCCTCCGTGCCCATTGAGACTACCCTAGCCTCTCCACCCTCGTCTCCCCCTCCACCATTGACAGCTGATACAGCGAAAACGATCGCTGTTTCTCAATCAACTTCGCCAGCTCCGGCGAGTGGCTGGTGAGCCAGATTTGCGAGTAGCGGCTGGCCTCGGCGATTAAGCTCGCCAGCGCGGGCAGCATCTGTGGGTGCAGGCTGTTTTCCGGTTCGTTCAACGCGATAAACGCCGGTGGGCGCGGGCTTAACAGCGCTACCGCCAGGCACAGAAAGCGCAGGGTGCCGTCGGAGAACTCCGCCGGTTCCAGCGGCCTGCTAAGACCTTCGCGCTGCATCATCATGCGAAAACGTCCGCCGGTGTTGTCGCTGTAAAACACGCAGCCGGGGAAGGCCTGGTCAAGGATGCGCATCAGCAGCAGCTCGTCGCCGATCTCGACGATGGTCTGAAACGCGGCCGCCAGGTTTGCGCCGTCGCTGGCCAGCACCGGGGAGCGGAAACCGACCTGCGGAGCCCGCATCGCCGAGCCGATTGATACAGAAAACTCATGATAAAAGCGCCAGTTACGCAGGGACTCGCGCATCTGCGACACTTCCGGGTAAAGATGCGGTTCGCCGAGCTGCCCGAACACCGATTCGTTCTCGTACAGCGTGCCGCTGTGGGTCACTTTCTCGTGATGCACGTTGTTCAGAAACACTGCCTGGTTCTTACGCTTCATCAGCTGTGACGAAGGCCGACGGTGCTGGCCGCTCAGCCAGAGAGATTCTTCTTTGATCACCGGATCGAGCTGAAACTGCGAGGGATAGGGCAGCTTCTCCACAAACCCGACCTGCAGCTCGTATTCGTAGGTCTCTGTTTCCACGGCCAGATTCATCCGCCGCAGCTGGTCGCTGCGGGTTTTGCCTGCCCAGAACACTTTCAGAATGCCGCCCTCGTTCGCCAGCGCCTGGGAAAACTGCCCCTGGGCGGCGCTGTGCATCAGGTATATCGCCTTGTAGATATTGGATTTCCCGGTGCCGTTCGGCCCGAAGACGATGTTGAGCTGCTCCAGCTCCAGCGACATGTCACGGATGGATCGGTAGTTTTGAATGTGCAGGGTGTTGATCACAGGCAGGCCCCTTTTGCAGAATAAGCCTGTATATAATCACAGTCTTTGAGATGAAATGCAAAAAAGAGACGACAGTGAGGATGTCGTCTAAACGGGGTACTGCTTTGGGCCTCTACGGGTCAATGGGGCCTTCGCATTTTTATGATCACTTGACTGCCAGACGCAGACCCAAATCATCAGGATAGGGATCAAAGTAGTTTTGCGTCATCAGATACCGGTCGGGGTATTCGGCCAGGTAGTGCTTCAGCAGCGTGATCGGGGCGAGAATAGGCAACTGTCCGTTGCGATAGTGCAGGATCACGTCGCGCAGCTCGCCGCGCTGGCGGGTGTTCAGCTGGTTACGGAAATATCCCTGAATATGCATCAGCACGTTGGTGTGATTCTTCCGCGAGGCGGGTTTTTTCAGGATGGTCATCAGCTTTTCCCGGTACGCCACGAAGAAGGCGTCCAGGTCTTCCCACTCGTGCAGCGAGGCAACGAACGGACCGATTTCACGGTAGCCTGCCTGATGGTGCGCCAGCAGCTGCAATTTATAGCGGCTGTGGAAATCCAGCAGCCCACGTCGCGTGAGACCTTTAGCGCGCAGCGTGTTTAGCTCGTGCAGGGCAAATACCCGCTCGATAAAGTTTTCCCGCAGCACCGGGTCGTGCAGCCGACCGTCTTCCTCGACGGGCAGCCACGGCCAGGTTTCAAGAAGGGCGGCGGTGAACAGCCCGACGCCCTCCTTGCGGCCCCGGTTGCCGTTTTCATCATACAGCCGCACGCGTTCCAGGCCGCAGCTTGGGGATTTTGCACAGACGATAAATCCCGACAGATCGCCGATTTTTGGCAGGTAGTCCGCCGTAAAGTCGGCCATTTTCTGCGTGAGGTCATCATGAGGCGGCTTGCTGAAACGGAGCTGCGTTTCGCCGCTGTCCGTCAGCGTCAGGCGTATGGCCGGACGAGGGGTCGGGAGACCGATAGCCATTTCCGGGCAGACGGGCCTGAAATTCACCCACTGGGCCAGCTCATCCATGACGAAGCCCATACGCTTGTGTCCGCCGTCAAAGCGAACGGCGGATCCGGTCAAACATCCGCTAATACCGAGCACAGGTTTCGTTGTCATGGTGTAGTCCTCCCGTTCATGTAATTAAAACTTACACAACATGACTAATTTGTCCAAGTATTAGCGGAACTATTTTTTTTATTCCTTTAAAATCAACGCGTCTTAACTGCCCTTGTAGGTCGAGTAACCGTACTGGCTCAACAGAAGCGGGATGTGCAGCTTCTCGTTGGTGCGGGTCACGGTAAACAGCACCGGGATCTCCGGGAAGAAGGAGTCCAGCTTTTTGCCGTGGAAGTACTCTGCGGTTTTGAAGGTCACTTTATACACGCCAGGCTGCATGTCCTGATCCTGCGGATAGAGCGATTTGATGCGGCCGTCGTGGTCGGTTTTGCCGCTGGCAATCTGGGTCCATTTGTCCTGCTGCTGTTTCTCCAGCGTAACGGTCACGTCTGATGGCGGCATCCCGGTTTGCTGGTCGAGAATGTGGACGCTCAGCGTGCCGGCAGGGGCGCTAAAGGCAGCAGGGGCAAAGGCCATCGAGGCCAGGATCAGCAGAGGGGCAGTTTTTTTCATGGTGTTTTCCTGTTGAGTTATTCGTCACAGGAAAACGTTAGCATCTGCGGCGCGGGAAAATATTCAACTTTTCGTGAAGATTCCCGCAGGAGAAAATTATCAGAGGATAATCACTTCAAGCGATACCTGCTGCTGCCACTGCTCCACCTGTTTTTTCCGCCCGGCGGTGAGTTTGCCGCTGGTGACCAGAAGCCATTTGCGCTCGGGGAAAATTTCCGGTGCCAGCGCGTCAGGCGGAACCGGCAGGATGTCGATTCGGTGGCCCTGCCCGGTGCGCGTTAAGGCTTCGAGCCAGATCTCGCACGGGTCGTTCAGGTGCCAGCCGCTGAGCAGAATGTTATCGCCCGGCGCTTTTTTATCGCCTTCGAGGCAAAACGAGGTGTAGGCGATGATGATGCCGTCGAGGATCGCACGCAGGGTCATGGCGGCGGCGACGTTGGCCGAAACCTGGCTGCGCAGCGGGCGCAGCACGTTCGCGACCAGCTCCGGCCTTGGGTATTCGCGTCCGGCGTCGTAAATCATCTGGCGCAGGGATTCGACCTTGCCGTCCTGCAGGCGTTGCAGCATGTTCTGCTGCAGGGTTTGCCAGTTGTTGGTCCGACCCGGCGTCGGGCGCTCCAGCAGAGGTTTGACCTGGCCGATCGGGACGCCTTTTTTGACCCAGTCGAGAATTTTTAGCGCCTGCTGGACGTCCTCGTCGCTGTACTGGCGGTGGCCGCCTTCCGTGCGCTGTGGCTTGAGTAAACCATAGCGACGCTGCCACGCCCGCAGGGTGGTGGCGGTGATGCCGCTGAGTCTGGCGAATTCGCCGATGGAGTAAGCCATGTCCGTGTCCAGAGTGGAGGAATACTCTCAATATACTACGAATTTTCCCGAACGGGATGAAGCGCCGAAACGGTGCACTACACTTAACGTCCAACCGTGCAAATGAAAGGAATTCTCATGAAGCTATGGCCTGTTGTGACCGGTGTTGCCATTGCGCTGACGCTGGTCGCCTGTAAATCCCCCACGCCGCCGAAGGGCGTGCAGCCGATTTCCGGTTTTGACGCCAGCCGCTATCTTGGCAAATGGTACGAGGTCGCCCGTCTGGAAAACCGCTTTGAACGCGGGCTGGAGCAGGTAACCGCCACCTACGGCAAGCGCAGCGACGGCGGCATCAGCGTGCTCAACCGGGGCTACGACCCGGTGAAGAACAAGTGGAACGAGAGCGAAGGCAAAGCGTACTTTACAGGCGAACCGACCATCGCCGCGCTGAAGGTCTCCTTCTTCGGCCCGTTCTACGGCGGCTATAACGTGATCAGGCTGGACGATAAGTACCAGTACGCCCTTGTCAGCGGCCCGAACCGCGATTATCTGTGGATCCTGTCGCGCACGCCAACCATTCCGGATGCGGTGAAGCAGGATTACCTGAACACCGCGCGCGGTCTGGGCTTCCGGGTTGACCAGCTGGTGTGGGTGAAGCAATAGCCCCTACTGGTAGGAAAACGTAATGCTGGCCAGCGCGTTGGCCGAGCCGGGGACCAGTTCGCCGGTTCGGATGTACTGCGCCTGGAACGGTAACGTGAGCGTCTGCGCCGCCGTGGTGCTCTGGATGAAGAACTGGCCGGTCGAACCCGCGGCCGAGCTGTCCGGCCCCATCGTCAGCGGCCCGCTGCCGTTGTAGAAAAACTGCACCCCAACGCCGGACGCCGTGGAGTCTCCGGTCAGGGTCACCACCGACGAGGTGTTCGACGGCGTGGTCTGATCGGTCATCACCGCGTGAACCGCCACGTTCGCGTCGCAGGTCAGGCCGACGGTAAACGTCCCCGATGGCGACGTGCTTCCCACCGTGGGCAGGGTGCGAATATCAATGGTGCCCAGCGCCACGCTGGCGTTTTTGCTGCCGACCGTACACCCGCTGGCGGTCACCGTGATGGTGGTCGGACTGATAATCACCTGCGCCGTTTTCGTCTCGTTGTTATAGGCGGTGAGCACCGCGGCGTTGATGGTCGGGATGTTATAGACGCCGGATTTCAGGGCGGCACCGGTTTTAATAAAGGTGACCTTTGCAGACCATCCCAGATCCTGGGCAAACCCACTGGTGCCCTCTGCCGGGTAGCTTTGCGTGATACCGGTTTGCAGGGGAATATATTGCGTACTTTTAAAATCCTTCAGCCCGATGATATACCCCACGCCCGGTACGCCGGTCTCAAAAATGGTGTAATTCGCGCCGTCGACGGTGACCGTCGCACCGCTTGAGATGGCGCTGCTGCTGGGCTGCAGCGTGCCTTTGTTGCAGGTAAAAATAAGCCCGCACCAGAACACCTGCTGCACGCTGGCGGTGGCGCTCCAGGTCGAGCCGATAATGCTGCCCGGCACCACGGAGTCCGCTGGCCCGCTGTAGGTCATCGGCTGAGGGGAGAGCGTAATGTCCGATTTCCAGTCCAGAGCCTGCACGCTGGCGCAGAAAAGTAATCCGCTGAGAAGAAACGCTAAACGCATCATAGATACTCCGTTGTCCAGGTGGCGAGGGCTGACACATCACCGGCGCTCACCGGCGTAGCGGTGGCAACCAGCTGCGCGTAGAAGGTCATCTGTACGCTGTCATCCCCCGCCGTTCCGTACGCGGTGGTCTTTGTATTCAGGGGAATGAGTACGCTCTCTTTATCGAGGATCTGCACCGCCACGCCGGTAGCGCCACCGTCGGCAATCTTCAGCAGCTGCGGGTTGGCATCATCCGGCGTACCGCTGAAGCGAATTTTTACGCCAGCAAAGGTTGGCCCGCACGCTTCAAGCCTGAGCGTGAAGGGCGTTTTGATATTGCTGACGGCCCCGGCACGGCTGAACTGTTTAATACCAATGGTGCCCAGCGGCACGTTTTGCTCACCGGAGTCCTGCGCCACCACGCAGGTGTTGCCGATCAAATTGCCGGTGACGGAGACCAGCACGTCGTAGCCGCGAACGGGGAGCGTGAAAACCAGCAGCAGCGCAAGGCAGCCGATCCGAAGCGTTACTGACATACCACCTCCTGAGAATAAAGACCGGTGCGGGCGTTATAGTTCTGCTTGTTTAAGGCATAGGTAATAGCGCAGCGCTGGCGGCTGCCGCGGCCCCACACGGCGTTCAGCGTGCCCTTTTCTGACAAACCGGAAAGATACAGGCTGCCGCCATCGCCAACGATGCCGCTGGTTTTGTCATCATCGAGCGAGACCAGCGTGCCGAAGGGGAGCACGTCGTTGCCGTGACGCACGATAAACATCGCTTTTGCCCCCTGGTGCGTGATGAAGGTGGCGCGAACCAGGGCGCCGTCGGTAGGCGTTTTGTTGGCGATGGCGTTTTCCAGCTCCACGTCGCTGCCGGCGGTCGTCACGTCCAGCGCGACCTGGTTAACGCGGTACGGCGTGGCGTACGGGATCACCGCGTAGCCACGGCCGTCCGTTTTGATGCCCTTATGGTTAAGCACGGCGACATTGCTGGCCCCCGGGGCTTTTACCAGAATGTTGGTGTTCCCGAGCGGCTGGCTCAGCGTCAGGCCATCTTCATGCACTACCGCGCCGCCGCTGATGCCATAGCTGAGGTTGCGGGAGTCGCTGGCGTAGCTGTAGCCCAGGTTGTAGTCTCCCCACGCGCCTTCGTATTGCAGGGTGGCATCGCCGCCGTAGTGCTGTCGGGAGCTGTAGCGCTGGTTGACGCTATAGAACAGATTCTCCTCACCCGGCAGGTAGCCGCTCACGCCCGTGCTGGTGGTTGTGCCGGTGGAGTCCGCATGGGTCGTGGTAAAGCGCGCGCGGGTCGACAGCGTCGGGTTGCCCAGCGGGACCGAAATCGACATCGACAGAATGTTATCTTTCTTGTCGTCATACAGGCTCGAGCTTCGCTGGACGCTGACGCCAAGCGACACGTTGCGAAACGTGGCGTTCCACGCAAACTGCAGGCTTTGCGTGGTATTTGACGTGTTCCAGTAGGTCTGCTGATCCCACGACAATGACAGCGAGCCGTATTGTCCCATCGGCTGCGACAGCAGCAGCTGGTTTTTTGCCTTGCGCGACATGCGCAGGTTGTACACGTTGTCGTAATGGGTGGTGACGGTGCCATCGTCTTCCACCGTCTGCTTTGGCGATCCGCCCGACATCCCTTTGTACGTCGTGTCGCTGAGGGTATAAAACCCTTTCGTGGAGTAGCGCAGCGAGAAGAAGTTCACCCGCGTGCCAATGTCGTTCAGCAGCTTGCTGTAGCGCAGGCGCACCGAATCACCGGTATAGTGCCGATCGTCCGCCAGCTGGCTGCGGGCGTGGGTCAGGTCGATGGAGTAGGCGCCAAAGCGGCCGAGGTTTTGCCCAAACCCGAGGGCCAGGCCGTTATAGCGATCGGCAAACTGCGCCCCGCCATAAAACGTCAGGCCGTATCGCCAGCCGTAGAACAGCTCGCCCTGCGCGAAAGAGGGCGCATCCTGATTGCCCGTCGGACGGTATTTCCCGGCGCCGAGGGCATATTTCACCTGTCCGTTACGCACCAGGTTCGGCACGCTGGCAAAGGGAAGCGTGTATTGCGTTTTGCTGCCGTCGTTCTCCTGAATGGTGACCGCCAGATCGCCTCCCGAGGAGGTCGGGTAGAGATCTTTCAGCACAAACGCCCCCGGTGGGACGGAGGTTTGATAGATGATGTTGCCGTTCTGGCGAACCGTGACCGTGGCGTTGCTGCGCGCGATGCCGCGAACTTCCGGCGCATAGCCGCTGAGGCTGGCGGGCAGCATGTTGTCATCGGTTTTCAGGGCGATACCGCGCAGGCCCACGGAGTCGAACACCTGCGCCGAGGTGTACGTTTCCCCGGCATACACCTGCGCGCGCAGGGCGTGAATATCGCGCTGCAGCCAGGTCTGCACGTGGGTAAGTTCATTGCTGTCTTTGGTCCACGTGGTGAAATCACGCAGCCGCCACGCGCCCAGGTTGACGCCGCTGTTGAGGCTTGCAAACAGCTGCTGCTCCCGCGTGCGCGTCTCGCCGCGATACTCATTGTTCGAACCGTTGACCACGTAATTCAGCCACGCGGCAGGAATGCCCGCCTCCCAGCTTTCCGGGCTGACGTACCCGCGCGGCAAATTTCGCATCGCACTTTGCGGTACGGTGAAGCTCAGGGTGAGCGTCTTCTGGTCCAGGTCAAACTGCGTATCCGCAAACGCCTTCGTTAAGAAGATGCAGCGCTGCGCCAGCGGCAGCGCTCCGCCCTTCGCCTGATGGCTATCGATGCCCAGCGCGTCGAATTGTTCAGGCGTGAGGCAGGGCAGCGCTTCACCCGTGCTGTCTTCAGCAAGGCGGAACGTGACGTTACCCGTGAACGCATAATTCGTATTGATATACACGTTGAGGTTGTAATCACCCGGCGGCAACGCGCTCCCGGCGTTGACCCAGGCGAGATCGGCGCTGTTTGCGCTCTCGCCGTTGAGGAACGCGGGGTTAAATTGCAGCTCGCTTTCAGCAGCCACGGCTTGCCGAATCACCAGGGAGATCACCGTGGCGCACAGGATTTTTATTTTCACGTGGTCACGCCTTACTGTTTTTATTATTGGGATAACGACGCGCGCGTGGCGGGGGTCCATGCCCCGTAATCGTTAATGGTTTGATAGCTCATGCTGCCCGCATGGCTGAAGGTTTCGGCCAGCGTCACGCTGCCTTTCGGGGGCACCATCACCGGCTGCACCGGCATACCGTCAATTTTGACGTTGATGGTGGTGAGGTAGTACGGCGTGGGGTTGCTGAGCGTGACCTTTCCGGCGCGATAGGCACCGGCCAGTTTTTTCCACGCTTCTGCCGGGGTCTCACTGAGTCCCTCCGGGCGATAAAAGACCTTGATGCGGTTAGCCGATGCAAACTGCAGCGTATTCCCGGTGCCGCTTTTCGTCTGCTGGGGGATGGCTTTGACCGTCATCCAGTAGAGCGTCTCCCGATCCTCTGGCAGGGCTTTGCCGTTAAACATGATTTTCACCGCGCTTTCGCTGGCCGGTTTTATGACGTACAGCGGCGGCGTGATCGCGAAGTCGTTGGTGCGTTCGCCTTTCTCATTCTCCATCCACGACTGGATGAGGAATGTAGCGTCGGGATGGGTGTTTCTCACCTGCATCATGGCCTGGCTGGTGGCGCTGGAGTAGACCAATCGCGTTGCGCCCAGCCCCACGCCGCCGGCATAGACGGCGGAGGAACATAACGCGCCCGCCAGGCAAATCCATGTGTTTACGCGCATAGTGTTTCTCCTGAAAGCTAAGACAGGCCCGGCTCGCAGACCGGGCCTGAGGATTACGAATAGGTCACGGTGTAGGTTGCGACGGCGCTGGCATCACCCGCGGTGGCGCCGCCTTTCGGCGAGTAATATTTCGCGCTGAAGTTCAGGGTGTTGGCACCCTTACGCAGAGGGATGGCCGCAGCAGGTTCACCCAGGTTCACCACGTTGCCCTGCTCGTCATAAAGGCGGATAGCCACGTTTTGCGCAGAGTTGGCGCTGCCGTTTGCCCCGACGGACAAGCTATTAACATCGGAAGTATCCGGCGTGCCGGTGAAGGTGACGGCCACGGTTGTGGCGGCAATCGGGTTCTCATCCGTAGAGGCTGAGGTATCGGCGATTTCACAATCTTCCAGGGTGATGGCAAACGCTTTTGCCGTGCTGGCGACGCTGCCGGCGGTCGCCAGCGTTGCGGTACGCACTTCACCCATATCTACGTCAATGTTGGCGCTTCCTGCGCTGATGGCGCAGGCGGAGGTCACCACTTTGCCGCTAAAGTTCACCGTGCCGCCGCTGGTGCCGGCAGCCAGGGCCGTGCCCGCTGGCAGTAATGCCGCAATAGCGATCGCGAGCAGCGTTTTATTATTGAATTGAGCTTTCATTGTCCTGATTCCATTATGGTGTTATGTCGAGATTTGCTCTGAAAGCAGCAGGTCTAACTGGTTAAAAAGACCAGCAAATCTGTCTTGTTCCTGAGCCCGAGTTTTCTTATCGCTGAGCTTTTTAACGCGCTGACACGACGGTAAGAAAGCTGCTCTGTTTCGGCGATGTAACGCATATCCAGACCCTTTCGCAGTTCCTTCAATACCCTCCATTCACCCGGCGTCAGCGATAACGCCGTGGGTTTTTTTATTGGGCGATAACGGCTATCGACCAGCTTTAATACGCTGGCTCGCCAGTGATAAAGCGGGTCCTGCAGCGAGAGATAGGCGTCTATTTCACCGCGTATCCACAGCCAGGAGTTTGCCGGTGCGGAATACATGCAAATAAGTACGTCGGGATAAAGTACTTTCATCTTCCTGATATATTTCAGGCAGTCATATCCCGCGTGATATTTCTCCATGCCGGATAAAAAAATCACGTCTACCGGTGCGGCTGCGAGTATCGTTTCGATCTCCGCGTAATTATCGATCGATGCAGTAATCTGCATGGCCGGGACAATATTTTTTAATAACGCGGCGATCCCCTGGCGCGCAAAGTGATCTCCACCCAATAGCGCGATATTTAAATGACGTGTGTTGTTGAGCTTATTCGCCATGTCATTCCCTCGATTTATAATTGTAATGAGACTCGTCTGTCTGGCAGAACGATGCCTGTATTTTCGAAGCAATTAAGCATTGCACGGTGTGAGCCCACTATACTCAGGGCGTAAAAGAGGTAACCTGAATTAATCTTAATTTGTTTTAAGTACGGTTTAGGTGTAGCGTCAATTTCTCCTCGCTGAACCGGCTTTTGCTTATCTGCCTGTAAATAATCATACCGGTAGTTTTTATTGAAAAGTTGGCTTTAATAAATGTTTTGTAAGGAAATAGTCTGGGGACGTCATGCGACGCGGGTTGTTACTGACGGTGGCTAACAGTTTCGCACCGAAATTGTTAATTAAGACGACAGCTTTCGAATTGGTCGTAATTTCGAAACCCGCTGGCAGCGCGCGTCCTCTCTGCTTTTTATTAAAAAAACAAATTAAGCACGCTGAATAATTCAGACAATGATGGCTAAAGCGTTCAACGGGCGCCTTTGTCGAGTTTTGTCAGTGTCAAGACGGCTTTAAATGGCGGTTAAGAAAACTTCAGACCGGTCAGATAAAGAGAAAGGAAAAATAAGATTTTTCGCCAGGCGTCAGGATATACAGTTGCGCACTTATCCGTCACATTAATCCTTGCACAGGCGAGGGATACGCAGGTTAACCGTGAAGGGAATCTACTGGAGCAACAGGTGTTGACCGGAGGTATTTAGCCCATTCTATGCATAAGCATTACATTATTAATGGCCTGGTAGAGTTTCATCCAGCGGCCAGCACATTACGCGATCTCAACAATCCTGACCGGGTGGTGGTATTAAATTCTCCGGCGGGGCGCTGTTTGTTGTTATTAATTGAGAGAGTCGGAAGTATTGTGACTCAACAGGAGTGCATGGATATTGTCTGGCAGCGCCGGGGGATGCTGGTTTCGCCTAATACCTATTACCAGAACATTTCTATTCTGCGTAAGGGGCTGAAGAAAGTGGGGTTTGAAACCGATCCGATTGTCACTATCCCGCGGATTGGACTGACGCTCGCAAGCGATACGCAAATCACCGTTAAAGAGACGCAGCCGCAGGCTGAAGAGGAAGAACGTGCTGCTCCGGATGTCTGCGAAGAGACCGTCGCCCCGACGGTCTCGACGCGCCGCTTCTGGCTGCCGGGCGCGCTGGTGCTATTGCTGATGCTGGCTGGCGTGAGCGTTATCAGCCATAACCTGCTGCATGACAGCTATTTCGTCGACGGGTACCGCTTCGCGATGAAGATGGGAGAATGCCAGCTCTATTTTTCTCGCGATATTGAAACGCAGCGCGACCGGGATAAAGCCCTGGCCTATGCCGCCCCGTTTAAGGACCAGTGCGCTAACTATCCCTGGGTGTACGTCAGCGGCTACATCCTGCTGCCTCGCGCATCGGTCATTCGCTGTGACAGGCCAATGACGGAACCCAACCGCTGTATGTCCGATTATTTTATAGAGGATCGCTAGTATGGTTCGCTACCGTCAAACGCTTGTTGCGCTCTGCCTGTGCCTGTTGATGGGGGCTGTCGTGGCGGCGTATTACCTCTGGCATCGCCATTACATCCAGCCCTTTTCCTGCCAGGCGAACTTTATTCAGCATCACCGTGATGAAACGCTCTCTCTGTGGCTGAATTACACCGTGGAGGGTAACAGCGGAATACTCAGTATGAATGGCCGGTTGAAAAGCGATCCTACAAAGACCCTGAATCGCAAAGTTTTCTTTCAGATTGAGCGCAAAGACAGCGTCTATAATCTGACGTCCATACGCAATATGAAATTTCCGGACGACAACATCAGCGACAGCTGGCTGGAGAAGTACGAGCCCTTATTTTTTATCTATCCGAATAAGAATATTTATATGCGTATTAAGAAACAGCAGAATGAGAATTATTTATTTATTCTGGGGACGCTGCCGACCTATGTGTGCCACATATCAAAAAACGGATAGCGACAGGGAGAAATGTTTTTAAGTTTTTGCGGGCATCATTTATGCTTGATTTAACAGCCAGGACCTATCTTAGGAAAATATAACAGCGACAATAATGTTGCGATAATGTAATTATTCTTCGGCAAGTTAATGAAAAATATAATTGATGATAGCGTCAGAATGACGCCTGCACGGAATAAATCCCTGCATATGGGTTTACTCCTGTGGCCCCATTTCTCGCTTTTCGCATATTCAGGATTAATAGAGGCGTTACGTATTGCATCCAGCGTCCAGAAGCGTAGCCAGAAAATACGCTTTAAACTCAGCCTGATAAGCACTTATCCCGACTTACCGATAGTGAGCAGCTCAGGGCTCAGCGTGCGGCCTGAGGCCGCCCATGCGCCGCCCGGCGACTTCGACTACATTGCGGCGATCGGCGGAGGTCTGGAGCATCTTCACCAGGGACACCGTGGCGACAGAGCGTTTCTCACGGAGGCTTATCACAACAACGTTCCCCTGATAGGTATTGGTACCGGCAGCTTTATCCTGGCGGAGGAAGGCTTACTGAACGAGCGCCGCGCCTCGATTCATCCTCATCACCATGACGTTTTCACGCAACGCTTTCCGCAGGTTTATGCTGAGCAAGGCCTCGATTTTATCGACGAAGGCGATGTGCTGACCTGCCCGGGCGGGATCTCAACGCTCACCCTGGTAACGGCGCTGATCCGCGCCCACGGGGGAGACGGCATTGCGGCCACCACCTCCCGGCGGCTGTCCCTTCCTCCGCATGACGCCGCCACGCCGCGGCCCGCGAATATCGCCATGATCCCTGATTCACGGCTGCGCAGGGCGGTGACGATCGTCGAACAGTATCTGACTCACCCGCTGAACGCCGCCAGGCTCGCGCAGGACGTTAAGCTGAGCGAACGCCAGCTTAACCGCCTGTTTCACGCCGAGTTTGGCAAAACGGCGCGGGAATTTATTCGCAGCGCCAGGCTGCGCTATGCCTGCTGGCTGCTGAAAAACTCTCAGCAAAGCGTGACGGATATTGCGCGGCGGATGCGGTTTAGCGACTGCGCCCATTTTATTCGTCATTTTCAGACCGAGTACGGCTGCACGCCGGGGGTATGGCGCACGTCGCAGAACTGATGCACCTATCTCGTGCTTTCTTCGTAGGGTATTACTCGCTCGCCTGGATAGACTTCCGTTAAAAGCCCAACGGAGGGAAGACGACATGAACTGGCAGCCTTTTCGCGGCGATGCACCGGAAAATATGACGATTTTCAGCGCGTCATTTCCCGACGTCAGCGACCAGTGGCCGATGAAAGACGACGCTGCCCGTGAGATCGCCTCCCTTGACCGCGCCCTGAAAGCCGAACCGGCGCTCCGGCCTCCGAGGGTGGAATACGACGAAGGGGGGCAGGCCGTGCTTGTCCCGCAGAACCGCTATTCCGAACAGGCCTTCCGCAACCGCCCGGCGCTCACCGCGTGGCGAACCCGGCTGGTGCCCTCCGCGCTGGCGCTGTTTGTGGTGCAAAATCCGCTGGAAGACCGCCTGCCCGACGGCACGAAAATGGACAGCGACAGCCGCCAGTGGTTTATCCACGCTAACGATGCGATTGGCGTGCGCTCCCGCGCCAGAGTGCTGGCCGCGCTGGTGGATAAGTATATTCACAACGAAAGTGAAAATAACTGGGTTAGCCTCGCAAGCGGTGCCGCCATTCCGGTGCTGGAGGCGCTGCGCGAAGCAAAGCTCGACGGCCAGCGTGTATATCTCACGCTGGTGGACAAAGACCCGGTGGCGCTCAGCTGGGCCGAAACCATGGCGGCGCAGGAAGGGATTGTGGTGGGCGAACAGCTGACGCTGCTCAGGCGCAACCTGCTCCATACGCTGGTGCGTAACGAGGACCTGCTGCTGGAGCTCGGCGAGCATCAGGCCGAACTGGTCGACGCGCTGGGGATTTTCGAATACTTCAACGATACCGATGCGGTGATTTTTCTCCAGCGCGCGCTGCGGCTGGTCAAGCCCGGCGGGGCGGTGATTGTGTCGAACATGCTGACCAGCAGCCCGCAAATTGACTTTGTGCTGCGGGGTATCGGCTGGGAGGATATTCACCCGAGGTCGTTACAGCAGCTGCAGGATATCCACCTCGCGGCAGGCGTGCCGGTGGAAAACGTCACCGTGGTTGTGCCGAAGGATGGGGTGTATGCGGTGATGGAGATTAGGGTTTAGCTCGAACGGTGTGGGATGACAAACCGCACAATCGGTTCCCTCTCCCTTGAGGGAGAGGGCTAGGGTGAGGGGGAGCAGGGCGCAACAATATTTACCGTTCCTCAGTTGTTCGGTTAAACCGAACAACTGTCATGAAGGATTGACTCGTTTTCCTGTTCTCATTCCCAGGTGATGATTCTTGCTTGCCATGATCTATCATTGCCTGGTTTCCTGAACCAACTTTCGGGCCATTTCCTTGATACGCTCTCTACTTTCAGATGTACGAGAGTTTATAACTTCATTTAAGGTCTTCGTTTTATTGCCTCCATGCTTCTGGATACTTGATTTAATCTCTGCGCTCTATAATGATCCCCCCATGAAAATTGAAACCGCACTTCCCACACACTTCGAACGTCTGGTTGCGATCTGGGAATCCTCCGTCCGCGCCACCCATCACTTTTTGCAGGAAAGCGATATTGCGGCGCTGCGCCCGCTATTGCTTAACGCCTATCTGCCTAACCTCAAGGTCGTGATCGCTCGCGATGACGCAGGCGTTATTCACGGCTTTTTAGGCGTGGATGAAAACCGCATTGAAATGCTGTTTGTTGATGAAGCGAGTCGCGGGAAGGGCGTCGGGAAATTGCTGCTGCAACACGCCATCGCAGCGTTCGGCGCGAACGAAGTGGACGTGAATGAGCAGAATCCGCAGGGCGTGGGATTTTATCGCCATATGGGGTTTGAGCAGGTCGGACGCTCGGAACTGGACGGGCAGGGGAATCCGTTTCCGTTGCTGCATATGCGATTGGGTGAGTAAAAATAATCAGTAGATAATTTAAAACGTTACCGTAATTTCTGAGGGATATAATAACACCCTTATCATTCATTAAAAAAATAATTGTATTAATTTACGGTGATATTAATATAGCTCTCGCAAAAGGAGAGCGCAGATGAGCGATGGAATAAAAATTGGCGGAGTGCGACTGCTAACGCTCGGTGAAATTAACCTTGCCAAAACACTTTATGGTTTAAGTATTCGTTATAATGAAGTGTGGATTCATCGGGGAAGTTATTTGCCCTTCAATATGCAGAATTTCAGAACCGCAATGACGCCAAACGGTGAGATTTATTTTATGGAAGGTACGTATGAAAACGACTTTTCCATGTCCCATCAAAGAATGTCTCGTATCGTCGGAGCGCATCTTTTTCTGCATGACATGATGCATGTTTAGCAGCATCAGCACGGTATGATGGTACGCCTTCGCGGAGCATTCTCCTGGGCTGTCGACTATTCCTACCATTTAGATAAAAATCACTTGCTTGATTACGGTCTCGAGCAACAAGCCTCTATCGTCAGTGATTTCTGGCTGCTCAATACCTATGGATTTGATCCCCGCAGCAACCTGCATAAACTCATTGATTATGACCCATCGGAACCAAAACAGGATCTTCTCAGGCGGTATGAAGCTATTTTAGGAGACTTTCCACAGTGAAACTAAAAATTCTATTCATTCCGATTATCTCAATGTTGACCGGTTGTCCGGGTGAAAACCTGAATATTCCTGAGCAGCGAACGATCATGATAAATGGCAATCATTTTTGTTTTAGTGTTGACGAAAAAGATATTTTGAATGGATATACAATTTCGTCTATGCAACACGGTGAATATAAAGAGTTTGCGGCCGAATTTCAAAGACGTTCATATCCAGATAGTTGTATCGAGATTGCCCTGCCAGCTGGCTATGCCTATGAAATCTCTTATACCTTGAATGAGCGAAATTATTACTATCCATTTTTCAAGGATAATGACGGCAGAGTCATAAATTATCATTAGGAGGAAAGTCAATGTCATTACCCGCGTACATGTTTCTTTATGATGAAAATGGAAACCCGATCAAAGGCAGCTGCAACGTTTCGGGCAGAGAAGGCGCGATTGAGATCCTTAACAGCAATTACCACATCCATCAGGTTTGCAGCGCCAGCACGGGCAATCTTATGGGGGCCAGAGAACATGGGGCATTCACGATCCATAAGCAGATCGACAAAACGTCGCCTTACTTTGCAGATGCCTTATGTCAAAGCAAAAGGCTACAAAAGCGGTTATCCACTACTATGATGTGAACGAAGCAGGATTTGAATTCGAGGTGTACCGCATAACGCTGGATAGTATCGTGATTATGTCTGTCGATGCTGCCCATACCTGGGTTCCGGGGGCGCCTGGTCATAATATGATGGAAAGCATCGGGATTCGTTATCGCGGTATCGAGTGGTTTTATCTGGAAGGACACATTAAATATGAGGATCACTGGAATAAGGTGCCTCAGTGAGGCCGTAGTGAAGATTGGGTCCCTCTCCCTATAGGGAGGGGGATAAATGATTTAGTTAGTGCACTGAACTTAATAATCGTAAAGAGCATTTATGTTCTTTTTGATAAAAGAATGTATAAGCCTACGATTATAACAAAAATCCATATTAAATTCATTGCGGTTTTTTCTGGTAGCCATGTTACGGCAAACAAAGCAAAAATAATGACACATAGCAATGGTACTAAGCCTCGAAGAATGAAGATAATTTGTTCTTTTAACCAGAGCTTGATACTATTCATTACAGTCCACTTTTAGTATGGCCATCTCAAATGTTCTCATAATTTTTACTTCGTCTTTTTATATGATGCCTTGTTCAAAATAAAAATTATCCGTCGATGTCGATCTCATTAAAAAGCTTAATGTGCGAAGTAAAATTAAACTGTGACTGGCCTTGCAAAGCCTCCAACAATAAATGCGATAAAATATTAACAATTAGTGTGATGAATATTTTCTATCTATAAATAGATAGAACGAATGTGCTAAAACTTATTGAAAAATAAAAAGAGGCTTTCATGTAGGGAGACATCTCATATGTCGCCTCCCTCTTTTTGAAGATTAACCCAACTCACTGGCAGTATGTCAGAAACAGCCGCTAAGCTAGGTGGTTTGTATTTGATTTTGCGAGGCGCTTTCCAGGACGGGGAGCTTGGATCGCTGCAAGCGCGTCCTCTATCTCAATAAGCTTCGCCTTCGTTCGTTTATAATCATCCTGCAACCGCTGCTCCTGCTCGTTATACGCCACCAGAACGATGCACCCTTTCATCACCTTTACCGTGACCTGCTGCCCGGTATCAAAGCCCGCCGCGCGCAGCCACTTGCCGGAAAGGATGATTTTCGGCGTGGATTTGTCGAAAACATTCGGGCGGTATCCCACAATTAACGAATGCTCGGTTCCGGATTGGTCGGTGTCTGGGGTAGAATGCGAATCAGCCATAATCAACTCCTTGATAGTTGGTGAGGTTAGACGCTCCGGTTGTGTTCCCGCACATCGGAGCGTTGCAAATACAGGAGGTTTAGGTGGCCTCATGTCAATCATATCGCGCGAAAAAAAACCAAAAGGCGGTGGGCAGTCTCCGCAGTTTAAGATGCGTATTGATCCGGCATTGAAGGAGCAGTTGGATGCTGTGGCGGCTGAGGAAGGTGTGAGCCTCGCCAGCTGGTTAAAGGAGCTAGCGAGGGAGGCTCTGAGGCAAAAGGGAGTAACTCCAAAAGGATAAAATAAGATAAAATTTTGGAAAGTATTAAGCTTAATAATCCTAATTACAACTTTTTATAGTATCGTAATAGCTTATCATGCCTTTCTAAATCAACGCTTTTAATAAAAGCTAAGATGCCAAGAATAATTTCTTTGCTATTAGGATCACCTTTCTTAGAAAGGTGAAATATTTTATTTCTATAAGAGTTATAACTGTTCTGACCGATGCCCAATTTAGGGGTTGCTATAATTCCAGTAATTTCTCTTCGGGAGCGTGCTCCAGAAAGCATTTCTTTCTTTTTGTTTATTGAGTAACCCTCCTCACAAATGATTAACTTAACAACGGTCCAAGCTTTTTTTATAACACTAAGTTTATTACCTGATATTGATATATCATCTGCATATCTGGTATAGGTAAGCGCATGTCTATCACAATATTTCCCAATTCGCTGATCCATTCTCAAAGAAACAAGATTTGATAAGCAAGGAGAAGAGGGGGCACCTTGTGGTAGATAGCCGTTTAAAGTACATATAGATGTTAAATGGAAAGCTATTTTTTTGGAGTAACCAGCGGCTCTGAAAATAGAGTAAACATAGCTCGCTTTAATGCTAGGGAAAAAATCTTTTATATCCAATTTTAGAATATATTGATTTCCGGAATGCGGCTGAACGTTTTGTTTTAATGATATGCCTGATATAAAACCAGTGGCATATGGTGATGACTGCAGTTTTTCGAGAATATTACGTAATATCCATCGTTGCAAAGCTTTTAACTGTCGATTTGGGCTATCAATTGACCTATAACCACTAGTTTTTTTTGGTACTTTGATGTGACAATAGTATCGAGAGTTATCAGTTAAATATTGCGAAAGCAATGCATGTGGCAGTCGTGTCTTAACGGAAAGATCTTCTATGCTTTGTAAGATGGGTAAGGAAAGTAACCTTTGAGTATATAAGCTTTGAGAGTGTTTGGCCAAAATAAGCTCCAAATTAATAAAGCGTAAATGGTGCTAACTCCTAACGGCTAAGGAGAGCCTGGCAGGGCTTAAAAACCCTGGCGCACAGGGTTTTTAAGCCCTGATTGGCTCGTAATGCGCACGAGGCGCCAAAACCACTGGGGGTGGGTTTGGCGAATCGATCGCATTACCATGTTACAGCTAAATTGTAGGACTAGAGGTAATGCTTCTCTATCCTCTGGAACGTCACACCGCATTTAAGGCCTTGCGCGTATGATTAGTTCCCGCTTAGGAGTTAGCTTAGTCATTATTCTATAAACAGAAATGAATGTCTACCCCTAAGGAGACAATTGTTTATTCATTATGGTAACTCTTAAGCTACTTATTTCATTTAATGCATAATATTTATTTTGTATGTCCAAAAAACCACGGCTAGTAATTGAGAATTCATCGCCAATCTTCTCGATAAATAAAGATCTTGTAAGTGAATGTATGGCCGCTTTACATCCAATAACCTCTTGATTGGTTAGTTTTCTTTTGGTAAGTATTAATGCCATTAATTTATGGATAGCATTCATAGATAAGCTATCGAAAAGATAGATTAATAATAATATATGGTTTTGATACAACAGGATGTTATTTATTGATTTGGATTTTCTTCCTGATGGGATCATTTTTTTTACAGTCTTCAATATCGAAGATGTATGCTCTATTTTTTGATTATCAAATTTACTTTGTATGTCTAATATTTTTCCTTTATAAGATCTGACAAGTCTGATCGGGCCATGATTAATGAAGCTCTTATCGCTTTTATATTTTTTAGGCCGCAATACGAGCATTTTTTCTGCTAGTTCTTTTTGCGTTGAAAAAGCACCAAGCTCTGCGAAAGAACCAGGGCTTTCTGGGATTAGGATTATTAAGTCTACTGCTTCAGCTAATTGTTGCTCTAAAGATAATAAGCTGTTACTTGCTTGCCCCTCTAATAGATCTTCAAAAAGATCTTCGGGATATGCCAGCTGATAATTAGTTTTTTGTTCTAGTAGTTGAGATATTTTAAAGCGAAAACTTTCTTTGTCAGATTTATCTTTTCCACAAATAAAGATAACTTTTTTTGTATCATTAATACCATTTGTAATAATGTTTATGATGGAGTCAATATACTTTCTTAAATCTTGATCTGAAAATGACTCTATATTTATAGGCATGTGTACGGACATTTTTTTTTCGTCTTCATGTAATCAGCCAATAAATTTATTCTGCCATAAAAAAAAGCTTGTGTATATTTTCTATTAGTGAAAACGGGGATTAAAGAAGCTGAAACGCCAAAATGCACTAATTCAACTTTTGGCGGAAGATCACAGGAGTCGAACCTGCCCGGGAACGCTGGCGTCCCCAACTGGATTTGAAGTCCAGCCACCTCACCGGAGATGACGATCTTCCGCGCCTCGATTGCTACATGGAGGCGGGGCGCATTATAGCTACTTTCAGGCATTTACCACATACCCCGACACACTTTTTTCACCTCTCTTTTGACCTATACACCCCTGTTTCAGTTAATTCCTAAGAAAATCCTCATGTTAGCCCCTCGTGCTCTCAACATTTACCGCGATCACAAAAAACAAGAAACGTAATCTGCTAACCAGAAAACGCAATACCCGCCTTTGAAACAATGGTTTAAAACCAATGCAACCGGTCTCAGCGCCCCCTACAGCGTGAAGGATAAAAAAAGATGAGCGAAGTATTGTCAGTAAAAGAGAAGATTGGCTACGGCATGGGTGACGCCGCCAGCCACATCATTTTTGATAACGTCATGTTGTACATGATGTTTTTCTACACCGATATTTTCGGCATTCCCGCCGGGTTTGTCGGCACCATGTTCCTGCTGGCGCGCGCGCTGGATGCGATCTCCGACCCGTGCATGGGGCTGATCGCCGACCGCACCCGCAGCCGCTGGGGCAAGTTCCGTCCGTGGATTTTGTTTGGCGCCATCCCGTTCGGCATCGTCTGCGTGCTGGCCTACACCACGCCGGACCTCAGCCTCAACGGCAAAATGGTTTACGCCGCTGTTACCTACACCCTGCTGACCCTGCTCTATACCGTGGTGAACATCCCGTACTGCGCGCTCGGCGGCGTGATCACCAACGACCCGACGCAGCGTATCTCCCTTCAGTCCTGGCGCTTTGTGCTGGCGACCGCGGGCGGCATGCTCTCCACGGTACTGATGATGCCGCTGGTGAACCTGATTGGCGGCGACGATAAGGCATTCGGCTTCCAGGGCGGGATCGCCGTGCTGTCGGTGGTCGCGTTCCTGATGCTGGCGTTCTGCTTCTTTACCACCAAAGAGCGCATCCAGGTGCCGCCGAGCACCACCTCCATGCGGGAAGACCTGCGCGACATCTGGCACAACGACCAGTGGCGCATCGTCGGCGTGCTCACCATCCTCAACATCCTCGCCGTCTGCGTGCGCGGCGGCGCGATGATGTACTACTGCACCTGGATCATGGGCTCGCCGGAGGTGTTCGTCGCGTTCCTCACCACCTACTGCGTCGGCAACCTGATCGGCTCCGCGCTGGCGAAACCGCTCACCGACTGGAAGTGCAAGGTCAGCATCTTCTGGTGGACCAACGCCGCGCTGGCGGTGGTCAGCGTGGCGATGTTCTTCGTCCCGATGCACGCCACGGTGCTGATGTTCGCCTTTATCTTCGTCATCGGCGTGCTGCACCAGCTGGTGACGCCGATTCAGTGGGTGATGATGTCCGATACCGTCGACTACGGCGAATGGACCAACGGCAAGCGCCTGACCGGCATCAGCTTTGCGGGCACGCTGTTTGTGCTGAAGCTTGGCCTGGCGCTGGGCGGGGCGATGATCGGCTGGATGCTGGCAGGCGGCGGCTACGACGCGGCAGCCAAAACCCAGAACAGCGCGACCATCAGCATCATTATCGGCCTGTTTACCCTGGCCCCGGCGGTCTGCTACGTGCTGAGCGCCATCATCGCCAAACGCTATTACACGCTGAAAACCCCTTTCCTGACCAAAATCATGGGCGAGCTGGCGCAGGGCGCGCGCCGCAATCAGCAGGAGTTTGAAAACCTGCCGGTCAGCAAAGAATTACAGAACTAAGAGGACGAGAGTATGAAAATCAGTGATGGAAACTGGCTTATTCAACCGGGTCTGAACGTAACGTATCCGGTGCAGGTGTTCGACGTGGAGCAGCAGGGCAACGACCTGGTGGTGTTTGTTGCGCCGCGCGACGTGCGCGAGCGCACCTGGCAGCTCGACACGTTGATGTTCACGGTGCGCCTGTTTGCCCCGCAGGAAGGGATTGTCGGGGTGCGCATCGAGCACTTCCAGGGCGCGCTGAATAATGGCCCAAACTATCCGCTGAACGTTCTGAAAGACGTGAAGGTAGAGATTGAGAACAACGCCGAGTTTGCCGAGCTGAAAAGCGGAAGCGTCAGCGTGCGCGTCACCAAAGGCGAGTTCTGGGCGCTGGATTTCCTGCGCAACGGCCAGCGCATTACCGGCAGCCAGCTGAAAAACAACGGCTACGTGCAGGACAGCAACACTGACCGCAATTACATTTTCGAACGTCTGGATCTGGGCGTGGGGGAAACGGTCTACGGTCTGGGCGAGCGCTTTACCGCGCTGGTGCGCAACGGCCAGACGGTCGAAACCTGGAACCGCGACGGCGGCACCAGCACCGAGCAGTCCTACAAAAATATCCCGTTCTACCTGACCAACCGCGGCTACGGCGTGCTGGTGAATCATCCGGAAAACGTCTCGTTTGAAGTCGGCTCCGAGAAGGTCTCCAAAGTGCAGTTCAGCGTGGAAGGGGAATATCTCGAGTACTTCGTGATCGACGGCCCGACGCCGAAAGAGGTGCTGAACCGCTATACGCAGTTCACCGGGCGTCCGGCGCTGCCGCCTGCCTGGTCGTTCGGCCTGTGGCTCACCACCTCGTTCACCACCAACTACGACGAAGCGACGGTAAACAGCTTTATCGACGGCATGGCCGAGCGCGACCTGCCGCTGCACGTGTTCCACTTCGACTGCTTCTGGATGAAGGCCTTCCAGTGGTGCGACTTCGAGTGGGACCCGGTGACCTTCCCGGATCCGGAAGGGATGATCCGCCGCCTGAAAGAGAAAGGGCTGAAGGTCTGCGTGTGGATTAACCCGTACATCGGCCAGAAATCCCCGATCTTCCGGGAGCTGAAAGAGAAGGGCTACCTGCTCAAGCGCCCGGACGGCTCCCTGTGGCAGTGGGACAAATGG
This sequence comes from Enterobacter sp. E14S, assembly GCF_055666685.1. Classification (NCBI taxonomy): domain Bacteria; kingdom Pseudomonadati; phylum Pseudomonadota; class Gammaproteobacteria; order Enterobacterales; family Enterobacteriaceae; genus Enterobacter; species Enterobacter sp. E14S. Next base: position 120,620 of record NZ_JBVODQ010000011.1, on the reverse strand, counting down.
CAGCCGGGGCTGGCGATTTATGACTTCACCAACCCGGAGGCGTGCCGGTGGTATGCCGACAGGCTGAAAGGCCTGGTGGAGATCGGCGTCGACTGCTTCAAGACCGACTTCGGCGAGCGTATCCCGACCGACGTGCAGTGGTTCGACGGGTCCGATCCGCAGAAGATGCACAACCACTACGCCTACATCTATAACGAGCTGGTGTGGAACGTGCTGAAGGAGACGGTGGGGGAGGAAGAGGCGGTGCTGTTTGCCCGCTCGGCGTCCGTCGGGGCGCAGCAGTTCCCGGTGCACTGGGGCGGTGACTGCTACGCCAACTATGAATCGATGGCCGAAAGCCTTCGCGGCGGGCTGTCGATTGGCCTGTCCGGCTTCGGGTTCTGGAGCCACGATATCGGCGGGTTCGAAAACACCGCCCCGGCGCACGTCTACAAACGCTGGTGCGCGTTCGGGCTGTTCTCCAGCCACAGCCGCCTGCACGGCAGCAAATCCTACCGCGTGCCGTGGGCGTACGATGACGAGTCCTGCGACGTGGTGCGCCATTTCACGCAGCTGAAATGTCAGCTGATGCCGTATCTGTATCGCCAGGCGGCGCTGGCCCGCGAGTTCGGCACGCCGATGCTGCGGGCGATGATGCTGGAGTTCCCGGACGATCCGGCGTGCGATTATCTTGACCGTCAGTACATGCTGGGGGATGCGGTGATGGTTGCGCCGGTGTTCTCCGAAGCGGGGGACGTGCAGTTCTACCTGCCGGAAGGCCGCTGGACGCACCTGTGGCACAACGACGAAATTCAGGGCAGCCGCTGGCATAAGCAGCAGCACGATTTCATGAGCCTGCCGGTCTACGTGCGCGACAACACCCTGCTGGCGCTGGGCAACAATAACCAGAAGCCGGACTACGCGTGGAACGCGGGGACGGCCTTCCAGCTGTTTAACCTGGACGATGGCTCAACGGCGGTGAGCGAAGTGCCTGCGGCGGACGGGGCCGTGGCGTTTACGCTGAAGGCGTCACGTCGGGGCGATATCGTGACCTTAACCGGCGCGGGAGACGCGCAAAACTGGTCCGTGTGCTTGCGCAACGTGCAGAAGGTGGGCAGCGTAAAAGGTGGTTCACACGCGGGCAGCGAGTGGGGCGTGGTGGTGAAAGCGGAGGGGAATGAGGTGGTGGTTCACCTTTGATTCCCCTCACCCTAACCCTCTCCCCAAAGGGGCGAGGGAATGGTTTACTCCCTCTCCCTTTCAGGGAGAGGGCTGGGGTGAGGGTGGTGTTGAAACCACACCGCCCGTCATCGTCTGCTGCACCTGCTGTTTATCCATATTCACCGCGTTCAGCTTGCCGTTCACCGTTGGCTTCAACGGTGCGCTGGCCTGCACGCTGCCGCTGGCGGTGAGCTGAATATTGCCGTCACCCGTAATCGGCAGCGCAGGCCAGCCCCACTGCTGCAGCACATTGAGCGGCACGCCGCGCCCGTTCAGGCTCACCGTGGTCTGCCGCTGCGGCAGCTGCGAAACCGTCGCCGTGGCTTCCAGAATACCTTTCTCGGTAAAGGCGCTCAGGTCGGTAATGTTCACCGTGGCGGCGTTGGCATTCAGCGCCAGCGACGGACGGCGCACGTCCACGCGGTTAAAGGTCGCCGCCGCGCCGTTCAGGGTTGCGCTGCCGCCCCAGATACCCCACTGGCGATCTTTCACCAGCTGCAGGTTTGCGCCATAGCCGTCCAGAGAGGTGATCTGCCACGGGAAGGCGGGATCGATGTCGATCACCAGGTTGCGGCTCAGGCCGAATTTTTGCAGCGTGACGCTGTTCAGCCATTCCGGCAGAGGCTCCATCCACAGCGTTTTCCAGTTTTGCGGCAGGGTGTACTCCAGCCCGGCGATGGCAACATCGTCCAGCACCAGCGCTTTACCGTCGCGCAGCCAGTTACCGGACGTGCGCACCATGCCGCCTTCCCAGCGGGAGGTGAACTGACGCAGCGCCATGCCCTGCGGGGAAAACTCCGCATTCAGGATCGGGTCGAAAAGATGCAGCGAGCCGTAGATAAACTCGCTGGCGTTCATGGACAGGCGGCCTTCCTGGCTCTGCCAGTCGCCTTTGCTGAGAGTCAGGTTGCGCAGGCTTAAATCGAGATCGGTCACCGCCCAGTCCGGGCCCTGAAGCCGGGCGTCGGTTACGTCCAGACGACCAATCTGCAGAGAAGGGATGGAGGCCAGCGGCGCGAAGAACGCCATCAGCGTTTTATCGCTCTGCAGGCGGATCTCATTCAGGCGCATCGTGTCGATAATCCAGCTCCCGTCGGCGTTGCGCAGGGCGGAGCCGGTGAGTGAGCCACGGGCCATGTCGGCACCAATCGTTTTCAGCACCACTTCCTTGCCGTTGAGCTGGCCCTCGATCAGCACGTTAGTCGCCGGTACGCCGTTCAGGGTCAGCGAGCCCGCGCTCATCTGGATCTGCGCGTTGTTCCCCAGCACGTTGCCCGCTTCCGGCTGCCACGGGCTGACGCCGCCCGTGACCTTCTGCGCGCTGAGATCCCATTCGGTATTCGGGCTGTTAAAGGCCATATTGTTCAGCTGCAGGCGATCCGCCTGGAAAGGCAGCGGTGCCGTCTGAGGCGAGAGATTCAGCGTGCCGTCGAACAGGGTGATGGTGTCCATATGCAGCGGATCGGTTATCTGGCGGCTGCTCAGGCCGATATCGACTTTTTTGGCTACCAGCGTGGCGGGTTTACCGTCCCGACCGAAGGTGACGTTTTCCAGAATGATGTGGGAAGGCGACGAAAAGCGGTGATTCATCTTGTCGAAACTGAGTTCGTAGTCGGTATTCACCGTCACCCAGCTGCTGACCTGAGACGCGCCCCAGCGGGTCTGGAGCAGAATGTAGAACGCCAGCAGCACAATGAGCAGGGCTACCAGAAGATAGATGAGGAGCTTTCCAATAAATTTCATGGTCTTCCATCCCGCAAAACGCACATAAGGGAGTTATGCACGATTTATGCGCAATCCTCAAGGCGGGAATGGTGTAATTAGATGTCACGGCAGGCATTGGCTGCCTGCCGTGAAGAGGATCAGTTCTTTTCAGGCGGGAAAACGAGGTTCAGTACGATAGCGGTGATACCGCCCGCGGCAATGCCGGAAGAGAGCAGGTTTTTCACCCAGTCAGGCGCAAACTGCAGGATCAGCGGCTGCTGGGAAACACCCAGACCGACGGCCAGCGACAGCGCGATAATCATGATCGCGCGGCGGTTCAGCGGCTCGCGGGAGACGATACGCACGCCGGAGGCCGCGATAGTCCCGAACATCACCAGCGTTGCGCCACCCAGCACCGGCTCAGGGATGTGCTGCACAAAGCCGCTTACCGCCGGGAACAGGCCGAGAACGATCAGCATCAGCGCCACCACAAAACCGACGTAGCGGCTGGCAACGCCGGTCAGCTGGATCACGCCGTTGTTCTGGCCGAAGCAGGAGTTCGGGAAGGTGTTGAATACCGCAGAGACAAACGAGTTCAGGCCGTTCGCCAGCACGCCGCCTTTCAGACGCTTCATGTACAGCGGGCCGGACACCGGCTGCTCGGAGACGTCGGAGGTGGCGGTGATATCGCCGATGGTCTCCAGAGAGGTGATCATAAAGACCAGCATCAGCGGCAGGAGCAGGCCCCAGTCGATGCCCAGTCCGTAGTACAGCGGCGTGGGGACAGTGATCAGCGCGCTGTTGGTCGGCGCGGTGTTCTCCGGCAGCATGCCCAGCGCCCACGCCAGCAGGTAGCCCGCCGCCATAGCGATCACCAGCGAGGCGACGCGCAGGTAAGGATTACGCTGACGGTTAAGCAGAATAATGATCGCCAGCACGACACCCGCCAGCAGCAGGTTTTTCGGCGCGCCAAAGGTGTGGTCGCTCATTGCGGCATAACCGCCGCCAATGGAGGTCAGGCCCACCTGAATCAGCGACAGGCCGATAATCATTACGACGATGCCAGAAACCAGCGGGGTGATAACGCGGCGAGCCAGATGCAGAACGCGGGAGATGACCATCTCCGTGCAGCTGGCCAGCATCAGGGTGCCGAACAGCGCCGCCATCATGGTTGGGACATCCGCACCGCCGGTTTTCAGCGCCGTACCGCCCATGATAAGCGGTGCCACGAAGTTAAAGCTGGTGCCCTGAATCGACAATAATCCCGACCCCACCGGCCCCCACGCTTTAATTTGAATAATCGAGGCCACGCCGGAGGCGAAGAGAGACATGCTGATAATGTGCTGCGTGTCCTGCGCCGGTAAACCGAGCGCCTGGCAAATCAGCAGCGCCGGGGTGATCACCGCAACAAACATCGCCAGAAGATGCTGGCAGGCGGCGAAAAGCGTTTGCGGCAGCGGCGGGCGATCCTCAAGGCGGTAAATCAGTTCGCTATTTTGCTTCTGCGCAATCGGTTGCGCATCAGGCGACTCTATGGTGTTAACGGACATCGGCGGCAATCCCACGGTGGAAAAGCGGGCATTTTATCTGACCACCTGGTAAAAGCAAACGATTGCCAGCAAAAAAGGGAAGAAAATCTGCCGCTGTAAGCAGGTTTTCTACAACGCGTGGGGAAAAAAAATTACACTTTTTGCGCCGGGGGCTCATGAAGAGCGCAACCCGGCCCAGGATAACGCCGCGTGTGTATGGAACACGCGCATTACAGGAGCCTTTTATGATTCATCTCGATACGTTGTCGACCCTTGTTGCCGCAACGCTGGTTCTTCTGCTTGGTCGCAAGCTGGTACATAGCGTTTCCCTTCTGAAGAAATACACCATTCCTGAACCCGTTGCCGGTGGTCTGCTGGTGGCCCTGGCCCTGCTGATACTGAAAAAAAGCATGGGCTGGGAAATCGATTTTGATATGTCCCTGAAAGACCCGCTGATGCTGGCCTTCTTTGCCACTATCGGCCTGAACGCCAACCTGGCGAGCCTGCGCTCGGGCGGTAAGGTGCTCGGCGTATTCCTGATTGTGGTGGTGGGGCTGCTGCTGATGCAAAACGCTATCGGCATCGGCATGGCAACGCTGCTGGGGCTGGATCCGCTGATGGGTCTGCTGGCGGGGTCGATTACCCTTTCGGGCGGTCACGGAACCGGGGCCGCGTGGAGCAAGCTGTTCATCGAGCGCTATGGGTTTGAAAACGCGACGGAAGTGGCGATGGCCTGTGCGACCTTTGGCCTGGTGCTGGGTGGCCTGATTGGTGGCCCGGTGGCGCGGTATCTGGTGAAGCACTCCACCACGCCGAACGGCAGGCCGGACGATGAGCTGGTGCCGACCGCCTTCGAAAAGCCGGACGTTGGCCGCAGCATCACCTCGCTGGTGCTGATTGAAACTATTGCGATGATCGCCATCTGCCTGACCGTGGGCAAAGTGATTGCGCAATGGCTGGCGGGTTCCGCATTTGAACTGCCGACGTTTGTCTGCGTGCTGTTTATCGGGGTGATCCTGAGCAACGGTCTGGCGCTGATGGGCTTCTACCGCGTGTTTGAACGGGCGGTATCGGTGCTCGGCAACGTCTGCCTGTCGCTGTTCCTGGCGATGGCGCTGATGAGCCTCAAGCTGTGGGAGCTGGCCTCGCTGGCGCTGCCGATGGTGGCGATTCTGGCGGTACAGGCGCTGTTTATGGCGCTGTACGCCATGTTCGTGACCTGGCGCATGATGGGCAAAAACTACGATGCGGCGGTACTGGCGGCGGGTCACTGCGGGTTTGGTCTGGGGGCCACTCCAACGGCTATCGCCAATATGCAGGCGATCACCGAACGGTTCGGACCATCGCACATGGCGTTTCTGGTGGTCCCGATGGTTGGCGCCTTCTTTATTGATATCGTCAACGCGCTGGTGATCAAGCTGTACCTGATGCTGCCGATGTTTGCCTGAAATCAGGCGTTGGAATACCGCTCGGTTTCCGGCATCCAGCGCTCAATTAACGCTGCCGCCTGTTCGGGGTAGCGTTCATGAATATGGCGAGCCAGGCGCTGAACCTCGGGGATCATGGCCTGATCGCGCAGTAAATCCGCTACTTTGAATTCCGCATTACCCGTCTGACGCGTGCCCAGCAGTTCGCCCGGGCCGCGGATCTCCAGGTCTTTTTGCGCAATCACAAAACCGTCGTTGCTGTCGCGCAGCACCTGCAGACGCATCTGGGCGGTTTTGGAAAGCGGTGCTTTGTAGAGCAGTACGCAGTGGGACGCAACCGCACCACGACCGACGCGACCGCGCAGCTGGTGGAGCTGGGCAAGGCCGAGACGCTCCGGGTTTTCGATGATCATCAGGCTGGAATTCGGGACGTCCACGCCGACTTCGATCACCGTGGTGGCGATCAGCAGATGTAAATCACCCTGTTTGAACGACTGCATCACCGCCTGCTTTTCGGCGGGCTTCATGCGTCCGTGAACCAGACCCACGTTCAGCTCGGGCAGCGCCAGCTTAAGCTCTTCCCACGTTGCCTCGGCAGCCTGCGCTTCCAGCAGTTCAGACTCTTCAATCAGCGTACAGACCCAGTAGGCCTGACGCCCTTCCTGGGTGCAGGCGTTGCGCACGCGGTCGATGATATCGCTGCGGCGCGTGTCGGGAATGGCGACCGTGGTGACCGGCGTACGGCCCGGCGGCAGTTCGTCGATGGTGGAGGTATCCAGATCGGCGTAGGCGGTCATCGCCAGGGTGCGCGGGATCGGCGTGGCGGTCATGATCAGCTGATGCGGGTGGAAGCCCTGCTGCAGGCCTTTCTCCCATAATGCCAGACGCTGATGTACGCCGAAGCGGTGCTGCTCGTCGATAATCACCAGCGCAAGACCGTTAAACTGCACCTGCTCCTGGAAGATGGCGTGCGTGCCGACAATCATCTGCACCTGCCCGCTGGCAATAGCCTCCTGTTGCGCAAGGCGCGCTTTGCCTTTTTGCTTCCCGGCAAGCCAGCCCACTTCAATTCCGAGTGGCGCAAACCAGGCGCGGAAATTGTTGGCGTGCTGTTCAGCCAGCAGCTCGGTCGGCGCCATCAGCGCCACCTGTTTACCGTTAGCAATCGCGCGCAGGGCCGCCAGGGCGGCAACCAGCGTTTTACCGGAGCCCACGTCGCCCTGAACCAGGCGCATCATCGGCACGTCGAGCGCCATATCGCGTTCAATCTCGGCGGTGACGCGCGCCTGCGCGCCAGTGGGCTTAAACGGCAGCGAGGCCAGCAGCTTATCTTTGAGCGCATCATTCTGGCTTAACGGCTGAGCGTGGAAACGCTGCGCGCCCGCGCGAAGCGCCAGCATGCTCAGGTTATGGGCCAGCAATTCCTCAAGGATAAGACGCTGTTGGGCGGGGTGTTTGCCGCTTTCTAAATCGCTGAGCTGCAGCGTTGGCGGCGGTCGATGCAGGGTGCGCAGCGCCTCGGGTAGGCTCATCATGCCCTGCGCCAGTTCGGGCGGCAGCAGCTCGGTAATGGCGCAGGTATCCAGCAGCTCCAGCGCCTGATCGGTGAGCTTGCGCAGCGTCGCCTGCTTGATGCCTTCGGTCGTCGGGTAAACCGGAGTGAGCGTCTCCTGTATTTCCGGCGTGCTGAGATCGCCCTGCACGCGGTACTCCGGGTGGATCATCTCTGCGCCGTATTTCCCGCGTTTGGCTTCACCATAGGCCAGCACCCTGCGGCCCGTCGCCAGACTGTTTTTCATCGCCGCGCTGAAGTTGAAAAAACGCATGGTGAGAATGCCGGTGCCGTCGCTGATCTGACAGGTCATCATCCGGCGTCCGCCGAAGGTGATGTTGCAGTTCAGGACTTCGCCTTCAACGGTGGCGTAAATGGCGGGAAGAAGATCGCCAATCTTGTAGAGCTGGGTGCGGTCTTCGTAACGCAGGGGGAGGTGAAGCAGGAGATCCTGCACGGTGTGCAGGCCAATTTTTGCCAGCTTATTGCTTTGCGCCGCGCCCACGCCCGTCAGGCTGTTAAGCGGGATAGCATCCAGCAGGCGGCCTTTCATCGCTTACCCAGCGTACTGCATGGTGGCCCACCACTCGGCATCGGCTTCAATTTCGCCCTGCGCGTTGACGTGGGGGTAAGGCAATTTTTTCTGCTTCGCAACGCGAGCCAGCACCGGATAACCACCTTCAAACAGCAGGCGCTGCTGTTCCTCTTCCGGCAGCATGCTGTTGCTGCGCTCGTACATCCCGGCGTTCTGACGCTGGCGCTGCGCTTCATACAGAATGAGCGCGGACGCCACGGAGACGTTGAGAGACTGGACCATGCCGATCATCGGAATGATGATGTCCCGATCCGCCAGATCCAGCGCTTCCCGGGTGATCCCGGTTTTCTCCTGACCCATCAAAATGCAGGTCGGGCGGGTGTAGTCGATCTCGCGAAAATCTACGGCTTTAGCGGACAGGTTAGTGGCCAGGATCTGCATCCCGCGCCCTTTCAGGTGCGATACGGCTTCGCCAATGGTGTGATGGTTTTTGACAGACACCCAGCTGTTGCTGCCTGCCGCCGCCGAGACCGTATTGCGCATACGGCCGTCCGGCCAGACGGCGTGCACTTCATGCACACCGACGGCATCTGCGGTACGGACGATAGCAGAGACGTTATGAGGTTTATGCACCTGCTCCATGCAGACCGTCAGGTCAGGCTGACGCCTGGCGAGCATTTCGCAGATACGTGCATAACGTTGTGAATTCATAAACCTAGTTTCGGTTTCGGGTGACTTTAATCACGTCCGGCATGACGCGGATCTTGCGCATAATATTCGCCAGATGCACGCGGTCGCGGGCGGTCAGACGAATAAAGGCGCTATACACGCGGCCATCTTTTTCTTCCGTATTCAGGCTCTGAATGTTGGAAGAAGCCGTGTTGATCGCTGCCGTCAGATTCGCCAGGGCACCCTGGTGGTTGAACATATCCACCTTAATTTCGGTGATAAATTCCTGCGCGGTCTCTTTATCCCACTCAACCGCCATAAATTTCTCGGCTTCTTTCTGGTAGCCGCGAATGTTACGACAGGATTCGTGGTGAATAACCAGCCCTTTACCCGGGCTGACGTGCGCAATAATCGGGTCGCCAGGAATTGGACGACAGCATTTTGCGAAGGTGATCAGTACCCCGTCTGCGCCTTTAATCGGCAGGTGTCCGTGGCTTTGTGTGGTTGCAGGCACCGCTGTCGTGTCGCCTTGCTGCAGGTTCTTCGCCACCACCACGCTCATGGCGTTGCCAAGGCCAATCTCTGCCAGCAGGTCGTCAAGCGACGCAAGCTTCATGCGCTCCAGCTCACGCTGGACGTTCTCCTGCGGAATTTCAGCCAGCTTACGGCTACCGCCCAACGCGTGGTTGAGTAGACGACGCCCCAGGCTGACAGAATCATCACGCTTGAGGTTTTTCAGCAGCTGGCGAATTTTGGCGCGCGCCTTCGAGCTCACGACAAAATTCAGCCAGGCCGCGTTCGGACGTGCGCCCGGTGCGGTAATAATTTCTACCGTCTGGCCGCTGGAGAGCGGCTGAGACAGCGGATAAGGCTGTCTGTCGACACGCGCGCCGACGCAGGCATGCCCGATATCGGTATGCACGGCGTAAGCGAAGTCGACCGGCGTTGCGCCCGCAGGCAGTTCGACAATGCGACCTTCTGGTGTGAAAACGTAAATCTCATCCGGGAAGAGATCGGATTTAACGCTCTCGATAAATTCAAACGAGCTACCCGCACTCTGCTGAAGCTCCAGCAGGCTCTGCATCCAGCGCTGGGCGCGGATTTGTGCGGTCGTGCTGCTTTCGCCACCGTGCTCTTTATACGCCCAGTGTGCGGCAACACCCATCTCTGCCATCTGGTCCATGTCTTCGGTGCGGATCTGCACCTCAACAGGCACGCCGTGTGGCCCGATCATCGAGGTGTGCAAAGATTGATAGCCGTTCGCTTTTGGAATGGCGATGTAGTCTTTCATACGCCCCGGGCGCGGTTTGTAGAGGCTGTGCATCTGCCCCAGCACGCGATAGCAGGTGTCCGAGTCGTGGACAATTACGCGGAAGGCGTAGATATCCATGATCGAGTGAAAACGCTGCTCTTTGAGCACCATTTTGCAATAGATGGAGTACAAATGTTTTTCACGACCGCTGACGCGGCACGGGATTCCCGCTTCCTGTAAGCGCCCTTCAATTTCCGAGAGGATTTTTTGAATCATCTCTTTACGGTTACCGCGTGCGGCTTTCACTACCTCTTTAATCACGCGATAGCGGTTCGGGTACAACGCTTCAAAACCCAGCTCTTCCAGCTCGGTTTTAATGTGGTGAATACCTAAACGGTGCGCCAGCGGACTGTAGATTTCGAGGGTTTCACGGGCAATGCGGCGACGTTTATCCGGGCGAAGTGAGCCCAGCGTGCGCATGTTGTGGGTACGGTCAGCGAGTTTGATGAGAATGACGCGGATATCCTGCACCATCGCCATAATCATCTTGCGGAAGTTTTCGGCTTGCGCCTCTTTCTTGTCGCGGAAATTCAGCTTATCAAGCTTAGAGACCCCTTCCACCAGTTCGGCAACGCTTTTGCCAAACAGCTGTTCCATGTCCTGGTAAGTGGCAGGGGTATCTTCGATCACGTCATGCAGCAGAGCGGCCATCAGCGTTTCGTAGTCGAGTTTCATCTCGGCCAGAATACAGGCCACCGCTACCGGGTGCGTGATATAGGGTTCACCGCTTGAACGTGTCTGGCCCTCGTGAGCGTCACGTGCAACGAGATACGCCTGCTGAAGACGCTTAATCTGGTCTTCAGGCAGGTAGGTTTGAATCAGTTGATTCAGGCTTTCAAACAGATACAAGGGCGACCCGCAGGTTTAATTAACGACGACCTTCAGCAATAGCGGTTACGGCCTGCAGTTCTGCGGCTTCCTGCTCTTGCTGCTCCTGGCGCTCACGCACGTCGAGGATCTGGTTGTTGATCAGACCTTCTTCGATTTCGCGAAGTGCAATAACGGTGGTTTTATCGTTTTCTTCCGGTACCAGCGGATCTTTACCGCCTACCTGCATCTGACGAGCGCGACGCGCGGCGACCAGCACCAGGTCAAAACGGTTACCAATTTTCTCTACAGCGTCCTGAACAGTTACGCGTGCCATACTTAAAATGCTCCACAGGTGAAGAAATGACTGGGCATGATACTGAAAGTGGGTTCAGTCTGCCAACAGTTTGGTGATTAATGCGTCATGTCGCTGCTTCTGGCGGCTCATACGCAGACGTTCTGCACGAAGAATGGTTTTGAGATCGCTCAGTGCGGCATCAAAATCATCATTCACAATAAGGTAATCATATTCCGCGTAATGGCTCATTTCTGCAACCGCCTGTTCCATACGCTTTGCGATCACTTCTTCGCTGTCCTGACCGCGGCCACGCAGGCGGCGATCCAGCTCATCTTTCGATGGCGGTAAAATAAAGATACTGCGCGAATCAGGCATTTTCTTACGAATTTGCTGTGCGCCCTGCCAGTCGATATCCAGGAACACATTCACGCCCGTGGCCAGAACCTGCTCAATGGTTTCACGCGAGGTACCGTAGTAATTACCGAATACTTCAGCGTGTTCAAGAAACGCGTCTCTGCCGATCATCGCTCTGAATTCGTCGTGATCCACAAAGAAATAGTGTTCACCGTGCACTTCACCCGGACGCGGCGCTCGCGTGGTGTGAGAAACAGAAACCTGTGTGTCGTACAACGGTTGGGTTTTTAACAGTGCCTGAATAAGGCTGGATTTACCCGCGCCACTAGGGGCAGAAACAATATAAAGCGTGCCTTGAGCCATGAGAGTCTTTTGTATGTGTTAACGAAGAAGTCCTACATACGGGCTTATTATACACGTCACCGCCGTGTGACGTAGCCTTTGTCACACTTTTTCCCGTGGATTATTGAATTTTGCGTGCCGTTTTCAGGTTTTATCTGTGGTTTTCAGCAACCAAAAGAAACACCGGATAGCGTCTCGCATTGTGAAACGTTGCCGTTAGCGTTGTTTCAGGCATCCGGGTATACCTCCTGCAATGAAAAGGAGGGGTAGCGATGTGGCGATGGATAAGCGGGTTAATGCTGTTGTGGTGTGGCTATGGCGCGGCGGTCTGTCCGGTGTGGTCGCAGGCAAAAGCAGAGAAAGAGATGGCGTCGTTAAGCGCGCAAATCAAACGCTGGGATGAGGCCTACTGGAAGCAGGGCGTGAGTGAGATCAGCGACGAGGTTTACGACCAGCTTCACGGGCGGTTAACGCAGTGGCAGCGCTGTTTTGACAGTGAGCCTTCAGAAGAGAAACTCCCCGCGCTGGCGGGAAGCGTAAAACATCCTGTTGCCCATACGGGCGTACATAAAGTGGCCAGCAAAGAGGAGTTGAGACAGTGGATGCGTGTCCGACAGCATCTGTGGCTGCAGCCAAAAGTTGACGGTGTGGCGGTAACGCTGGTCTATCGCAACGGAAAGTTAACCCAGGCCATCAGTCGCGGGGATGGCCTCAAAGGGGAAGACTGGACCGGGAAGGTACGTTTAATCCCGTCTGTTCCGCAAAATCTCACCGGCGCGCTGGCGAATAGCGTCTTGCAGGGCGAGCTTTACTGGTTATGCGACAACCACATTCAGAGCCAGTTGGGCGGAATGAACGCTCGCGCAAAGGTAGCGGGGGCGATGATGCGGCAAAAGGATAACTCGCTATTGAGCAAGATCGGCGTATTCATCTGGGCCTGGCCGGACGGATCGAAAGATATGCGTGCCTCTTTAGCTGAACTGTCTCAGGCCGGTTTTCCGCTGTCGGCACGGTACACGCTACCCGCCGATTCTGTCGATGCCGTCGAGAAGCAGCGCGCGGCCTGGCACGTGACTGCATTACCTTTTGCCACGGATGGCATTGTGGTGCGTTCGGAGGATGAACCTGCGGGCGAAGAGTGGTTACCGGGAGAAGGCCACTGGGTTGTCGCGTGGAAATATCCTCCCGCAGCCCAGGTCGCTGAGGTGAGCGATATTCATTTTTCCGTGGGGCGCACGGGCAAAATTTCCGTTGTAGCAGCGCTGGAACCCGTACAACTGGATGATAAACAGGTGCAGCGGGTGAGTCTGGGCTCGGTTGGGCGCTGGCAGAATCTGGATATTGCTCCGGGGGATCAGATACAGATCAGCCTGGCCGGGCAGGGTATCCCCCGGTTTGATAAGGTGCTCTGGCGCGGAACGGACAGACGTAAACCAGAGCCTCCGGCCTCGCGCTATCATGCTCTTAGCTGTTTCTATGCTTCGCCGGAGTGTATGGAACAGTTCTTTGCCCGGCTGACCTGGCTCAGTTCAAAGCAGGTATTCGATATTGAAGGAGTAGGCGAGTCAGGCTGGCGGACCCTCTGGCAGGCGCATCATTTTGAACATCTCTTTTCATGGCTGTTATTAACGCAGGCGCAGCTACAGGCTACACCGGGTTTTTCCTCAGCACGCGGGCTGGCGCTCTGGCACCGATTTAATCTGGTGCGCGAGAAGCCCTTTATCCGCTGGCTCATGGCAATGGGTGTGCCATTGACCCAGGCTTCGCTGAAGGCGATGGGAGACATATCGTGGCAGAAGATGAGCGGGCGCAACGCAAAGGACTGGCAGACCCTGCCGGGAACAGGAGAGGAGAAAGCACGACAAATCGTTAACTGGATTCACGCGCCTCAGATTAATGTGCTGGCGAAATGGCTCGCTGAACAGCACATCAACGGGTTCTGAAGCTAGTGGGCGCTGTGTTTGTAATGAAAAACGGGCAGCCCGAGCTTCAGACGCAGCGCCAGCATGCGGGCCGTAAAGCCAAACAGCAGCGTCGAGATGACCACCACATCATGGTTTGAAACGTAATGCTGCAGGGCGATATAGAGCACCGCTGCCGCAAAGGAGATGCCGGCATACAGCTCTTTTTGAAAGACCAGGGGGATGCGTTTGCAGAACATATCGCGCAGCACACCGCCGAATACGCCCGTGACCACGGCGGCGATGGTGGCGATAACCGGTCCTTCGCCCATATCGAGCGCGATTTGCGCACCGATGATCGAAAAGACAATCAGCCCCAGCGCATCAAGCACCAGGAACAGGCGGCGAAGATGGGGCATAACGGGCGCCACTATGGTGGTTAATACGGCGGCCGTTGCCACGATAATCACGTATTCAGGGTGTTTAACCCAGCCGAGCGGGTAATGGCCAAGCAGAATATCGCGCACGGAACCGCCACCCAGCGCGGTCGCCGTAGCAATAATGATCACGCCGAAGGTGTCCATACGGCGACGTCCGGCGGCAAGTGCGCCGGTCATGGCTTCTGCGGTGATGCCAATGAGATAAAGGATGTGAAGCAGCATATACCCTCCGGTGTGAACGCGGGGGAGGTTAGCGATTTGTGCACAAGATCACGATTGAGATTTTCTAAGGCGAGTCAGTTTGCCCTATAAATTTTTATCAAGTTATATTGAGCAGGCTTGATGAAAGGCGGTAAATCGACAAAATTGGCGTTGAGATGGATTAGAAATAGTAATGGGTGGTGCATTCGACACCACCCGAAAGGCATTACTCGATGTTCTGGATCTGCTCGCGCATCTGTTCAATCAGCACTTTCAGCTCAATCGCTGAATTGGTCACTTCTGCATTGATCGACTTAGACGCCAGGGTGTTCGACTCGCGGTTGAACTCCTGCATCATAAAGTCCAGACGGCGGCCCACAGCTTCTTTTTTCTTCAGAATGTTGTAGGTTTCTTTAACGTGCGCTTCCAGACGGTCCAGCTCTTCAGCGACATCGATACGCTGCGCCATCAGCACCAGCTCTTGTTCCAGACGGGTGTTTTCCAGCTGAACTTCCGCTTCTTCCAGTTTGGCGACAAGGCGCTCGCGCTGCCATTGCAGCACTTCTGGCATATGGGTGCGGACTTTCGCTACTTCGGTGCTCACGCCTTCAAGACGCTGCTCAATCATCGCTTTCAGCGCCTGGCCTTCGGTTTCGCGGGCAACGATAAAGTCGTCCAGCGTGCCGTCGAGAGCTGCCAGGATTTCAGCGGCAATGGCGTCCAGATCCTGCTCACCGGCGGCCATGACGCCAGGCCAGCGCAGAATATCAACCGGGTTGATTTCGCCTTCATCGCTCTGCATTTTGACCCAGTTCGCCGCATTCACGAGCTGTTTTGCCAGTTTTTCGTTGAGGATGAGCTCGCCCTGTGCGCTCGCATCAGGCTCAAAGCGCAGGTTACATTCAACTTTTCCGCGCGTCAGACGCGTACGGATACGTTCACGTACGACAGGCTCAAGGCTGCGGAACTGCTCCGGCATACGGAAATACGTTTCCAGGTAACGCTGGTTTACCGAGCGCATTTCCCATGTGGCGCTACCCCAGCTACCCTTGATTTCACGCCGGGCGTAGGCGGTCATACTGCGGATCATAGACATTCCCGTTTTTAAAGGAGAGATGGGGGGATTATAGCTTTCGGGGGCTTCTCAGGATAGGAATAAGCGTCCTTTATCCGTATAATGCGCAGCCACATTCGTTTCAAGCCGGAGAATCCATCATGCGTCCATCAGGCCGTAGCGCCAATCAGGTGCGTCCCGTCACCCTGACCCGTAACTATACAAAACACGCTGAAGGCTCCGTGCTGGTTGAGTTTGGTGACACTAAAGTGCTGTGCACCGCCTCCATCGAAGAAGGCGTTCCGCGCTTCCTGAAAGGTCAGGGCCAGGGTTGGATCACCGCAGAATACGGCATGCTGCCGCGTGCGACCCATACCCGTAATGCCCGTGAAGCGGCAAAGGGTAAGCAGGGCGGCCGTACCATGGAGATTCAGCGTCTGATCGCGCGTGCGCTGCGCGCCGCCGTTGACCTGAAAATCCTCGGCGAATTCACCATCACTCTCGATTGCGACGTCATTCAGGCAGACGGCGGTACGCGTACCGCGTCGATTACCGGCGCCTGCGTGGCGCTGGCGGATGCCCTGAACAAGCTGGTTGCGGCCGGTAAGCTGAAAACCAACCCAATGAAAGGCATGGTTGCGGCGGTTTCAGTTGGTATCGTTAACGGCGAAGCGCTTTGCGATCTGGAATACGTTGAAGATTCCGCAGCCGAAACCGACATGAACGTGGTGATGACCGAAGATGGTCGCATCATTGAGGTGCAGGGCACGGCGGAAGGCGAGCCGTTCACCCACGAAGAGCTTCTCTCCCTGCTGGCGTTGGCCCGAGGGGGAATCGAATCCATTGTAACGACGCAGAAAGCGGCGTTAGAAAATTGATTTTAAAGGCGACCAATGAGTCGCCTTTTTTTTGCCTGTAAGACAGAAAAACCAAAGGAGCAAATCCATGAAATCGTATCAGCGCCAGTTTATTGAGTTTGCGCTTAACAAGCAGGTACTTAAGTTTGGCGAATTTACGCTGAAATCCGGGCGTAAAAGTCCCTATTTCTTCAACGCCGGGCTGTTTAATACCGGGCGCGATCTGGCACTGTTAGGCCGTTTCTATGCCGAAGCGCTGGTGGATTCCGGGATTGATTTTGATCTGCTGTTTGGCCCGGCCTATAAAGGCATTCCGATTGCGACCACCACCGCGGTGGCGCTGGCGGAACACCATGACCGCGACGTGCCGTACTGCTTTAACCGCAAAGAGGCCAAAACCCATGGCGAAGGCGGGAATTTGGTCGGCAGCGCGCTGCAGGGCCGCGTCATGCTGGTCGATGACGTGATTACCGCGGGTACGGCGATCCGCGAATCGATGGAGATTATTCAGGCCAACGGTGCGACGCTTGCTGGCGTGCTGATTTCTCTGGATCGTCAGGAGCGTGGTCGCGGTGAAATTTCCGCTATTCAGGAAGTCGAGCGCGATTACAGCTGCAAAGTGACGTCGATTATCACCCTGAAAGACCTGATTGCGTATCTGGAAGAGAAGCCTGAGATGGCGGACCATCTGGCGGCGGTACGTACGTACCGGGAAGAGTTCGGGGTGTAATTAAATTGCCCGGTGGCGCTACGCTTACCGGGCTTACGGATTACTGCAACTGAGCAGCCACTAACGGCCAGCGGGCGTCAAAATCGTCCGTTGGACGGTATTTGAATTCGCTACGCACAAAGCGGGAGAGCATCCCTTCACAAAACGCCAGGATCTGGCTTGCCAGCAGCGTCTCATCGATGGTGTAACCTTCGCCTTCACGCATTTTCTTTTCGCGCAGTACCTGGCGCAGCTGCGCTTCAATACGTTCGAAAAGCTGGTTAATGCGGCCCTGCAGTCTGTCCTGTTCAAACATCAGCGCGTGGCCGGTGAGAATACGGGTTAAGCCCGGATTGCGTTCACCGAAGCCCAGGATTAGCAGCACAATCAGACGCAGACGCGCGGTGGTGTCTTTTTCGTCTTTCAGAATCAGGTTGATGCGCGTAATCAGGCTGTCTTCAATAAACTCGATCAGACTGTCGAACATCCGGGTCTTGCTCGGGAAATGACGGTACAGCGCCGCCTCAGACACGCCTACAGAGGCGGCCAGTTTAGCGGTGGTGATGCGTTGACTGCCATCGCTGGATTCAAGCATCAGAGCCAGAGATTGAAGTATTTCTTCGCGACGATTCCTTTTCGCGGTTTGTTTTTCTGCCATGTTACAAAATACCCCTGAAAATAAGCACTTGCCAGGCTGGCATCCACACAGCGACCGCAAACGGGCGTTTGCGGTTTGTTATTGCATTATGACGCTGTGAGATACGTGTCTTTCGGGCCGTTATTTGCGCCCGGAATGGCCGAAGCCGCCTTCGCCACGGTCGGTGGCGTCAAAGTCTGCCACCAGGTTAAATTCTGCCTGTACCACCGGTACAAAGACCATCTGGGCGATACGCTCGCCCGGTTCAATGGTGAAGCTGTCCTGACCGCGGTTCCAGACGGAGACCATCAGCTGACCCTGGTAGTCGGAGTCGATCAGACCGACCAGGTTACCCAGCACAACGCCGTGCTTATGGCCCAGGCCAGAACGCGGCAGGATCACCGCTGCCAGAGACGGGTCAGCAATGTGAATCGCCAGGCCAGTTGGAACCAGGGTAGTGGCACCCGGAGCCAGTTCTACGGCGTCATCGAGACAGGCGCGCAGGTCAAGACCGGCAGAGCCGGAGGTGGCATAGGTTGGCAGCGGGAATTGCTCGCCAACACGCGGGTCCAGAATCTTAACGTCGATTTTTTTCATCATAACGGGTAACGATCTCGTCCAGTAATTGTTGGCCCAGGAGTTCCTTGCGCTCAAGCGGTAAGACTTTATCTCCATCCTGCCAGAAAAGGTGCAGTGCGTTGCTGTCGCTGTTAAATCCTTGTGTGGCCAGCGATACGTCGTTCGCGCAAATCAAATCGAGGTTTTTGCGGGTACGTTTTTGCCGGGCATATTCTTCCACATTATTCGTTTCTGCGGCAAACCCAACAACGTATGGACGATGGCTTTTTAGTGCGGCGACACCGGCGACAATGTCCGGGTTTTTCACCATTTTTAGTGTTAATTCATCGCCTTGCTTTTTAATTTTAGCCTCGGCGATCGTCTCGGCACGATAGTCTGCGACGGCCGCACAGCCGATAAAAATTTGCTGGCTTTGCGCATGTGCCTGCACGGCGGCTTCCATCTCCAGCGCGGTGGTGACGTCAATTCGCTTCACAAACGCAGGGGTAGGCAGCGATACCGGGCCGCTCACCAGCGTGACGTTCGCGCCACGCCTTGCGGCGGCGGCGGCAATCGCAAAGCCCATTTTGCCGGAGCTGTGGTTGGTGATGTAGCGCACCGGATCCAGCGGCTCGCGCGTGGGGCCCGCGGTAATCATGATGTTGAGATGTTGCAGATCGTTGACAGGCGAAAAATGGGCTGCTGCCATATCAACAATCGTCAGCGGATCAAGCATGCGACCCGGGCCAACGTCGCCGCAGGCCTGGCTGCCGCTGTCCGGACCCCAGATAAGCAGGCCGCGTGAGACCAGCGTCTCAAGATTATGCTGGGTGGCCGCGTTACGGTACATCTGCTGGTTCATGGCAGGAACGACGGCAACAGGCGCAGGGGTGGCCAGACAAATAGTGGAGACCAGATCGTTTGCCATACCGGCCGCAACCCGAGCGATTAAATCAGCCGTGGCGGGAGCGAGGATAACCAGGTCTGCCCATTTTCCCAGCTCAATATGGCCCATCGCGGCTTCGGCGGCCGGATCGAGCAGGCTGTCAGATACCGGGTATCCTGAAACGGCCTGCAGGCTCAGGGGAGTGATAAAGGCTTTACCGCCTTCGGTTATCGCGACCCGCACGTCAGCTCCGCGCTCGCGCAGACGACGCACCAGCTCCGGCGCTTTATAAGCAGCAATGCCGCCGCTCACGCCAAGAACGATTTTTTTACCGGCCAGGCTCATCATGATTCTTTCCTGTTGGGTTTCACCAGAGAGCGGGCATTTTATCACAATCCCCAAAGCGGAGTGATTTTGTCCTTCGTCCACTTTGCGAGGCGCTACGCAAGAACGCAATGTGGCCGTCGAGCGACGGATTGGCCTGTGGCAGCATGAGGTTAAAAAGGGGAGAAAGAGCATGGAAGAAGAGGATGAGGAGCTGCTGCCGCGCGAAAAACTGTTGCGCTATGGCGTCACCCTGTTAAAAGACGATGAACTGCTGGCGCTCTTTTTACGTACCGGAACGCCCGGAAAAACGGTATTTACGCTGGCAAAAGAGCTGATCGCACATTTCGGTTCGCTGTACGGTTTATTGACCGCCGATCTGGCGCAGTTTAAGCACGTTGAGGGAATTGGCGTGGCGAAATATGCCCAGCTGAGGGGCATTGCTGAACTTGCCCGCCGTTTTTACAATGTCCGCATGGAGAAGGAAGATCCGATCCTGACGCCCGCGATGACGCGTGAATTCCTGCAAAGCCAGTTAACTGATATTGAACGCGAGATCTTTATGGTGATCTTTGTCGATAACAGAAATCGGGTGCTGAAACATAGCTGTCTCTTTGCGGGCACGTTGAGCCACGTTGAGGTGCATCCGCGTGAAATTGTGCGGGAAGCGATAAAAGTGAATGCAGCGGGCGTGATCCTCGCGCATAATCACCCCTCTGGCTGTGCAGAACCGAGCAGAGCGGACAAAGAAATCACCGAACGCATTATCAAATGCTGTCAATTCATGGACATTCGTGTGCTGGACCATTTGATAATTGGCCGCGGTGAGTACATTTCTTTCGCAGAACATGGCTGGATTTAGGCTATTTCTCGCGATCCATCGGGATCTTTGTCTGTTCGGGACTTGAGCACACCGCCGAGTCAGCGTATACTACGCCACCTTTGAGAATCTCGGGTTTGGCATTTGGGCCTGGCAATCGAGAGTTCACTTAGAACTATGCGATGACCGGGCTGTAAAGCCTGACGAGGCGCCGATACCCCATACGAAGCTCGAGCTAATTTGATTTTTGGAGAATAGACATGTCCCGAGTCTGCCAAGTTACTGGCAAGCGTCCGGTGACCGGTAACAACCGTTCCCACGCACTGAACGCGACTAAACGCCGTTTCCTGCCGAACCTGCACTCTCACCGTTTCTGGGTTGAGAGCGAGAAGCGTTTTGTCACCCTGCGCGTATCTGCTAAAGGTATGCGTGTAATCGATAAGAAAGGCATCGATACAGTTCTGTCCGAACTGCGTGCCCGTGGCGAAAAGTACTAAGTACTTAAAGAGGAAATAAATCATGGCTAAAGGTATTCGCGAGAAAATCAAGCTGGTTTCTTCTGCTGGTACAGGTCACTTCTACACCACCACGAAGAACAAACGTACTAAGCCGGAAAAACTGGAACTGAAAAAATTCGATCCAGTTGTACGCCAGCACGTACTGTACAAAGAAGCTAAAATCAAATAATTTTAGTCTCCTTGTATCGAAAAACCCCGCAATTGCGGGGTTTTTTGCATTCTGTATCTCAACGGAGGAACCATGCCTGAATTACCTGAGGTAGAAACCAGCCGTCGCGGCATTGAGCCCCATCTGGTCGGCGCAACGATTCTTCACGCGGTGGTCCGCAATGGACGTCTGCGCTGGCCGGTGTCCGATGAGATCCATGCCCTGAGCGATAAACCCGTCCTTAGCGTACAGCGTCGCGCGAAATACCTGCTGCTAGAGCTGCCCGACGGCTGGATTATTATCCACCTGGGAATGTCCGGGAGCCTGCGCATTCTTACCGAAGAACTGCCTGCGGAAAAGCATGACCATGTCGATCTGGTGATGAGCAACGGCAAAGTGCTCCGTTACACCGACCCACGGCGCTTTGGCGCGTGGCTGTGGACGAAGGAGCTGGAAGGGCATAACGTGCTGGCGCATCTGGGCCCGGAGCCGCTCTCAGACGCGTTTAACGCGGAATACCTCAAGGCGAAGTGTGCGAAGAAGAAAAGCCCGATTAAGCCCTGGCTGATGGATAACAAGCTGGTGGTCGGCGTGGGGAATATCTACGCCAGCGAATCGCTGTTTGCGGCCGGGATCCATCCCGATCGGCTGGCCTCTTCGCTGTCTGCGCAGGAGTGCGAGCTGCTGGCCCGGGTGATTAAAGCTGTATTACTTCGCTCGATTGAGCAGGGCGGGACAACGTTGAAGGACTTCCTGCAAAGTGACGGCAAGCCGGGCTATTTTGCCCAGGAGCTGCAGGTATATGGCCGTAAAGGCGAACCGTGCAGAGTCTGCGGCACGCCCGTTATTGCTACGAAGCACGCCCAGCGCGCCACGTTCTACTGCCGTCAGTGCCAGAAATAGGGCTACTTTAGCTTTTCCATCAATGCCTGATGGACGTTAGTCGGCAGGAAATGGGTGACGTCGCCGTGATGACGCGCCACCTCTTTTACCAGCGTGGAAGAGATAAACGACCACTCTTTGGAGGGCATCAGGAACACGCTCTCCAGCTCCGGCATCAGGTGGCGGTTCATGTGCGCCAGCTGCATCTCATACTCGAAGTCTGCCACCGCGCGTAAACCACGGATAAGAATGTTTGCCTGCTGAGCGCGGGCGAAGTTAGCCATCAGGTCGCTAAACCCGACCACCTCAACATTCGGCAGGTGCGAAATGGCATCGGTGGCGAGCTGTACCCGCTCGTTGAGGTCAAACATCGGCTTTTTGCTGGGGCTGGCGGCAATGGCCAGGATCACCTTGTCGAACATGCACGCCGCACGGGTGATGATATCAAGATGACCGTTGGTGATCGGATCGAAGGTACCCGGATAAATCGCTTTTGTGCTCATGGCTCACGTTTTCTCTGAGTAGCCGCGGCAGAGCGCCCACAGCTCGGTGTATTTGTTGAAAGTATACTGGGCATTCACTACCGCGAGTAACCAGCCCTGCTTACCGTCCAGCACGCCACCACGCAGCAGCAGCGTTTTCAGAAACGCGCCCAGCGTGTGGGTGAAGATTCCCGTCAGCGAGGCCTTCTTGCCGCGCTGGTGACGCTCCTGCGCCCATGCGGTGGCATAGTTGAGCTGTTTACGCTGGAAGCTCGCGAAATCACGGCAGGTCAGGTGCAGCAAATCGCCCGTCAGGGGGATGACCTGAGCGCTATCGCAGCTCAGGGATTCATGCACCAGATTGTCGTTGTACTGATACCGCTCGCGCTCGTAGAGGCGCATCACGCGGTCAGGATACCAGCCGCTGTGGCGCATAAAACGGCCAAGGAAGTAGTTGCGGCGGGCAATGCTGTATACGGCGCCAGGCTGGGGCGAGGAAATCACCGCCTGAATGGCCTGCTGAAGCTCAGGCGTGATGCGTTCGTCGGTGTCGAGCATCAGGACATAATCACCTGTGGCATACCCCTGCGCGCGCTGGCGCTGGATGCCGTAGCCTTGCCAGTCAGCGTCGACAAAGACTTTTGCGCCCGCTGCCCGGGCAACGTCCACCGTGTTGTCCGTACTTCCGGAGTCAAGAATGACTATCTCGTCAGCCCAGGCAACCGACGCCAGGCAGTCCGGAAGCAGGTCGGCGGCGTTTTTGGCGATCATGACGACCGACAGACGCGTTGACATCAGTGGCTCCGCTGAGGCAGATAAGGTTGCAGAAGCTGCAGCAGTCGGGTCAGTGCGCCCTGGTTCTGGTGCAGCACTTCGACGGCATGACGCCCGTACCACAGGCGATAATCTTCGTCAGTCAGAAGGGTCGATACCTCTTTAACCACCGAATCCGCATCGGTCACGGTAATTAAACCATCGGCCTGCTGTAATTTCGCGCAGATATCTTTGAAGTTAAACGTGTGCGGCCCCATCAGTACCGGAATGGCGTGGGCTGCCGGCTCCAGCGGGTTATGACCGCCGCGCTCGACCAGGCTGCCACCGACAAACGCGAGATCAGCAATGCCGTACAGCAGCATCAGTTCGCCCATCGTATCGCCAATCACCACCTGGGTGCTGCCGGAAGGGATTTCACCGCTGCTGCGCAGCGTGAAGCTGAAGCCGCCTTTCTGGACCATTTCACGGGCATCCTTAAAACGCTCCGGATGGCGAGGCACGAGGATCAGCAGTAAATCAGGGAATTTTTCCAGCAGCTTGCGGTGAGCCTGCAGGATGATCTCTTCTTCGCCATCATGGGTACTGGTGGCAATCCAGACCTGACGACGCGGGGCCCACTGGCGACGCAGCGTGATCGCACGGGCGGCGAGCTCAGGGGTAACGGAAATATCAAATTTCAGGCTGCCCGTTACCGCAAGCTGGTTGCGTTTCAGGCCCAGCGCGATAAAGCGTGCCGCATCCTCTTCGTTCTGCGCGGCAATCAGCGTAATTTTGCTCAGCAGGCGGCGCATAAACTTACCCAGCTTGCCGTAACCTTTCGCCGAGCGCTCTGACAGGCGCGCGTTGGCAATGACCAGCGGGATTTTACGGGCATGCAGGGCGGAAATCATATTCGGCCACAGTTCGGTTTCCATCACGATCACCAGCTTCGGGCGAACGGTATTCAGGAAACGATTCATGGCGCAGGGCAGATCGTAAGGCAGATAGACGTGCTGCACGTCTTTACCGAAAGCGGATAACGCGCGCTCCGAGCCGGTTGGCGTCATCGTCGTGACGGTGATTGGCAGCGAAGGGTAGCGGTGACGCAGGGCGCGAACCAGCGGGATCGCCGCCAGCGTTTCACCGACAGAAACGGAATGCAGCAAAATACCGTCCGGTACGACTTTATTGCGGCAGAAGCCATAGCGTTCAGCCCAGCGTTTACGATACGCAGGCGCTTTCCGGCTACGAAGCAACAGTCTCAGCCACACCAGTGGCTGAATGATGTAGAGCAGAGCGGTATACAACAATTCCAAGCGATTATCCGTTTTTTTAGTTTCGGCGGGCAAATTCTAAGCATTTAGGCCAGGTAAAGCTATCTCTTATGCCAGATACCGTTTCAAACGGAAATAACGTCGACCCAGCCGCCAGCGCAGACGCGGACTTTTTGCACTTTTCCAGATGAGTTTCCAGATGCCAGTTTCGAAGAACTCTTTAATAATCATTGATTTCTTCTTCTCATCCTTCATGTTGTCGAAGGTGTGAATAATGCCCAGGCCCTCTTTGGCAATTTGCCAGTGGCAGGCAGGGATCCCTTTCACTTTATCCGGGTAGCGCTGATTGATGGCGTCGAGCATCTGCAGGATTTTCATGTAGTGACGCGCGGAGCGAATCAGCGTGTCGTCATTGTCCGGCATATGGGACACCGATGCAGAGTGAATGTAGTAGTCGTAATAACGTTCACTGGTGTACTGAACCCGCTCTGCCGCAAGCAGCACTTCGGTGGTCCACGGGATATCCTGATGGCGCAGGCCGGGTTCGAAATGGAAATTGTGTTTACGGATAAAGTCGTGGCGATAGATATTCAGCCAGGTGACGTGAAGGAATTTACGAGAGTCCAGCGCCATTTTTAACCACGCAGGGCCAGCCATGACCCCAGTCGAAGACAGTTTGTCTTCAGGGAAGATCGGGCGCGAGGGTTTCTTGTTATTCTCCCAGACGTAGTTCCCGTTACAGGTGGCGACATCCAGATCCTGCGTGACGGCCATATCCAGCAGGCGCTGGTACATGCCGGGTTTAAAGACATCATCAATATCCGGGAAAGAGAGATATTGACCCGTCGCAACGGCCAGACCGGTGTTACGCGCGATGGATACGCCCTGGTTTTGCTGTTCTATGACCTGCAGCTGCGGCAGTTTTTCTCGCCAGTTTTCGACGATCTCCATCGAGCGGTCAGTAGAGCCGTCATTGACAATGATGACTTCCATGCTGTCGATGCGTTGATTGACAAGGCAGGTAAAGAACTGATCCAGGAAAGCTTCACCGTTATAAACGGCAACCACCACGCTTAACAATGGGGCTGAATTTTGCATAAGAAACCTGATTATTTTTGATTGTCGACCAGAGCAATATATTGCTGGCAAATGGCACTGATACCGAACGACGCGATGGTTGCATCGCCAACGACCGGCGGGGCGGTATAAATATCCGCCAGCGTTTTTGCCAGTGACTCGTCATTTAACTCTGCCAGCCCGCGCGCTAAAGCCCCGGTAAGGATTTCGGCAGGGCCTCCTGGGCAATTTGTACTGACCGGTGGCGTCTGGCAGATAATGGCTTCGACCAGCACATTACCAAAACCTTCGCAGTCAGAACTTAACACTAAAAGGCGTGCCCCTTTAATCCAGGGATAGGGATTGGACTCGAACGGGCGGAAAACCGTTTTGTTTTCAATACCCAGCTCGGCAGCAAGCTGCTTGAGTTTTTGAATTTGAGCGTCAGACCCATTGCCCATCATGACCAGCGTGGTGTCAATGTTACTCAGGGCGAACGCACGTAAAAGGCGGTCGTGGCGTTTGTGCTCATGGAAGCGGCCAACATGAATAATGTAATCCTTTCCCTGCATCTCGAAGGGCGCATCCGCCAGACGCTGAATTTCAGGAATATCGAAAGGATTATGGATAACCGCTTTGCGTCGAAGATTGAGCGCCAGCGTCTCGGAAAGGTCTGTCAACACGGCGCCTGAGACGGCGACAACGTTGCGGTTTTCGTAGGTATGACGGATTTTAAGATGTTTAAACCAGCGCGAAAGTCCGCTGCGATGGCGAAGATAGGAGAACGAGAACATGCCGTGCACGCAGAACCAGACTTTGTCACGTTCCAGCGCGCGGCAGTGCGCCACAATGCGGTCGGTTTTGTGCAGGTGAGAGAACACCACATCAAATTTGCCGCTGCGCTCAGCTCGCTCAATCGCCTGATCCAGCAGTTGGGCGCGGCGTGGGATCTCCGTCAGCTTTCGCCACGGTTTTTTACATGTGTCCTGAACAACCTGATAATCGATGCCGTCCGGGATGGCGTAGTCGCACACTTTCCGCAGAGAGAATAGAGAGACCTGATGTCCCATTTCTATTAATCCACGGGAGAGTGTAAGAACCGTTTTTTCAGCTCCTCCACCGGGTAAACCATCAATAATCATTAGGATGCGCATTTTTAATCCAGTAATTTTTGATAAAGCGTAATAAGCTGACTTGATAGTTTTTCGGGAGTAGCGTCTTTTACACGTTCACGTGCCGCTCGTCCCATATTGTTATTTTTTTCCAGTAAAGGAATAGCGGCTACCGCTTCCTTCAATGTACTGATATCAAGTGCGTCACAATAAAATCCGTTCTGGCCTTGTTGAATAAACTCTGCACCACCGCAACTCTCTGAAGTAATGACGGGCAAGCCGCAGGCCATCGCTTCAAGAATAACGTTAGGAAAGGGATCATACAGCGTTGGCAACAGTAAACCATCGGATAGCTGATAAAAAGGCAGAGTTTCTTTTTGCACCCCCAGGAAACGGATTTGCCCCTCGCAGCCTAACGAACGGGCGAGGTCGCGATAACGACGCTCTGCTTTATCTTGCCCAACCACAATCAGCCAGGCTGATGTTCCAGCGATAGCGCGTATGGCGCTGGCTAATCCTTTTCGTTCAAACCCTGAGCCAACAAAACAGAACACAACGGCATCGGCTGGCAAACCAACTTGCTGGCGCAGCATCGCACGCTGTGCCTCCTGGGCCGGAACGAAGCGGCTGGAATCAATAGAATTATAAATCACATGAATTTTATTTGCGTCAATATCAAAGTCTTCAACGATTTCGCGTTTGATCATCTCCGCATTGCAGATTACGGCTTTTAACTCAGGCGCCTGATACATTTCCCGTTCCGCACGCATCACGTAGCGGTGATAGCGGTCATACATCAGCATTTGCGCACGCCAGGCAGGTAAAATGCGCGCGCGCTGCAGCAGCCAGCGACGATGCACCCCATCACCCGCGCGATAGATATCACAACCCGGGATGCGCTCATGGCTTTGAACAATATCAAACTGCTGTTGCTGCCACAGCGCGCGCGCGGCCTGTGCAAATCCGCGCTCTCGACTGATCCGGCCCCATTTTTGAGGGTTGCAAATGTGGATATGCCAGTCGTCTTGCTTCTCTCCCTGCCACTCACGCGTGATGACGTTGAGCTCAAGGTTCTGATTGCTCAGCGCGGTGAGAGCGCGCGAAACGAAGCGTTCCGCTCCGCCATCAGGGCGATATTTTTGGCGAACAATGGCCAGACGATGGTGTTTCATGACAGATATCTCCTTGCGGCGGAGACGACAGCATCAACGGGAATGGCGTCGAGATAGCGTTCTTTCGTTTTGGTATCAATGGCATCCGGATCGGGTAGCGGGCCGTAATTGCCGGCCCAGATGACTTCGCCGTTGACTTGCCATGGAGACCAAAACGTGAGTTTAGAAGGACCAAACAGCGCCACGCAGGGCGTTTGCAGCGCGGCGGCCATATGCATTGGAACGGAGTCAACGCCGATAAAAAGACGCGCATGATCGATAAGTGAGGCCAACTGGCGCAACGTTAGCTGGCCCGCCAGCGAGACGACTCCCGTCTTTGGCGAGGCGGCGAGAATGCGATCGATCATCGCCAGCTCTTTTTTATCCGGCCCCGCGGTGAGCACAACCGTATGACCATCCTGCTGCAGTGCGGTAATGGTTTGCGCCATTTTGTCCTCGCTCCAGCATTTAAAGAACCAGCGGGACGTCGGCTGGATCACGATATAGCTGTCGCCCACAGCCGTCTGCATCAGCTTTTGGCGGGCATGATCCCAGTCTTCTGCGGTGTAAGCCATGGTGACGGCAGGCTGCGGCGCGACCGGTAATGGCGCCAGAATGGAAAGATTCTGTTCGACCGTATGCAGGGATTTGTGACCGTCGACAGAGACCAGATCGGTGTGACAAAAACGCCAGAATGCACTGTTGCGTTTGTTAAACGCGAATCCGAGGCGAACGGGTGCACCGGTGAAGCGGGTGACGATCGCGCTACGCCATTGATCGGCAAGGTTAATCACCAGATGATAATGCTGATTTCTTAACGCACTCAGCAACTGCCACTCTTTTTGAAGATGCTTCAGCGTGCCAAGCTGTTTCCATTTACGATCGATTCCATAAATTGTACCGATCGCCGGATGCGCGGCGAGCATATCGCGCGTTTCTTCATACAGCAGGACATCAATCTGCGCCTGCGGCCATTTTTGACGTAGCGAATCAATGACGGGAGTGGTCAGTAACATGTCGCCATGATGGCGGAGTTTGATAAGTAAAATGCGCAAATCAGGTGTGTCAGGTAAGTTATTCATCATCATCTTATCGGCGTTGTACTGATGGCAATTCTAATAGACCTGATAGCGACTTGCACTCTTTCTCCATAATCTCAGTAATTTCCCTGGAAGGGTTTACTCATGCTTTGGAGAGTGCGTAACATAGCGCTAACTTTCCTGTCTTGCGGACTCATTATGAACAAACCAGCGTTTATCATCACAATTGATACTGAGGGCGATAATCTCTGGCAAAATCACCGCGTCATTAAAACGGAAAATGCGCGTTATCTGGCGCGTTTCCAGGCGCTTTGTGAGCGTTTCGGCTTTAAGCCCGTGTGGCTGACCAATTACGAGATGGCGATCGAACCCGTTTTCATCGAATTCGCCAGGGACGCAATCGCCCGCGGTCAGGGTGAGGTGGGGATGCACCTTCACGCATGGAATAGCCCGCCCGAACACGATCTCACGGGAGATGACTGGCGCTGGCAGCCTTATCTGATTGAATTTTCCGATGAGGTGATGCGCGAGAAAGTGCTGTTTATGACCCGCCTGCTGGAAGAGACCTTCCAGACCAAAATGTTAAGCCACCGTGCCGGACGTTGGGCATTTGACAGTCGCTACGCAAAATTGCTTGTTGAACTGGGCTACCAGGTTGATTGCTCCGTGACGCCACGCGTGAACTGGTGCAATGCTAAAGGCGCCCCGCAGGGTAATGGCGGAACGGATTATCAGCATTTCCCCGACCACGCCTATTTCATGGATTTAGATAATATTTCCCGGGCAGGCAATAGCCCATTACTCGAAGTGCCGATGAGCATTCAGTATAAACACCCGGCGTGGTTGAACACGATCAAACAGGGTTACGACAGGCTTCGCGGTAAATACCGCTCCCCTTCTGTGAACTGGCTAAGACCGTCCGGTGGGAATGCGGCGCAAATGATTCAGGTCGCACAGCAATGCCTGTCGCAGGGCAGTGAGTACGTGGAGTTTATGCTTCATTCGTCGGAATTTATGCCTGGCGGAAGCCCAACGTTTAAAGATGAGGCGGCGATTGAAGGGTTGTATCAGGATTTAGAAACGCTCTTTAGCTGGTTGTCTGATAAGACGGTAGGAATGACGCTGGCGGAGTTTTATCAATACAAGAAAAAATAATGCCCGCGACGCGGGCATTATCATTAGCGTTGCCGGGTTTGCGAAAAAGGGGTACTCAGCGCAAACACGGTGACAAAGAAGATTAAGGCTTCTGAACTCAACAGTATGACGTCAGTCAGGCCATAGAGTAATAAAAGAAGCATGGTCGTTAGCAGCAGGCCATTTCTGTTTTTAAGGGCGTAAACGATCATCGATATATAGAAAAACACTAATATCGCCAGCCCTGGGATCCCCTGCAGAGAATATTTCTCAATAAACTCATTGTGCAGATGCACCCTGATAAACTCGAGGGCAGCCGCGAGGTGTGGGTGCCCATTTTTCACATATTGCTGTGTCCATATTTCGCGGTCTTCAACTGACTGCCCTAAAGGATGGGCAAGACCGTTTTGAATACCAACACTCCACATAGAGAAACGAGCGCCGAGCGAGGTTGCATCATTACCTTTTTGATAACTTTCAACTTCAGCTTGTGTTTGTTGTAGCTTGGGTAAGATTAATGGTTTGTAGCTAACGATAACAATACCCGCCACAATACATAAGAAAATCAGCGTAGATTTAAGGTGTATTCTTCTGAAGTGGTAAAGGGTGAGTACAATCGCCAGGATCAAATATAACCCCATTGCGGCACGGGTGCCCGTTAGAAGAATGACGAAATAAGATATTAAGATGATAAGTCCTGCGGCTACATACAGTTTGATATTTTTCTGTAGATAAAGGCTGTATACAAACGCCAGTGACAATACAGAATAAACATAGGCCGACACGGTCGCACGGTTTATGGCCATCTCGATACGCCCCATACCCTGTGAAGCCTGCCATAAGCCATAGCCAGTAGCGAGTATAAACCCTGCACCAGAGGCGTATAAAAAATATTTCTGGAAGGATGCTTTATCAATATAAGACTTAAACCTGTCAAGATAAAAAATGAGAATACTTGCCAGAATTAATTTTTTACTTGCACCGAAATAATCGCTATAAACGTTCAGGCCTTCGCTATGATATTCATACACCAGATACCAGCCAAGATTAAGCAGGCCAATCAATAAAATCGGCAATGCGATAGAAAAAGGACGCACTGTGATTTTTTTATATTCGCACGCTAAGCCGATAATGCTGGCATAAATCGCAATATAGAAAAACTCTCGCTGCTTACCTGAACTCAGCAGCGCCAGCATAAGCGAAATAAGGCTCAAAATCAGCGTCAGCTGATAAAGCCGCAGTTTTACTTTTTCCATAATGCCTCAATGACCCTTTTTTTGTAGCTGAAACGTACATCTCTGGAGAAGAAGAAAGAGAGAGAATAAAGTGCATTGACCCGCTGTTTTACCAGTTTGAGTTGCTGGTCAGTCAGATGCTGCCGGTGGTTTCTGTAGATATCAAACCAGTGACAATTCACAAGATGCTTAAAAGAACGAGGGAATGTTTCTTCCATTTGTAATGTGCAATTAACCAGCGTAGCGATTTTACTGGCGTCGAGACGGCTCGACAAACTGTCGTTACGTTTGATGTAATAATAGTGTCCCTGACGCTGATAGACTATTTTACTCGATTGCATCAGCATGCCGGGAAACACGGCGAAATCTTCATAACAAATCATCGAAGGAATCGGGTTATTTACATACAATTTCCGATGAATGAATTGCCCGATGAGATGTGCCTGAAAATCTTTGTGCTGCAGGAACCGCTTTATTGCCTCATGTTGTGACAAAGCAACAGGAGAGAACCCCTGCCAGTCGGCTGTCATTTTTTTGGTGTCGCGAATTTCCAGCAGGCGCGTCAGGAGCATATCAGGGCGCTCTGATTTGAGAAACGCCACAGCGTCCCTGATGCTGCCCGGTTTCATCCGGTCATCGCTATCCAGCATGGTAATGTATTCACCTGTGGCCAGCGAGAGGGCGCTGTTTCGAACATGGCCTACGTTACGGTACTCGACGTATCGGGATTGCGCATTCGGAAGCATTGGCAGCCACGCTTCAATAATATCCTGCGTTGAGTCATTGGAATTGTCGTTAAAGATAATGATCTCTACATCATCCCCCGCACCCTCAATCGCGTTTTGCAGGCTTTCTAGGGTAGTGTGAAGCGTATCTTTGGCGTTATGCGCGGCAATAATGATGCTTAGAAAAGCCATAATAATTAGTTTCCCTGAGCATCAAAGGAGTATGCGTCTGTATTAATTGTGGGTAACTCGCAAATGAAGTGTTTGAGTTCACGTAGCGCTTCGTCTGTTACAGCGAAGAGTTCTTCCCGGCTCTGTGAGAAGTAATATCGTGTTTCAAAAACATATGAGCAAATGTTGTCATCATTACCAATCAGCAATACGTTGCCCAGCGGACGCTGTTCATAGTGGCAACAAGGCCCGAACAGTAAGATTACCGGCACGCCTACCGCATCGGCAATGTAGACATTCCCCGAGTCAGACGCGATATAGCAATCCATTTTAGAAATGGCCCACGGCAGCTCTTCAAGCGAGATTTTGCCAATCAGGTTAATAAAGTTGGGCAGTTCACCGTAAGCGCGGGTGATATCATCCATCCACGATTGTTCATTCGGGGCGCCAAACACATAAAATTCGCAGGGCAGGTCGGCGAGACGATCGGCAATTTGCTTCCAGATGACCGGCGGAACGGTTTTCGCTTTATTCCCGGCGGCTACGCTGATGCCAATGCGGATCACGCCGGGTTTATCGAGGATTGCCGGATAGGTCGCAGGTTTGAAAAGTGGCTTTGTGGCGTGCTTTGGCGAGTCTTGCCAGGTTAAGGTGCGATCGGCCAGTTTGAGATAGTTCGTGACTGAAAGAGTCTTCTTACCGTGTTCAACAGTACCGTCTGCCGTTGCATAGAAAATACCGTGATACCATCTGCGCGTGTAAGTGCTTAAAAACTTTTTGTTTTTAGCGTTACACACGGAGGCGAAAAAGAGGTTCACGCTATTGGGTTGCAGGAGATAGACATTGTCATAGCGGTTCATGATCCGGCAGGCAAAGACCAGCTTTCGCCACAGGTTACGCTTATGCTGCTCGATAAAAAAAATCTCATCGATCGTCTCATCATGCTTCGCCAGCGCACCTACGCTACGACTGATGAGCACGTCGCTTTTTTGCAGGTATGCCAGAAGGGGCGTTGCATTAACAAAATCGCCGATTTTTGCTGTCTGAATGACCAGGTTTTTACCTGTCTCTTTGCGGAACAGCTTCCGGATAAGCTTCACCGGAAAGAGTAAAATCAGCAGAAATACGTAACTCATGCGTTAGATATCCCTGTTGGAAAGCCAACGGCTGCCCTGTAAAAATGAAAAAATAGCATCTGCGCTGATATCCTTCGTTTGCTGGGTCGGGCTGACCATCTGATGCTGGTTTTTGCCGTAACCCCCGATCAATCCAGGATCGGTCGGACCAAAAATCGTAATATTCGGACGATCCAGCGCTGCGGTTAAATGGCTTAAACCTGTATCAACGGAAACAACAGCATTCGCTCCCGCCAGCTGCGCGGCAACCTGCGCCAGCGTGAGTTTCGGCAATACCTCGACGTGTGAAAAACCTGCTGCCAGACGCTCTGCACGCTGCCGCTCATGTTCAGCGCCCCAGGGCAGTTTAATATGGATGCCGGTAGGTTGCATTAGTTCAATCAGGCTTCGCCAGTGCGTTTCCGGCCAGTGTTTATCGTCGCGCGTTGTGGCATGCAGGAAGACAAGATAAGGCTGAGCACAGGGATCTGTATTACGCAAAAAGTGCTGCGCAATGGCGTAGTCGCCCTGGGTTTCCGGTTTCGCATAGCCCAGGCTTTTTGCAAACAGCTCGCGGGTACGTTCTACCGCATGCTGTTGCTTTGCGATGTGGTGGCGACGGTTATAGAACAGGCTCGCCAGCGGTTCGCGGGCGGTATGCCAGTCCATGCCGTGCTTTACGCCATGTGCCAGACGCGTCACCAGCGCGGCGCTTTTCACCAGCCCCTGGGCGTCGATGATGGCGTCGTAATGCTGTGCCCGCACCGCCTCACGGAAGGCTTTGCGTTCGGCTTTAATCGGGGCGGAGAACCACGCTTTGCGCCAGCGGCGAATCGCCACCGGGATCACGCGGTCAACCGCTTCATGCCAGGTGGGGATCTGCGCGAAGCCTTCTTCCACCACCCAGTCAAAACGAATGTCGGGAATGGCCCGCATGGCGTCCGTCAGTGACGGGAGCGTATGCAGAACATCGCCCATCGAAGAAGTTTTAACGATCAGTACCCGCATTCGTTATCCTTCTTCGCTCAACAGCAGTTCGTTAAGCTCTTCGAGAACGCGCTCTGGCGTAATGTCGATCAGGCTCTGATGGTAGCCTTCTGCGGCATCGCCCTTGCGTACTTTGTGGTAGCCGGTGATCAGGCGGATGACGCGCGCTTTATGAGAAAGCGGGGGCGTGAAGTCCGGGCTACTTGGGCCATACAGCGCCACCAGCGGGCGGTTGAGCGCAGCGGCGACGTGCATCAGGCCCGAATCGTTGCTGACCACGGCCTCACAGGCGGCAATCAGGATAACAGCCTGTTCAAGCTGCGTTTCTCCCGCCAGGTTGCGGCACCAGGCCTGCTGTTCATTACTGAGCGTCGCGAGAATTTCGTTGCCTGCCTCGTGGTCCTTTGCCGAACCGAACAGGACAATCTGGTAGCCTTCGTCAATCAGCTGTTTCGCCAGCTCCGCATAGTGGTAGTGCGGCCAGCGTTTTGCCGGGCCGAATTCGGCGCCGGGGCAGAAGCCAATGATCGGGCGTTCAGACGATAGACCAAACGCGTTACAGGTCTGGGATTTTTCACCGTCGTTAACCTGAAGCTGTGGCCAGAGCAGCGGCTGCGGCAGGTCTTTCGCACTGCGCATCACGCCTTTGTCGTAGGCCAGCGCCACATAGCGCTCCACCATCAGCGGCCAGGCCTCTTTATCCAGCACCCGCGCGTCGTTCAGCAGGCCGTAGCGCATTTCACCGCGCCAGCCGGTGCGATGTGGGATGCCTGCAAAGAAAGGCACCAGAGCGGATTTAAAGGAGTTTGGCAGGACATACGCGCGATCGTAGCGCTTGTCGCGCAGGCTATGGCCGAGCTTGCGGCGTTCGCCGATTTCCAGCGCCCCGTGGCCAAGCGGCATCGGGATCGCCTCGTTCACTTCCGGCATACGCGACAACAGAGGACGGCACCACGCGGGTGCCATCACGTCGATTATCGCCTGGGGATAACGCGCCTTGAGCGTGCGATAGAGACTTTGCGACATCATCATGTCGCCCACC
This sequence comes from Enterobacter sp. E14S, assembly GCF_055666685.1. Taxonomy (NCBI): domain Bacteria; kingdom Pseudomonadati; phylum Pseudomonadota; class Gammaproteobacteria; order Enterobacterales; family Enterobacteriaceae; genus Enterobacter; species Enterobacter sp. E14S. The sequence continues at coordinate 85,679 of NZ_JBVODQ010000011.1, read as the reverse complement.
CATGACGGGCCGATCACCAGAATCTTCATACTTATGCGTCGCGGTTCAGCCAGGCCATATATTCCGTTACGCCTTCGGCAACGGTCTTGAACGGCTTGTCGTAGCCTGCGGCGCGCAGGTTGGTCAGGTCAGCCTGGGTGAACGCCTGATAACGGCCTTTCAGCTTGTCAGGGAATGGAATGTACTCGATGCTGCCTTTTTTGTGGTACGCCAGCGTTGCGTCAGCCACCGCCTGGAAGGACTCCGCGCGGCCGGTACCCAGGTTGAAGATGCCGGATACGCCGTTTTCCCAGAACCACAGGTTCACTGCGGCAACGTCGCCCACGTAAACGAAGTCGCGCTTAAAGCCGTCGCTGCCTTCGAACAGTTTCGGGCTTTCGCCGTTATTCAGCTGGGTGTTCAGGTGGAATGCCACGCTCGCCATGCTGCCTTTGTGACCTTCGCGCGGTCCGTACACGTTGAAGTAACGGAAGCCGACGATCTGCGAGTTCGCTTCAGGCAGCACCTGACGCACGTACTCGTCGAACAGGAATTTGGAGTAACCGTAGACGTTTAGCGGCTGCTCATACTCGCGGGATTCGATAAAGTCCGAGGTGCGGCCGCCGTAGGTTGCCGCGGAGGAGGCATACAGGAACGGAATTTCGCGCTCCAGGCAGTAGTGCAGGAGCTCTTTGGAGTACTGATAGTTATTGTCCATCATGTACTTACCGTCCCACTCGGTGGTGGAAGAACACGCACCTTCGTGGAAGATGGCTTCGATCTCGCCGAACTCTTCGCCTGCCATAATCTGGATAAGGAAGTCTTCTTTATCCATGTAGTCAGCGATGTTCAGATCCACCAGGTTGACGAACTTGGTGCCGTCTTTCAGGTTGTCAACCACCAGGATGTCGGTGATGCCTTTGTCATTGAGAGCCTTAACAATATTGCTGCCGATAAAGCCCGCGCCGCCGGTAACGATGATCATAACTGTAACCTTTGAAGTGTGGAGCCCGGGGACAATCCCGGACGCTAATGTCTCTATCATATCATTAGTATGGCTGCCCTTCAGCCATTCACCTTCACAGCGCAGGGGTACGCGTGATTTATGCTGCAAAAACGACAAGAGATGACGTGTCATCTCGTCATGAACTATAGGTTTGGGTAATATGTCCCGAAATTTGCCGAGTCTGGAGAATTGCAATGCGTGGTGATTTTTACAAACAGTTAAACAGCGACCTCGACACCGCACGTGTGGAAGGGTTGTTCAAGGAAGAGCGTATTATCACGTCTGCCCAGCAGGCGGACATCACCGTTGCCGACGGCAGCCATGTGATCAACTTTTGTGCGAACAACTACTTAGGTCTTGCGAATCACCCTGAGCTGATTGCCGCTGCAAAAAACGGCATGGACACCCACGGTTTCGGCATGGCCTCCGTACGCTTTATCTGCGGTACGCAGGACAGCCATAAGCAGCTTGAGCAAAAGCTGGCGAGCTTCCTCGGAATGGAAGACGCGATTCTGTACTCCTCCTGCTTTGACGCCAACGGCGGTCTGTTTGAGACCCTGCTTGGCGCAGAAGATGCGATTATCTCCGATGCCCTGAACCACGCCTCCATCATCGACGGCGTACGCCTGTGTAAAGCGAAGCGTTTCCGCTATGCCAACAACGACATGGTCGAGCTGGAAGCGCGCCTGAAAGAGGCGCGTGAAGCGGGCGCTCGCCACGTGCTGATCGCCACCGACGGCGTGTTCTCCATGGACGGCGTGATCGCCAACCTGAAGGGCGTGTGCGACCTGGCGGATAAATACGACGCGCTGGTGATGGTCGATGACTCTCACGCGGTTGGTTTTGTCGGCGAAAACGGCCGCGGTTCCCACGAATACTGTGACGTGATGGGCCGCGTGGACATCATCACCGGTACGCTGGGCAAAGCGCTCGGCGGCGCGTCCGGCGGCTATACCGCCGCGCGTAAAGAGGTGGTCGAGTGGCTGCGCCAGCGCTCTCGCCCGTATCTGTTCTCCAACTCCCTGGCGCCGGCCATTGTTGCCGCCTCCATCAAGGTACTGGAGATGGTGGAGTCCGGCGCTGAGCTGCGCGACCGCCTGTGGTCCAACGCCCGTCTGTTCCGTGAAAAAATGAGCGCCGCTGGCTTCACCCTGGCCGGTGCCGATCACGCGATTATTCCGGTGATGCTGGGCGATGCGGTCGTCGCGCAACAATTTGCCCGCGAGCTGCAGAAAGAAGGGATTTACGTCACCGGGTTCTTCTTCCCGGTGGTGCCAAAAGGTCAGGCGCGTATCCGCACCCAGATGTCTGCGGCGCATACGCCTGAACAAATTGAACGTGCGGTGGAAGCCTTTACCCGCATCGGCAAACAGCTGGGCGTAATTGCCTGAGGACGTGTGATGAAAGCGTTATCCAAACTGAAAGCGGAAGAAGGGATTTGGATGACCGACGTGCCGGAGCCGGAAGTCGGTCATAACGATCTGCTGATCAAAATTCGTAAAACCGCCATCTGCGGTACTGACGTTCACATCTACAACTGGGACCAGTGGTCGCAGAAAACCATTCCGGTACCGATGGTTGTCGGTCACGAATATGTCGGTGAAGTGGTGGGTATCGGCCAGGAAGTGAAAGGCTTCCAAATTGGCGACCGCGTCTCCGGTGAAGGCCATATTACCTGCGGCCACTGCCGTAACTGCCGCGGCGGGCGTACGCACCTGTGCCGTAATACCATTGGCGTGGGCGTAAACCGCCCGGGCTGCTTCGCGGAATACCTGGTGATCCCGGCGTTTAACGCGTTCAAAATCCCGGACAATATCTCTGACGACCTGGCCTCCATCTTCGACCCGTTCGGCAACGCGGTACATACGGCGCTCTCCTTCGACCTGGTCGGTGAAGACGTGCTGGTCTCCGGCGCGGGCCCAATCGGCATTATGGCCGCTGCGGTGGCCAAGCACGTGGGCGCGCGCAACGTTGTGATCACCGACGTGAACGAATACCGTCTGTCGCTGGCACGCAAAATGGGCGTCACCCGCGCGTGGATGTTTCGAAAGAGAGCCTGACCGACGTGATGGAAGAGCTGGGCATGACCGAAGGCTTTGACGTGGGTCTGGAGATGTCCGGTGCGCCACCGGCGTTCCGCACCATGCTCGACACCATGAACCACGGTGGCCGTATCGCGATGCTGGGTATTCCGCCGTCAGACATGTCTATCGACTGGAACAAAGTCATCTTCAAGGGGCTGTTCATCAAGGGCATCTATGGCCGCGAGATGTTCGAGACCTGGTACAAGATGGCGGCGCTGATCCAGTCCGGTCTGGATCTGTCCCCGATTATTACTCACCGTTTCTCCATCGATGAGTTCCAGCAGGGCTTCGACGCGATGCGTTCCGGCCAGTCAGGAAAAGTGATCCTGAGCTGGGATAAGTAATCAAAAAGGGGCCTCAGGCCCCTTATTTTATTGCTTCTTTTTCTCTTCGTCCGTCAGGTAACGCACCTTGCGGGTGTAGTCCTGACCTTTGAACAGCAGTTTGTTATCCGGCGATTCAAGGTACTTCTGCCATTCGGAGAGAGGGAAGCCGCCGTGCGCGCCAATCACCTCTTTCGGAACAACGGCTTCCTGACCGCCGATTTTTTTCGAGACCGGCCAGTTCATCCAGTCACCCAGGTTAACCGTTTTTAAATCCAGCATGTCCAGCAGTGCGGCGAGCGGCAGCTGATCGGTCGGCGGCTGCGTATCATCCATCAGCTCCCAGGTATCCTGGAACAGCGTCAGCCACAGCGGGCAGATACGGCGCCAGGTTTTTTTGGTTGCCGCAAGAAACGCGCCGTTAACGTGATCGACCAGATACGGGCGCACCGTCTCTTTGTAATACGCCGGCACTTTCTCCGCTGGCGCACCGTCCAGCTTGGCAATCATTTTGCCCTGACGGAAGCTGGAGTAAATGTGCATGTCGGCCATGTTGATCTCGGGCATCTTGAGCAGGTTGAGATCGGAATCGATCATCAATACCCCTTCACCGCGCGCCTGCAGCGGGGCGTTAAGCTTCACCAGACGGCTGAGGTAGATCTGCTTATAGCGGTAACTTTCCTCACGTACGGGAAGATTTAGCGTCACTACGCGGGTTTTCGGCGGCAGTACCCCAAAGGCGGATTCAGGCTGATCGCTGACGATGACGATTTCGCTCACCCCGGTGGCATAACGTTCCGCGAAGGTGGCAGAGAGTAATGCTTCTTCGACGAAATCTGCGCCGGTACACGGAATCACAATAGAATCCACCGCAGCAAGCGCGCCCGTCACGGGCAGAGAGCTGTAAGGAATGTTGTGTCGCCCGGTGATATGACGATAGCGAGCATTAAGAAATTTAAACATAGTTATCTCGTTTGGTTAGTGCGCGCCAAGCACGGCTTCGACACCGCTGACATAGTTTTCGATGGCATAGGTATGACAGACGTTCTGGTATGCAGCCGCAGCCAGTCGAGCCCGCAGGTCAGCGTCTGCCCAGATATTGTCCAGATGCTGTGCAAGCTGTGAAACATCGCTCCAGGGGAAGAGCAGCCCTGTCGAGTCATGGTCAATCAATTCCGCCGTGCCGGTCACCTGAGAGCCAATCACGGGGATATTGAGAAGCATCGCTTCCAGCACCACGCGCGGCAGCCCTTCACTTTTTGAGGCCAGAATAAAGGCGTCAAACGTAGCGAGGTAATCAAATGGGGTATTCTGAAAACCGGTGAAGATGACGTGGTTTTCAATTCCCAGCGTTCGGGCCTGTTCCGCTAAAGCGCGGCGTTCGGCACCTTCGCCGACCAGCACCATTTTCCATTTCGCCTCGGGATGCTTCTGGCTGAACTGTGCCAGCGCCTCCAGCGTGTGGTGGTTGGCTTTGCGAGGGATTAACGACCCAATACTGCCGAACACAAACGTGTCGTCATCAATGTTCAGGCGCTGGCGCATCGCGCGTCGGTCAGGTAAAGGCTGGTGGATGTCGATGGCATTATTGACCGTCGTACACAGTTCGGGCCGGACGCCATGCTGAAGCAACACGCGTTCAACGCCGTGCGAGACGGCGATGATTTTTGTGGCATGGGCATTAACCAGCTTTACCAGCGGCGGGGTTAAAACAGGCTCAATGCGGCAGTGCTGGATCAACCGCGCCTGCAGGTTCGCCGCCGCCAGATAGCCTTCCTCGTTTGAGCCCGGCTGGTTATTCATATAGAGCGTATCGAAACCGCCCTGCGTGAAAAGGGTTTCGATTTTGCTGACGTTAGGCCTGATGCGCCACATGATATCCACGTGACGCGTCAATGCCTTGCGGGCGCTGCGTGAGAAAAACAGCAGGCTACGTCCCGCTTCCTTCAACAATTTAGCCCAGACCGGCTGCGGACGTTGAGGGATCACGATGAGCGGGATGCCGATGCCGTTGAGCACCTGGCCAATCGTCTCACCTTCGGCACGACTATAATCACTGTAAAAACAACAGGTAATATCGAATTTATCGCGATTGATTCGCTTCAGGAGCTCAAGCATACTGTTGGTGCCTCCCCCCCATTCTTTACCCGTATCCAGGAGGAGAATTTTACTTTTGTGCGGCATGTCTGAATCCGTGTGCTACCCTTCATCTGACTGCATTATAAAGAATCTGTTGAAATAAAATAGATTTTTCTATTTTATTGCGTTTCAGGATTAGACAAAATTTCAAGCGTGCTTATTTTAAAAGTGTGAATCAGGACTTTAATCGTCTCTACTCATTTATATAGTATTAATAATATTAATTTAGGCTGCTATTGAGAGTGGGAAAATGTTTAAAATAACGGTCTGCTTATTAACGTTTAATTCTGAAAGATTATTGCACGATGTTATCCCGCCTCTTTTGAAAATAGCGGATGAAATTGTCGTGGTCGATTCTGGCAGTACGGACAAAACACGATATATTTGTGAAAGCTTTGGACTGCTACCCGTCTATAAAAAATTTGGCTGGCATGGCGAGCAGATGAACCATGCCATATCCTTAGCCAGCAATGACTGGGTCCTGTGCATCGACAGCGACGAAATTCTTGACCAGGAAACGGTTAATGCCGTTTTAACGTTAAAAGCAGGCGATGAGCCAGACCCCGGAATGGCATGGCGAATATGCCGCCACTGGTTTGTTCTGGGTGAAGAAGTCCGGACGATTTATCCAGTTTCATCCCCTGATTATCCTGTGCGTCTTTTTAACCGTAAACAGTCCCGGTTTAATAACAGGCCGGTAGACGATCAGGTCGAAGGTTTTCTCCGTTGTGAACGTATTCCGGGTTATGTAAAACATGATACGTTTCCCACACTGCATGAGCTTTTTAACAAATTAAATTGTTATACAACCCGCCTGGTTCAACATCAAAAAATACAGCCCTCAATTGGACGCGGCGTAATCAGCGCCATCGGGGCTTTTTTCAAATGGTATCTGTTTAGCGGCGCCTGGCGTAAGGGCAAAGTGGGGGTGGCGACGGGACTGTATGCCACAGCCTATAGCTTTTTGAAGTATTTCAAATCCTGGTATCAGCATCAGGAAAAAAAAGAGTCCGTTGCTAACGAGCAGACGGACTCTCAGATTGCGAAATAAGCGTCAGGCTTTCTTACCCCATCCCTGCCACTGCTGCTGGACGTATTTCACCAGGGTACTGTTACTGATGCTGTCTCCGATGACGGAGAAGAAGCGGGTCGCATAGACTGGTTCAGGCGGTTGCTTCGGTACACAGCGCTTCACGCCGCGGAACGGATTACGCGGTGCTGTCGGGACGGGCTGCGCAGAATTTGGTGTAGAGGTATCTACCTGTGGCTCGTTCAGCAGATCGCTCGGACGCACCAGCGTGATATCGGAAGGTAAGGTCGGCAGCATCTGCTGCAGGACGCGAACGGTAGACGGGTGCGGGTGACCGATGGCGATGGCTGAGCCATTGCGGCGGGCCAGCTGTACCGCGCGATTAAACTGCATGCGGATATCGGCTTCGTTCTGGGTATCATCCAGGAACACCTTGCGCTTAATCACCTTTACGCCGGTTCCCTGAGCGGCACGCATCGCCTGGCTGTTGCCGATGGTCATGCTGTCGAGGAAGTAGAGGTTGTAACGCTCCAGCGCCTGCATCACTTTGAGCATCCCGTACAGGCTTGATGTCATCGCGCTGCCCATATGGTTGTTCAGCCCTACGGCATACGGCACTTTGTTATAGGCGTCGCGGATGATGCGCTCGATCTCCTCGCTGCTCATGTCCGGGCGCAGGGTGTCTTTTTCCAGCGGCTGCTTGCTGAGCGGGGCCATCGGCAGGTGGATCAGCACCTGATGACCGCTGTTATGGGCTTTGGTCGCCATCTCACGCGCGTGGGGCGCATTTGGAAGGACGGCGACAGAGATGGCCGACGGCATCGCCAGCACCTGATTTTCATAGTGTGGACGATAACCGAAGTCATCAATCACGATAGCGAGTTTACCTGCGTATACTGGTGCAGCCAGCGCCAGCGCGCTGACGACGGAGAAAACCATTCGACGAAATTGAAGCAAAACTTATCTTCCCAACCACGGCTGTGGATTGACCGCCTGACCCTGGCGACGAATTTCGAAATAGAGTGACGGGCGGCCCTGACCGCCACTGCTGCCCACAAGGGCGATGGGTTGGCCTGCGCGCACCTGCGTGCCGACGCTGACCAGCGCGCTCTGGTTGTAGCCGTAAAGGCTCATGTCACCTTTACCGTGTTCGACCACCACCACCAGTCCGTAACCCTGCAGCCAGTCGGCCAGAATCACGCGGCCATCGGCAATGGCTTTTACTTCGCTACCTTCAGACGCACCGATAACGATCCCTTTCCAACGTAGCTCACCCTGCAGCTGTTCGCCATAGCGATGCAGAATTGAACCGCGAACGGGCCAGAAAGCCTGACCGCGAGGAGAGCCCAAACCGCCGGTACGCGACATCAGAGAACGTTCGCTCTCGCTTGGCTTGTAGGTAGTGCCTTTGCGGGATGCTTCCTGCTGCTTATCGCGAACGGCCTGCGCCTCGCGAGCCTCTTTTTCGGCGCGCGCTTTCGCCGCCGCTTCCGCACGGGCGATGCTGTTACGCAGTTTTGATTCGTTGGCGCGCATTTCACTCAGCTGGCTCTGACCTTCCTGAATGGAGGATTCAAGGCCGGAAAGGGTTTTCTTACGCTCGTTGCGCGCCTGCTCAAGCTTCGCCTGCTGCGCTTTTTGTTCGTAGAGCAACGTCTGTTGCTGGCTCTGCTTCTCTTCCAGCTCCGCTTTTTGGGTGGAGACCTCTTCGCGCGTCTGCTTCAGCTGCGCGATAGTCTCCTGACGCGCCTGGTTGAGATAGCCAAAGTAGGCCTGCAGGCGCTGGCCGCGCTGGCTCTCTTCGCCGCTGAGGATCAGCTGGAGTCCGGTATGTTCACCCTGGCGGAATGCGGCATCAAGCTGTGCCGCGAGGTTGCGCTCCTGCGCATCACGCTGGCGCTCGAGTTTGGCAATCGACGCGTTCATCTCGTCGATCTGTTTATTCAACTGGGCGAGGGTGTTTTGCGTTTCACGGAGTTTACGCGTGGCGGCGGAGATCGCCTCTTCCTGCTGCTTAAGCTGGGCGAGCAGGGCGGAGCGCTGCTGCTGCTGCTGGCGTACCGCACGCTCTTTGGCGGCGATATCGGCCTGAATGGATTTCAGCTGGTCGCGGTCATCCGCGTGGGCGGATGCGGCGCACAGCAATACGCCAGCGCTGAGTGCGCTGGCGTAAAACAGAGGTCTGACTGATAACCTAAGCGGCTTCACGACCCATGTGATTGAAAAAATCGCCTTTCCCCTCATGGGGAGCGATTATTCCACGATGAACAGCGGCTTACCAGTCATCTCTTCAGGGATCGGCATACCCATCAGCGACAGCATGGTTGGCGCGATGTCGGAAAGCTTGCCGCCTTCCACTGCTTTCAGTGACTTATCACCCACATAAATCAGCGGAACAGGCAGGTTGGTATGAGCCGTGTGCGCCTGGCCGGTCGCCGGGTCGCGCATCTGTTCAGCGTTACCGTGGTCAGCGGTGATCAGCAGCTGGCCGCCAACGGATTCAACCGCTTTCGCTACCTGCTCAACGCAGTGGTCCAGCGCTTCAACCGCTTTCACTGCCGCTTCCATCACCCCGGTATGACCCACCATGTCGCCGTTCGGGTAGTTACAGATGATGGTGTCGTACTTACCGCTCTTGATGGCCGCAACCAGTTTTTCCGTCAATTCTGCAGAGCTCATTTCTGGCTGCAGATCGTAGGTAGCGACTTTCGGGGAGTTGATCAGAATGCGGTCTTCACCTTTGAACGGCTCTTCAACGCCGCCGTTAAAGAAGAAGGTCACGTGCGCGTATTTTTCAGTTTCGGAAATACGCAGCTGCGTTTTGTCGTTCTTCGCCATCCACTCGCCAAAGGTATTTGCCAGAGATGCTGGCGGATACGCGCAAGGCGCTTTGATGTCTGCGGCGTATTCAGTCAGCTGGATGAAGTCCAGTTTTACCACTTTCTTACGGACAAAACCGTCGAAGTCGCTGTTGACGAACGCACGGGTGATTTCACGCGCGCGGTCAGCGCGGAAGTTCATGAAGATCAGCGCGTCGCCATCTTCCATGGCGGCATCAGCCTGGCCTTCAGCACGAATCACGGACGCTTTCACGAATTCGTCGTTTTCATCACGCGCATAGGCCGCTTCCAGCGCCTCAACGGCGGTCGCGAACTGGAACTCGCCTTTTGCCAGGGTCATCAGGTCATAGGCCTGTTCAACGCGATCCCAGCGGTTGTCGCGGTCCATGGCGTAGTAACGGCCAATGATGGACGCTACGCGGCCTTTGCCCAGCGCGGCGAACTTCTCCTCGAAGGCTTGCAGAGAGCCTTTTGCGCTGCGTGGTGGCGTATCGCGACCGTCCAGGAAGGCGTGCAGATAGATTTTTTCCGCACCGCGCTCGGCGGCCAGTTCAACCATCGCCATGATGTGATCTTCGTGGCTGTGAACGCCGCCAGCAGAGAGCAGGCCCATAATGTGTACGGCCTTGCCAGCGGCAACGGCTTTATCGACCGCGCCAGACAGCGTTGGGTTGGAGAAGAAGGTGCGTTCTTTAATTTCAACGTCCAGACGCGTCAGATCCTGATACACAATACGCCCGGCGCCCAGGTTTACGTGACCGACTTCGGAGTTGCCCATCTGGCGGTCCGGCAGACCCACTTCCAGGCCAGACGCGTCAATCAGCGTATGCGGACGTTTCGCCCACAGGGCATCCATGACCGGGGTTTTGGCGTTGAAAATAGCGTTATCCTGGCTATCTTCACGGTAGCCATAGCCATCCAGAATCACCAGTACCATAGGTTTTTTAGAAACCGACATTGCGACAACCTCATGCTCAAGAGTCAAAATTTGCGTAATTTTACTACAGCTGAATCGATCAAATAGCCGCAGAAGATCAAAGAAAGCGCAGGGGCAAGATGTTCACCAGACCATTTTGAGGCATTTTTTTAGGTGGCATGCCGCAGAAAATGGATTAGGTTATGGTCGCTGGCTGTATTTGCCAGAACGCACAGGTATACTCCTGTCCTGGTTTTTTTTATCACTTAGTCGGGAGTACTTACCCTCCATGCAAGAAATTATGCAATTCGTTAGCCGCCATCCGGTTCTGAGCATCGCGTGGATTGGCCTGCTGGCTGCTGTGCTGTTCACCACATTTAAGAGCCTGACGTCTAAAATTAAGGTTATCACCCGTGGTGAAGCGACGCGTCTGATCAACAAAGAAGATGCCGTCGTGGTCGATCTGCGTCAGCGTGACGATTTCCGTAAAGGTCACATTGCGGGCGCAATCAACCTGCTGCCAGCTGAAATCAAAGCGAACAACGTCGGTGAGCTTGAGAAACACAAAGCCCAGCCGATTATCGTTGTCGATGCGACCGGCATGCAGGCACAGGAATCTGCCAGCGCGCTTCATAAAGCAGGCTTCGAAAACGTAACGGTGCTGAAAGAAGGTATTTCCGGCTGGAGCGGGGAAAATCTTCCTTTGGTACGCGGTAAATAAGGAGTTCAGTCATGGCCAATATTGAGATCTATACCAAAGCGACGTGCCCGTTCTGTCATCGTGCGAAAGCGCTGCTGAACAGCAAAGGCGTCACGTTCCAGGAACTGCCGATCGACGGTGACGCGATTAAACGCGAAGAGATGATCAAACGTAGTGGTCGCACGACGGTTCCGCAGATTTTTATTGATGCGCAGCACATTGGCGGCTGTGATGACTTGTATGCGCTTGACGCCCGTGGTGGACTCGATCCGCTGCTGAGCTAAGAGACTTTAGGACAATTAAAAAGGGTATTTCCATGTCAGAACAAAATAACACCGAGATGACTTTCCAGATCCAGCGTATCTACACCAAGGACGTCTCTTTCGAAGCGCCAAATGCGCCACATGTTTTCCAGAAAGATTGGCAGCCAGAGGTTAAACTTGATCTGGATACCGCATCTACCCAACTGGCAGATGACGTGTATGAAGTCGTGCTGCGTGTGACCGTTACCGCATCTCTGGGTGAAGAAACTGCATTCCTGTGTGAAGTACAGCAGGGCGGCATCTTCTCTATCGGCGGTATCGAAGGCAACCAGATGGCGCATTGCCTGGGTGCGTACTGCCCGAACATTCTGTTCCCGTATGCGCGTGAATGCATCACCAGCCTGGTTTCTCGCGGTACATTCCCGCAACTGAACCTTGCGCCAGTTAACTTTGATGCGCTGTTCATGAACTATCTGCAGCAGCAAGCTGGCGAAGGTGCTGAACAACATCAGGATGCCTGATGAGCACTGTTAATGCGTCAATGACTGTGATCGGTGCCGGCTCATACGGCACCGCTCTTGCCATCACGCTGGCAAGAAATGGTCACGAAGTGGTTCTCTGGGGCCACGATCCAAAACATATCGCAACGCTGCAACGCGACCGTTGTAACGTGGCGTTTCTTCCGGACGTTCCCTTTCCCGACTCCCTGCACCTTGAAAGCGACCTTGCGACCGCGCTGGCGGCCAGCCGCAACATTCTGATTGTGGTTCCGAGCCATGTATTTGGCGACGTGCTCCGTCAGATTAAGCCGCTGATGCGCCCGGATGCACGCATTGTCTGGGCGACAAAAGGACTGGAAGCCGAAACCGGACGCCTGCTGCAGGACGTTGCCCGTGAAGCGCTGGGTGATGAGATCCCGCTGGCGGTCATCTCCGGCCCGACCTTTGCCAAAGAGCTGGCCGCTGGCCTGCCGACGGCGATTTCGCTGGCCTCCACCGATCAGGCCTTCTCCGACGATCTTCAACAGCTGCTGCACTGCGGCAAGAGCTTCCGCGTCTACAGCAACCCCGATTTTATCGGCGTGCAGCTGGGCGGTGCGGTGAAGAACGTGATTGCGATTGGTGCCGGAATGTCAGACGGCATTGGTTTTGGTGCCAATGCGCGTACGGCGCTGATCACCCGAGGACTGACCGAAATGTCCCGCCTGGGCGAAGCGCTGGGTGCCGATCCGGCCACCTTTATGGGTATGGCTGGCCTGGGCGACCTGGTGCTGACCTGTACCGACAACCAGTCTCGTAACCGTCGCTTTGGCATGATGCTCGGACAGGGCAGCGATGTTAAAGGCGCGCAGGAGAAGATTGGTCAGGTGGTTGAAGGCTACCGCAATACCAAAGAAGTCCGCGAGTTGGCGCACCGTTTCGGTGTCGAAATGCCAATAACCGAGGAAATTTATCAGGTATTGTATTGCGGAAAAAATGCGCGCGAGGCAGCATTGACCTTATTAGGTCGTGCGCGCAAGGACGAGCGCAGCAGTAACTAGTCGGAACCGTTGTCACCTGAATGACCCAGCCAGCGCAGAACTGGCTGGTCATTAACTATCGTCTGGAGTAAGCAATGCCGTGTGAAGAACTGGATATCGTCTGGAACAATATTAAAGCCGAAGCCCGGGCGCTGGCCGACTGCGAGCCTATGCTGGCCAGTTTCTACCACGCGACGCTACTCAAGCACGAAAATCTCGGCAGCGCGCTGAGCTATATGCTCGCCAACAAGCTGGCTTCCTCGATCATGCCAGCTATCGCCATTCGGGAAGTAGTGGAAGAGGCTTACGCTGCAGACCCGGAAATGATCGCCTCTGCCGCCTGCGATATTCAGGCCGTGCGCACGCGTGACCCGGCGGTCGATAAATATTCTACGCCGCTGCTGTACCTGAAAGGCTTCCACGCCCTGCAGGCTTACCGCATCGGCCACTGGCTCTGGAATGAAGGTCGCCGCGCGCTGGCGATCTTCCTGCAAAACCAGGTTTCCGTGACGTTCCAGGTCGATATTCACCCGGCGGCAAAGATTGGCCGCGGGATCATGCTCGACCACGCCACCGGGATTGTCGTCGGGGAAACGGCGGTCATTGAGGATGACGTCTCGATCCTGCAGTCGGTTACCCTGGGCGGTACCGGTAAAACCAGCGGCGATCGCCATCCGAAAATCCGTGAAGGGGTGATGATTGGCGCGGGTGCCAAAATCCTTGGCAATATCGAAGTCGGGCGCGGCGCGAAGATCGGCGCAGGCTCCGTGGTGCTCCAGCCCGTGCCGCCGCATACCACCGCCGCTGGCGTACCGGCGCGCATCGTCGGTAAACCAGACAGCGATAAGCCTTCCATGGACATGGATCAGCACTTCAACGGCATTCACCATACGTTCGAGTATGGTGACGGCATTTAACTTCTGAGAATGGCGCCCGGATACCCCAGCTGGCGCCATGCTTCATACACCACCACCGACACCGCGTTCGACAGGTTCATGCTGCGGCTGTCCGGCATCATCGGAATACGGATTTTCTGCTCAGCGGGCAGGGCATCCAGGATCGTGGCCGGCAGGCCGCGGGTTTCCGGGCCAAACATCAGATAGTCACCTGCCTGATAGCTCACGGCGCTATGGGCTGGCGTGCCTTTGGTGGTCAGGGCGAACATGCGCTGCGGCTTTTCGGCTTCCAGAAACGCGGCGTAATCGTGATGGCGAACGACGGCGGTAAATTCATGATAATCCAGCCCTGCGCGACGCAGACGTTTGTCGTCCCACGTAAAGCCCATCGGCTCAATGATATGCAGACGAAAACCGGTGTTGGCACACAGGCGGATAATATTGCCGGTATTTGGCGGAATTTCTGGTTCGAATAAAACGATGTTAAGCATGCTGCCCCCTTAATTGCGGGGGCAGAATAGCAGAAAAGAGAGGAACTACGCGACGCCGGGTTCCTGCGAGCGGCTGTAGAGCATTTTGTAGACGGTTGCCGCAGCGGCCACCAGAGCGGGAACGCTGAGGATCATTAAAATACTGTCTGCCTGCCACTGCATAGCGAGAAGCTGGGCGCTGGTCATGGTTCCCGCCACGCCGCCAAAGCGGCCGATCCCCTGCATCCAGGCGATGCCCGTCGCGCGGCACTCGGTAGGGTAAAAGGTGGCGGCCAGGGTTTGCATGCCCGATTGCGCGCCGTTCATCGCGATCCCCATCAGGAAAATCAGCCCACCAAACAGAGCGATATGGTTATGCTCAATACCCAGTAAAAGAATAAGGCCCATTGTCAGCACGAAACCACACGCGACAACTTTATGCGCTTCCCAGCGGTCCATCATCCAGCCCGCGAGCAGAATGCCTGCGGTGCCGCCGAAGGTGAACAGCGAGGTGAGCCAGGCGGATTCCACCAGAGCATAGCCCATCCCCTGCATCAGCGTCGGCATCCAGCTTAGCAGGACGTAGTAAATCACCAGCCCCATAAAATAGGTCACCCACAGCATCAGGGTGCCGGGCAGCCAGGGCATGGAAAAGAGCTGCGACACGCTCCCTTTTTTAGAGGCGACTTTCTCCTCCGCCAGGAAAAATCCCGTGACGCTATCCAGCGTGCTGCGGGCGAACCGGCTGGCAATACGGCGGACCTGCATGACGTCCTTCCCGCGCTGCACCAGAAACTTCACGGACTCCGGTAAAAACAGCGCCAGCAGCAGCGTTAAAATCAGCGGCGCAATCGCCCCGGTCAGCAGCACGCTTCGCCAGCCGTGATGGGGGATAAGCCAGGAAGAGATCGCGCCGCCGCCCGCTGCACCCAGAGGGAAGCCGCAGTACATGGTATTAATCGCCATGGCGCGACAGCGCTGGGGGGCAAACTCGGAGATCAGCGTGATGGCGTTAGGCATTGCGGCACCGAGGCCCAGGCCCGTCAGAAAGCGCCACAGCGTCAGGGTATTCAGACTTTGCGCCCAGGCCGTCCCCAGGCTCGCAAGGCCGAAGAACAGGCACGAAAAGACCAGCACGCGCTTGCGACCCATCCGGTCCGATACCGGACCAGCAATCAGCGCGCCCAGCGACAGCCCCAGCAGCGCAGCGCTCAGCACCGGCCCCAGATCCTGTTTGTGTATCCCCCATTCTGCCGACAGCGTAGGCGCGATGTAACCCATCGCTGCCGTATCAAAACCATCGATCGCCAGAACCAGAAAGCCCAGCACAATGAGCAGCCAGTGAAACCCTGAAAAGGGACTCTCATCGATCACCTGCTGAATATCCACCTTACCTGAATACGCCATACGCTCCCCCTCCGATCTGATGTTGTTTTTGTGTTCTTGTATTTGCTTGTCTATACAATTGCGGACGGCAGGGAGATGTCAAATTTTCTTATCTAATATGTTACCTGGATGTTATTTTTGGCGTAAAAAAGCGCCCGAGGGGAAAATCGGGCGCGAGAAAAAGGTGTATTAACGGAGGAGAATTTACGCCGCGTTTCCCTGAGCCAGGGGAGCCAGCGCCGCCGGTAATTTGCTTAACTCCTGCACCAGAGAATCCTTACTGATTTCGCTAATCGTTCTTGCACCTGTCAGCGTCATCGCCACCTTCATCTCTTTTTCGATCAGGTTGAGCAGATTCGCCACCCCTGCCTGGCCCGCCGTCGCCAGCGCATACAGATACGCGCGCCCCAGCAGCACGCTGTCGGCGCCCAGCGCAATCATGCGCACCACGTCCAGCCCGTTGCGGATGCCGCTGTCGGCCAGGATCGCAATATCGCCTTTCACCGCATCGGCGATGGCCGGCAGGGCGCGTGCGGAAGAGAGCACCCCGTCAAGCTGGCGTCCGCCGTGGTTAGAGACCACAATCCCGTCTGCGCCGAAGCGTACCGCGTCGCGGGCATCTTCCGGATCGAGGATCCCTTTGATCACCATCGGGCCGTCCCAGAACTCGCGGATCCACTCCAGGTCCTTCCACGAGATCGACGGATCGAAGTTGTTCGCCAGCCAGCCGATGTAATCTTCCAGTCCGGTCGGTTTACCGAGGTAAGCCGAGATATTACCGAGATCGTGCGGACGACCGTTCAGGCCGACATCCCACGCCCACTGCGGATGAGTAACCGCCTGCCAGTAGCGGCGGAGCGCGGCATTCGGGCCGCTCATGCCGGAGTGGGCATCACGATAGCGCGCCCCGGGCGTTGGCATATCGACGGTAAAGACCAGCGTGGAGCAGCCCGCCGCTTTGGCGCGCTCGAGCGCGTTGCGCATAAAGCCGCGATCGCGCAGGACGTACAGCTGGAACCACATCGGGCGTTTGATGGTCGGGGCGACCTCTTCAATCGGGCAGACGGACACGGTGGAAAGGGTAAACGGAATGCCTTTGGCATCCGCCGCAGCGGCAGCCTGCACTTCACCGCGGCGGGCATACATGCCGCATAAGCCTACAGGCGCGAGCGCCACGGGCATGGAGAGAGTTTCGTTGAACAGCTTTGTCTCAAGGCTCAGGTCAGACATATTCTTCAGCACGCGCTGGCGCAGGGCCACTTCCGACAGATCTTCCACGTTGCGGCGCAGGGTGTATTCGGCATACGCCCCGCCGTCAATGTAGTGGAACAGGAACGGGGGCAAAATGCGCTGCGCCGCGGCGCGATAGTCACTGGCTGCTGAAATAATCATGCTTTGTTCTCCCTGGAAATATCACTGTCGCCAGGCAGACGGGTAATACGCGCCTGTCGGGCCTGGTCTTCATCGAATCGTTTAATGGTGGTGTGCACGAAACCGAGATGCGCCATCATCGCTTTGCGTGCGGCCTCGGCATCACCGGCCAGAATGGCGTTGAGCACCGCCTCGTGCTGTTCGGTTAGCCGGGCAAACACTGGCGGAACCAGATACATGCGCTGGCGGCTCTGCTTCACGGAGGATTGCAGCAGGTCGAAGAACCCGCGCATGGTCTGAAGCAGCACCACGTTGTGCGACGCCTCGGCAATCGCCAGGTGAAAACGGACGTCCGCCTGGGAGGCGATGTCCGGGTCGCTGCTTTGCGTGGCCTCAAAGCAGGCGATGAGTTTCTCTTTGTCGGCGTCGGTTGCCCGCATGGCCGCGTGCCAGGCGGTACTGGTTTCGATGGCGTGACGCGCTTCAAGGATGTCGAAGCTGTAGTCCGGGTCGTTCTCCATCAGCGTCTTCAGGGGCTGCACGATGTTTTGCTCGGACCAGTCGTCATGCTGCCAGCGCACAAAGGTGCCGCCGCCGCGACGGCTCACCAGCACGCCTTCGCTGACCAGCGTCGCCAGCGCCTCGCGCAGTGAATTGCGCGACACGCCAAGCTGGGCGGCGAGCTGGCGTTCGGCGGGCAACTTCATGCCCGCTTCCAGCTGTTGTTCTTCAATCAGCGCCCGCACGCGAGAGGCAATCTCGTCGGACAGGCGTCTGGGCATCACTATCATGGGATCATCCAGGTTAAGACATAGGCCTGCAGGGTGGTGATCACCCCCACCATGCAGGTGAATATCAGGCTGTGTTTCACGGTAAAGCGGAACAGATCCGACTCTTTACCAACCAGTCCCACCGCCGCACAGGCAATGGCGATGGATTGTGGAGAGATCATTTTCCCGGTCACGCCGCCGGTGGTATTCGCC
This sequence comes from Enterobacter sp. E14S, assembly GCF_055666685.1. Lineage (NCBI taxonomy): Bacteria > Pseudomonadati > Pseudomonadota > Gammaproteobacteria > Enterobacterales > Enterobacteriaceae > Enterobacter > Enterobacter sp. E14S. The sequence goes on along the minus strand of NZ_JBVODQ010000011.1, from coordinate 67,774 downwards.
GCCACCAGCAGGACGTCCGACACGCCAATCTGCTGGGCTGCCGTTGCCTGCAGCGCGGCAAACAGGGCGTTAGACGAGGTATCGGAACCGGTCAGGAATACCCCCAGCCAGCCGAGGAACGGCGAGAAGAAGGTGAAAGCGTGGCTGGTATGGGCCAGCGCCAGCGCCAGCGTCGATGACAGGCCGGAGTAGTTCGAGATAAACGCGAACGCCAGCACCATGCCGATGGAGTAAATCGGCAGCATCAGCTCTTTAATGGTCGCGGCAAAGGTCTGCACCGCGGCCGCAGGCTTCATGCGCAGCCACACCACGGAAAGGATAGCGGCAAACAGGATGGCGGTACCGGTGGCGGAGAACCAGTCGAATTTATAGACAGCGGCATACGGCGTAGCGGCGTGCACCACCGGCGGCATACGGGCGACCATCTTGTCGAGGAACGGTACAGAGATGTTAATCACCATGTCGTACAGCGCGCCGCCCGGGGCGAACAGGGCTTTAAACGGCGGGATGCTCCACAGGGTCACCGTTGCGGTCAGGAACAGGAATGGCGACCAGGCGCGGATCACCTGTCCTGCCGTATAGCCCGTACGGGCCAGGGTTTGATCGACCTGCGAGGCGCCCATGTCGGCGAAGCGGAAAATACGCACCGGCTGCCAGCGCTTCAGGAACAGCGTCAGACAGACCAGCGACACCAGCGAGGAGATGATGTCCGGCAGCTCCGGGCCGAGGAAGTTCGAGCTGAGGTATTGAGCGATAGCGAACGAACCGCCCGCCACCATCACTGCAGGCCAGGTCTCCTTCACGCCGCGCCAGCCGTCCATAATCGCCATGATCCAGAACAGGACGATAATGGTCAGGAAGGGCAGCTGGCGGCCAACCATCTGGCCGATCTCGAAGCTGTCTAGCCCGGTGACCTGTCCGGCCACCAGAATCGGAATACCCATCGCGCCAAACGCAACCGGCGCGGTGTTCACAATCAGGCACAGGCCAGCGGCATAGAGCGGGTTAAAGCCCAGCCCGACCAGCAGCGCGGCGGTGATCGCCACCGGTGCGCCAAAGCCTGCCGCGCCTTCAAGAAATGCCCCGAAGGAGAAGCCGACAATCAGCATCTGCAGGCGCTGGTCCGGCGTGATGGAGAGAATCGACGAACGGATTATGTCGAACTGCCCGGTTTTCACCGAGATTTTATAGACAAACACCGCCGCGATGATGATCCACGCAATTGGCCACAGGCCGTAGAAGAAACCGTAGACGACGGAGGCCAGCGCGCGATCGACCGGCATTTTATAGAAGAACAGCGCCACCATCAGGGCGATAGCAACGGTATACGTCGCGGCGAGGTAGCCCTTCAGCTTGAGCTTAATCAGCGCAAAGAAGAAGAACAGGATCGGAAGCGATGCGATCAGGCTCGACAGCCAGATATTTCCGGCCGGGTCGTAGTTTTGTTGCCAGAGGCTCATGCAGGTCTCCTGGGGACCAGACAGCCTGCGCTGCGGGTGAGTCTCCGCTCAACTCTGCGTCACAGGTTGTGTAAAAGTGGTCCTGCCAATGTTGTGTTGTAGGGTTAATGACAATGAATGGTTAACCAAATGTTATGGTCAGGCAATGAGTTTGTGAGCGGAAATAATGGAATTGTGAACCGGGGAAGAAAGAAAAGGGGGATTGGTTGGGCCAATTTGAAGCAGGGTGGGGCCTGATGCCCTCACCCCGGCCCTCTCCCACAGGAAGAGGGGGAAGTATCAGAACGCGGTCTTACAAAAGCCCGTCATCTCTTTCAGGCCCATTTCGCGGCCAAGCTCGGTCATCGGGTGTACCACCACCAGACCACGGACGCTTTTCTTCAGCTTGCCCATGTCGGCCTGTTCTTTTTTGGTGATCGCACGGCGGTGCGGCATGTTCATCAGCTTCTGCGCTTCTTTGCTCAGCTTCTGGCCTTTCAATTCGCGCAGACGCTCGATTTCTGTTTCCAGCGTGGCGGCTTCTTTTTCCAGCTCGGCGTACTTCTCGGCGGAATCGACCAGTGACAGGCCAGCCATCTGGTGGCGGATCAGATCCAGGCGGTCGCTCAGGCGTTTAATTTCGTTCTTTTCGACTTCTTTCATGACAAATAACTCTGAAAACGGGGAATTTACAGGGAAGGATACACCAATGTGAGCAGGCTTACTTCTGAAACGCTTTTTTTAAGCTGATTCGAGAAATCAGCTCAGTCAGGGAGAGAACCATCGTGGAGCGGACAACCTGTTGATAACGCAGCTTTTGCATCGCGTATAGCTCAGGGTCGCTGTTATCAAAATGGGGAGCAGGGGGGAGCGCGCTGACGCAGTGCAGCTCGCCGAAGGGCCCCAGGATCTCATCATCGGTAAAGGTGTACTCGTTACCGTCATGATTGAGCTCTTCGCGCAGAGCCATTAACAGCTCCGCATCTTCATACTCTTGTCGGTTGAGCACGCCAAGACCATAAATCAGCTTCAGACGCACGGATAAATCGCCCAGCGGTCCGTCTCCGTCCAGTAACGGTTCTACAGCATACTTTACCGCGTAGTCGTCTTTGCGAAACACCTGAAGCACCAGGATATTCACCGCCTCGGTTAACAGCTCGACGGCGGCAATCAGGAAGCTTCGTACGGTTTTGCCAGCATTCAGACGCTCAAGCACACGATTTTCAAAGGCCTGGGTTTGTTCCATTATTGCCTGCATATCTGACAATCTATTATTTGGGCGCAGGTTAACCTGCGCCGCACTGTGCATCATTTGGTTGCGTTGTATGCGTTAACCGCCTCCACAACCACGTCGCTGTTGGCGTCCAGACCGGAAATCTGCGCCAGCGCAGCCTGCGCGCCTTTGTCATCAATCAGCTGAGCCAGTTCCTGCGCCTGTGGGTCCTGCTCGCTGCGGTAGTGCATCGCGGCGGCAATCCCTTTCACCAGGTTGGCGTGCGGCAGGCCGTATTCCAGCGTGCCCAGCAGCGGCTTAATCAGACGGTCGCCCGCGCTCAGTTTGCGCAGAGGCTGACGGCCCACGCGCTCAACGTCATCTTTCAGATACGGATTTTCAAAGCGACCGAGGATTTTCTGGATGTATGCTGCGTGTTTATCAGCATCAAAACCGTAGCGTTTGATCAGCACCGCGCCGCTCTCTTCCATTGCCCCTTTCACCACCGCGCGGATCTTCTCATCGAGGATCGCGTCACGAATGGTCTGATGACCGGCCAATTTTCCGAGGTACGCGGTTATAGCATGCCCGGTGTTCAGCGTGAAGAGTTTGCGTTCGACGAATGCCATCAGGTTATCGGTTAATTCCATTCCCGGAATGGTCGGCAGGGCGCCTTTAAACTGGGTTTTATCAACGATCCACTCGCTGAAGGTTTCCACGGTCACTTCCAGCGGGTCGTTGGTGGCGGATTCAGACGGCGGAACGATACGGTCCACGGCGGAATCCACAAACCCGACGTGCGCTTCAACCCAGGCTTTGTCTTCGTCCGCAACAGCGTTGAGCACGTGACCTTTCAGCTGCGTGGTGCCGCGCACCATGTTTTCACAGGCGATGATGTTCAGCGGAGTGTCGATGCCCTGCGCTTTACGTTTTACCAGGCCTTTCGCAACCGCAGGAGCGATGCGCTCAAGAACGACCGGACCCACGGCCGTGGTGACCAGATCGACGCTGGCGATCAGGTCGATAACGTCTTCACCGATGCTGCTGACCGCGTTGACGCCGGATACCGTCTCAACCTGCTCGTTTTCACCGACTACATGGACCTGATAGCTATGACGCGCATTCAGGGCATCCAGGACCACCTGATTCACATCGGCGAATGTCAGCGTAATGCCCGCGTCTGCCAGCAGTTTACCGATAAAACCACGACCGATGTTACCTGCGCCAAAATGTAATGCTTTCATAGTGTTAACCTTCATCAATGTTTTTACCCGAGAGGGCTGGGGTGAGGAACGCTTCCCCTCACCCTAGCCCTCTCCCCAGAGGGGAGAGGGAAGAGAACTTATTTGTTAAGAAGTGCCAGGACTTCTTCCACGCTGGTGGTGCTCGCCAGACGCGCAATGACAGACTCATCGTCCAGCGCGTTGGTCAGGCTGGTAATCACCTGAATGTGCTCATTGTTGCGAGCGGCGATACCAATCACCAGACGGGCGATGTCGTCTTCTTCTTCACCGAAGCGCACGCCCTGCGGATACTGACAGAATACGACGCCGGTTTTCAGGACGCGATCTTTCGCTTCAACCGTACCGTGCGGCACCGCGATGGATTCGCCCAGGTAGGTTGGCGTCAGTTTTTCGCGTTCCAGCATCGCGTCAACATATTCAGGCTGAACGTAGCCGCCTTTCACCAGCTGCTCGCCGGCAAAGCGAATCGCTTCTTCTTTGGTTGCCGCTGTGCGACCGAGGAAGATGTTTTCCGCACCCAGTTTGAACAGGTGGGCGTTGCTCTCGTCAAAGCTGTCCTGCAGGCTTGAGCGCACTTTCACTTCATTGTCTTCGTGACGCTGCGCCGCAACCAGACGTTCGGTCAGGCTGGTGTACAGACCGCTGTCGAGGAAGTTAGTCAGCGAGATGTGCTGTGCCTGCGGCACCTGACGCATGGCGCGTTCGGTCAGGTCGCGGTGCGTGATGACCAGGTCAACGTCCGGCGGCAGGCTGTTAATGGCGCTGTTGGTGACGGAGATGTTGGTCAGGCCCGCATCCTGCACTTTCTTACGCAGCACGCCTGCACCCATTGCGCTGGAACCCATACCGGCGTCACAGGCAACGATGATTTTACGCACGTGGCTCAGGTCGTTAGACACGTCGCCAGCCGCCAGCGGGGTCGCGCCTTTGGATTCGGCTTTCATGTCGTGCATACGACGGGTCGCCGCTTCAATATCGTCATCTTCTTTCACTTTGCTGGTTTTCAGCAGGATAGAAGAGACCACGAAGGAGACGGCCATGGCCGCACAGATGGCCGCGATGTTAGCGAAATACGCCCCTTTTGGGGTCATCGCCAGCACCGCCAGGATAGAACCCGGAGAAGCTGGAGACACCAGACCGCCGCCCAGCACGCTCAGGGTGAACACGCCGGTCATACCGCCAAGGATAACGGCCAGGATCAGACGTGGGTTCATCAGCACGTACGGGAAGTAAATTTCGTGGATACCGCCCAGGAAGTGAATGATTGCCGCGCCGCCAGCAGACTGCTTAGCGCTGCCGCGACCAAAGAACATGTACGCCAGCAGTACGCCCATACCCGGACCTGGGTTAGCTTCAATCAGGAAGAAGATAGACTTGCCGAGATCGTGAGACTGCTGAATACCCAGCGGCGAGAAGATACCGTGGTTGATGGCGTTGTTCAGGAACAGGATTTTCGCCGGTTCAACGAAGATAGACGCCAGCGGCAGCATGTCGTGCGCCACCATAAAGTTAACGCCTGCCGCCAGAATTTTGGACAGCACTTCAACCGCAGGGCCAATGCCGAGGAACGCCAGAATCGCGAGGATCATCCCGATGATGCCCGCAGAGAAGTTGTTCACCAGCATTTCGAAGCCGGATTTGATCTTACCATCAACCCAGACGTCGAATTTCTTAATCGCCCAGCCGCCCAGAGGACCGGCAATCATTGCACCGAGGAACATCGGCATATCCGCACCGACGATAACACCCATGGTCGTGATGGCACCTACTACGCCACCACGGTCACCGCCCACCAGACGACCACCGGTGAAACCGATGAGCAGCGGCAGGAGATAGGTAATCATTGGGCCAACAAGTTTCGCCAGCGTTTCGTTAGGCAACCACCCTGTCGGAATGAACAATGCAGTGATGATACCCCACGCGATAAACGCGCCGATATTTGGCATCACCATGTTGCTGAGGAAACGACCAAAGCTTTGAACTTTGATCTTGAAATCGGATGACATAAAACACCCCTTCTTCTGTTTACGCTTAGGCTTGCGGCCCGAGGTTTATTGTTAATGAGGCGGCAGAGGTAGCCGGGCCCTGTTCTGATGCTGTGAAATCTGGCACTGAATCGTTCAACTGTCCAGACAGCGAAAATTTGTGTGACGCACATCACGTAAAGGTAGGGGGTGTGGATGTCAATGAGGTGATCTTAGTCACAAAAAAGGTGGGCAAAAAAATACGACGGCGAGAAATGCGGCAAAAACCATCCTTTTATGTGATGGTTGTCACGATTTGGTTTTGTGGGTTTGTTTCTGGATTGTGACTGATTTCACAAAATATTTTTATGCAGATTTCTCCGGCTGCGATCGGCGGCAAACTCTGCTTAGCGATTCGGCGTCAGGATGGCATAGCGCGACACGTTAAGCTAAAAAACCACTTTTGAAGTGTGGTATGGCGAAAAGTTAAAACGTGGATTACGCTCATATTGTAAGGTTAAGTATATTATTATTCAGGATATATTTTGACACGCTTATAAACTTGCACGGAGATATTATAAAAAACGATACTCCCCGGCTCTGAAATAACCAGCATACCTTCTGTATTTCAAAATAAATTAATTAGGTTGCGTACTGTTTTATTAATTCAATGAGTTGACGTTGTTTAAGTGAGGAGAATATGTTTCTCAACTATTTTGCGCTGGGCGTATTGATTTTTGTATTTCTGGTTCTCTTTTATGGAATCATCGCCATCCATGACATTCCTTATAATATGGCCAAAAAGCGTAACCATCCGCATGCCGATGCGATTCACACGGCAGGCTGGATTAGCCTGTTTACGCTCCATGCCATCTGGCCGTTCCTGTGGATATGGGCCACGCTGTACCGTGAGGATCGCGGCTGGGGGATGCAAAACCACATCACCAAGCCTGATGAGGTTCCGGGCATGGATGCGCTGGCCAAACGCGTGGCCGAATTAGAACAAAAACTGGCCGCGGTACATCCCGCTGCTGATAAGAACACGCTGGAGCGCTAATCATGGATCTGTTAATTATTTTGACCTATGTGGCATTTGCCTGGGTGATTTTTAAAATATTCCGTATTCCGGTAAACCAGTGGACGCTTGCCACCGCGACATTAGGCGGGGTGTTTATTGTTGCCGGACTTATTCTGTTAATGAACTATAACCATCCGTACACCTTTACGGCGCAAAAGGCGGTTATTTCTATTCCAATTACGCCGCAGGTTACCGGGGTGGTCAGTGAAGTGACCGATAAAAATAACCAGCTAATTAAAAAAGGCGAAGTGTTATTTAAACTGGATCCGGGCCGCTACCAGGCGCGCGTCGACAGACTCCAGGCCGACCTGGTGACCGCAACGCACAATATCGACAATCTGAAAGCGCAGCTTTCGGAAGCGGTCGCCAATACCACCCGCGTGTCGGCTGAACGCGATCGTCTGTTTAAAGATTATCAGCGCTACCTGAAAGGCAGCCAGGCAAAGGTGAATCCGTTTTCTGAAAGCGATATCGACAACGCGCGCCAAAATTATCTCGCACAGGATGCGATGGTGAAAGGCTCCGTTGCCGAACAGACGCAGATTCAAAGCCAGCTGGACAGCATGGTGAACGGCGAGCAGTCGCAGATTGCCTCCTTACGCGCGCAGCTTGCTGAAGCCAAATACAACCTGGATCAGACCGTGGTCCGTGCGCCAAGCGATGGCTACATCACCCAGGTGCTGATCCGTCCGGGGACGTACGCCGCCGCGCTGCCGCTGCGTCCGGTGATGGTCTTTATTCCTGAACAGAAGCGTCAGATCGTGGCCCAGTTCCGTCAGAACTCGCTGCTGCGCCTGAAGCCGGGCGATGAAGCGGAGGTGGTGTTTAACGCGCTGCCGGGCCAGGTGTTTACCGGTAAACTCACCAGTATTCTGCCGGTGGTGCCGGGAGGCTCCTATCAGGCGCAGGGCGCGCTGCAGTCGCTGACGGTGGTGCCGGGAACGGACGGCGTGTTGGGTACTATCGAGCTGGATCCGAATGCGGAAGTCGATGCGCTGCCAGACGGTATCTATGCCCAGGTGGCGGTCTATTCGGACCATTTCGCCCACGTCTCGGTGATGCGTAAAGTATTGCTGCGCATGACCAGCTGGATGCACTACCTCTATCTCGATCACTAATCCTTCCAGGGCAGGAATGCGACACGCGTACCTGCCCTTTTTTCATCGCTTGATCCATACTGACTTTTTTCCGGCATCAAGGATCAGGCAATGAAACTCATCGGTAGCTACACCAGTCCCTTCGTGCGAAAAATCTCGATTCTCCTGCTGGAGAAAGGGATTGAATTTGAATTCATCAATGAACAGCCCTACAACGCTGAAAACGGCGTCGCGCAGTACAACCCGCTGGGGAAAGTCCCGGCGCTGGTGACGGACGAGGGCGAATACTGGTTCGATTCCCCGATTATTGCGGAGTATATCGAGCTGCTGGGCGTTGCCCCGGCAATGCTGCCGGCTGACCCAAAAGCGGCGCTGGCGCTGAAGCAAATTGAAGCCCTGGCCGATGGCATTATGGATGCGGCGTTAACCTCCGTGCGTGAGCAGGCCAGGCCCGCCGCCCAGCAGTCGGAAACGGAACTGTTACGCCAGCGGGAAAAAATCAGCCGCAGCCTGGACAGGTGCGAACAGCTTATCCGGGAGGGAAAGATTCAAACCGACAGCCTGAACCTGGCAACTATCGCTATCGCCTGCGCCATCGGCTATCTCAACTTCCGCCGGGTTTCCCCTGGCTGGTGCGTCGACCGTCCGCTGCTGGTGAAACTGGCAGACACGCTTTTTAGCCGCGAGAGCTTTGCCCGGACAGAACCGCCAAAGGCTTGACGCGGGTTATAACACTTCGGCGTCGGAGGCGGTACAATCCCTCCACATGTTAACTCCCTCTCCCGTCGGGAGGGGGGAAGATATTTACTCGCCAGGCGCTTTCATGACTACTCATCATTCGCTGTACAGCCAGATCCCCGCTACCGACCGTCTCCTTCGCGAGCCCCGCATTCATGCTGCCGTTGAGCGTTTTGGCCATACCGCGACGGTGGAGATGTTACGCCTGCTTCAGGACGAAGCCCGATGCGCTATTCAGGCAGAAAACGCCTTGCCCGACTGGTGCGCGGCGTGGGAGCAGGAAGTTGAGCACCGGCTGGATGAGAAAGCGCAAAGCGCATTACGCCCGGTGATTAACCTGACCGGTACCGTGCTCCATACCAACCTGGGCCGCGCGCAGCAGGCGGAAGAGGCGGTTGCGGCGGTTGTGCAGGCCATGCGTGCGCCCGTGACGCTGGAGTACGATCTGGACGGTGCCGGACGCGGGCATCGTGACCGGGCGCTGGCGGACCTGCTGTGCCAGCTGACCGGCGCGGAAGATGCCTGCATTGTGAATAACAACGCCGCAGCGGTACTGCTGATGCTGGCGGCGACCGCCAGCGGCAAAGAGGTGGTGGTTTCCCGCGGCGAGCTGGTGGAGATTGGCGGGGCGTTTCGTATTCCGGACGTGATGCGCCAGGCGGGCTGCGCGCTACATGAAGTGGGCACCACTAACCGTACCCATGCGAAAGATTATCGCGCGGCGGTGAATGAAAATACCGCCCTGCTGATGAAGGTCCACACCAGCAATTATCATATTGAAGGCTTCACCAAAACGGTTGAAGAGGCAGAGCTGGCGGCGATTGGCCGCGAACTGAATATTCCGGTGATTGCCGATCTCGGCAGCGGCTCGCTGGTGGATCTGAGCCTTTACGGGCTGCCGAAAGAGCCGATGCCGCAAGAGATGATTGCCGCAGGCGTTAGCCTGGTCAGCTTTTCCGGCGACAAGCTGCTGGGCGGGCCGCAGGCCGGGATTATCGTCGGCAAGCGCGAGCTGATTGCGAAGCTGCAGCAGCATCCGCTCAAGCGCGCCCTGCGAGCCGATAAAATGACGCTTGCCGCGCTGGAGGCAACGCTGCGGCTCTATCTCCATCCGGAGAAACTGGCCGACCGCCTGCCCACGCTGCGTCTGTTAACCCGCGATGCCGCTTCGATTCGCGCCCAGGCCGAATTACTCCTGCCGCGCATTGCCCCGCACTACCCCGATTTTGACGTTCGCATTGAACCCTGCCAGTCGCAGATTGGCAGCGGTTCGCTGCCGGTGGACAGACTGCCGAGTGAAGCGCTCACGTTCACCCCGCGTGACGGGCGCGGCAGCCACCTTGAAGCTCTGTCGGCGCGCTGGCGTGGCCTTCCCGCGCCGGTTATCGGGCGGATTTACGATGGCCGAATGTGGCTGGATCTGCGCTGCCTTGAAGATGAAGAGCGATTTCTGGAGATGTTGTTGAAATGATTATTGCCACCGCCGGTCATGTCGACCACGGAAAAACCACGTTGCTGCAGGCGATTACCGGCATAAATGCCGACCGCCTGCCGGAAGAGAAAAAGCGCGGCATGACCATCGATCTGGGCTATGCCTACTGGCCCCAGCCTGACGGCCGCGTACTGGGTTTTATTGATGTTCCGGGGCATGAAAAGTTTCTGTCCAACATGCTGGCGGGCGTGGGGGGTATCGATCATGCCCTGCTGGTGGTGGCCTGCGATGATGGCGTCATGGCGCAAACTCGTGAGCATCTGGCGATCCTGCAGCTGACCGGTAACCCGCAGCTGACCGTGGCGCTGACCAAAGCCGACCGCGTGGATGACGCACGCGTCAGCGAGGTGCGCGAAGCGGTACAGGCGACCTTGCAGGAGTATGGTTTTGCCGATGCACCGCTTTTTGTCACCGTGGCGACAGAAGGGCGCGGTATCGATGAACTTCGCCACCACTTACAGCAGCTTTCGTCGCGTGACCACGCCAGCCATCACCGCTTCCGTCTGGCGATTGACCGGGCGTTTACCGTGAAAGGCGCGGGGCTGGTGGTGACCGGTACGGCGCTGAGCGGTGAAGTGAACGTAGGTGATACGCTCTGGCTGACGGGCGTTAACAAGGCGATGCGCGTGCGTGGCTTACATGCGCAAAACCAGCCCGCGGAGCGTGCTCATGCCGGGCAGCGGATCGCGCTGAACATTGCCGGGGATGCGGAAAAAGAGCAGCTTAACCGCGGGGACTGGCTGCTGGCCGATGCTACACCTGAACCGTCTGAACGCGTCATTGTCTCCCTGCAGACAAACGTGCCCCTGACCCAATGGCAGCCGCTGCATATTCACCATGCGGCCAGCCATATCACCGGGCGCGTGTCGCTGCTGGAAAACGACCTTGCCGAACTGGTATTCGATTCTCCGCTCTGGCTTGCAGACAACGATCGTCTGGTTCTGCGTGATATTTCCGCGCGGGAAACGCTGGCCGGGGCACGGGTGGTCGCGCTGAATCCACCGCGACGCGGCAAGCGTAAACCTGAATATCTGCAGTGGCTGGCTGCTCTGGCGCAGGCCAGCGATGATAACGCCGCGCTGCGGGTGCATCTTGAGCGCGGTGCGGTGAGCCTGCGTGATTTTGCATGGGCACGCCAGCTGAGCGAGAAAGGGTTACGCCTGCTGGCCCAGCAGCCGGGCTTTATTCAGGCTGGAAACAGTCTGCTAAACGCCCCGGTTGCGGCACGCTGGCAGCGTAAGATACTGAACACGCTGGCGACGTACCATGAACAGCATCAGGATGAGCCTGGCCCGGGCCGTGAGCGTCTGCGGCGCATGGCGTTGCCGATGGAAGACGATGCGCTGGTGCTGCTGCTGATTGAAAACATGCGCGAAAGCGGGGCGATCAAAAGCCACCACGGCTGGCTGCATCTGCCGGATCACAAGGCCGGTTTCACCGCAGAACAAGAGGCTATATGGCAAAAAGTGGCCTCGCTGTTTGGCGATGAGCCATGGTGGGTTCGCGATCTGGCCCGCGAAACGAATACCGACGAGCAGGTAATGCGTCAGGTATTGCGCCATGCGGCGCAGCAGGGGCTGATAGTCGCGATCGTGAAGGATCGTTATTACCGTAACGATCGCATTGTGGCGTTTGCGAACCTGATCCGCGAGCTGGATCAGGAGCGAGGCTCTACCTGCGCAGCCGATTTCCGCGACCGGCTGAACGTGGGCCGCAAGCTGGCGATTCAGATCCTGGAGTATTTCAACCGCATCGGCTTTACCCGCCGTCGCGGTAACGATCATTTATTACGCGATTCGTTATTATTTCCTGAAACTCCGTGACCCCCGTCGTAAAGCCGTTACCGGTTGGCGAGAAAATCGCCAGCCGGAACTACCCTTGATGTACACCAACAGCAAGGAGACGGTCATGACAAACAATCCTCCCTCATCGCGTATCCAGCCCGGCGAGTATGGTTTTCCCCTCAAGCTGAAGCCTCGTTATGACAACTTTATTGGCGGCGACTGGGTAGCTCCCGTCGACGGCGAATACTATTCCAACCTGACCCCCGTAACCGGCCAGCCGCTGTGCGAAATAGCCAGCTCCGGCAAGCGCGATATCGATCTGGCGCTGGATGCGGCGCACAAAGCGAAAGATAAATGGGGCCATACCTCCGTTCAGGACCGCGCGGCCATTTTGTTCAAAATCGCCGACCGGATGGAGCAGAATCTGGAGCTGCTGGCGACGGCGGAAACCTGGGATAACGGCAAGCCGATCCGGGAAACGATGGCGGCAGACGTGCCGCTTGCCATCGACCACTTCCGCTATTTTGCCTCCTGCATTCGCGCTCAGGAGGGGGGAATAAGCGAGGTAGACAGCGACACCGTGGCGTATCACTTCCACGAGCCGCTGGGCGTCGTCGGGCAAATCATTCCGTGGAACTTCCCGCTGCTGATGGCGAGCTGGAAAATGGCGCCCGCGCTGGCGGCCGGGAACTGCATTGTGCTGAAACCGGCGCGTCTGACCCCGCTCTCGGTGCTGCTGCTGATGGAAATCGTTGGCGATCTTCTGCCGCCGGGCGTGATTAACGTGGTCAACGGTGCGGGCGGTGAGATAGGGGAATATCTGGCTACCTCTAAACGGATTGCTAAAGTGGCGTTTACCGGGTCGACGGAAGTGGGCCAGCAGATTATGCAGTACGCCACGCAGAACATCATTCCGGTAACCCTGGAGCTGGGCGGGAAATCCCCGAACATCTTCTTCGCGGACGTGATGGAGGAAGAAGATGCCTTCTTCGACAAAGCCCTGGAAGGGTTTGCGCTGTTTGCGTTTAACCAGGGCGAAGTCTGCACCTGCCCAAGCCGCGCGCTGGTGCAGGAGTCCATCTATGAGCGCTTTATGGAGCGGGCCATTCGCCGCGTCGAGTCTATCCGCAGCGGTAACCCGCTCGATAACGTCACGCAGATGGGGGCGCAGGTCTCGCACGGACAGCTGGAAACCATCCTCAACTACATCGATATCGGCAAGAAAGAGGGGGCGGATATTCTGACCGGCGGTCGCCGTAAGGTGCTCGGCGGGGATCTGCAGGAAGGGTATTACCTTGAGCCAACGATCCTGTTCGGTCAGAACAACATGCGCGTCTTCCAGGAGGAAATTTTCGGACCGGTGCTGGCCGTAACCACCTTCAAAACGATGGAGGAGGCGCTGAAGATTGCCAACGACACGCCGTATGGCCTGGGAGCCGGCGTCTGGAGCCGCAACGGTAATCTGGCCTATAAAATGGGCAGAGGCATTCAGGCCGGGCGCGTCTGGACCAACTGCTACCACGCCTATCCGGCGCATGCGGCATTTGGCGGTTATAAGCAATCGGGCATTGGGCGTGAAACCCACAAGATGATGCTGGAACATTATCAGCAGACAAAATGTTTGCTGGTCAGCTACTCCGATAAACCGCTGGGGCTATTCTAATCGCCCAGCTCAGGCCGTCCATGGGCGGCCTGAGCAATTTGCTGGCGCAGGCAGTTCAGAACGCCATCCAGAACGTATTGCACACGCCAGGGCTGGTATTCGCGTTTGCGGAAGATGGCCGTCAGATCGAGCCACCACTCTTCCTGATGCGGGAAGCAGGGAACCAGCATCCCTTGCGTTAATTCTTTTTTCAGACTCTCTTTTGGCGCAAAAACAATCCCAAGATTATTTCTTGCCAGCTCCAGGGCCGTCTGCGTATTGTCGCAAATATAATTACCGGTCACCCGGTAGTCATGCACGCTATCACTGCCGTGCACGCGGAAACGCCAGATGTTTGCATCATCGATCAGCATGGAATCAATGAGAATACAGGAGTGATTAATTAAACCTTCAGGTCCCGTTAAGGGGTGTTTATTTAAATATTCTACGGTAGCGAATGCCGTAACAGAATATTTTGTTAACACGCTGGCAACCAGACTTTCGTCTTTCGGCGGCGCATAGGTAATTAAAATGTCGCAGTCATCCGGAAAAGAAACGCCTTCTGAAAATTCATTCCGATCCAGGTTATAGGTTTTCAGGGAGATGCGGATGTCACCGATATCTTCTATCTGATGGATCACGTGGCGCGCGAGATAGGTTACGATACCTGTAGGGGCATAGATCGTGACCTTTCCGCGCTTTTCATGCTTATAATCAGCAATAAAATTAACGAGTTGACTGTTCTTATCCAGCGTGGCATCAATGTACGGGAGTAACGCTTCCCCAAACTGGGTCAGAGCCAGCTGCCGCGTGGTGCGCTCAAAAACCTTGAGTCCAACCCGCGTTTCAAAATCAGACAGATATTTACTGACGTTGGCCTGCGCCATGCCCAGCAGGGCGGCGGCATCACCAATGCTGTGGGTGGCTGCGATGACGGATATAATTTTTAACTCGCGCGGCTTTAGCTGTAATTTATTCATCATGCACACCCATCTATATGATTTTGTATATAATATTATATAAACCGCAGCGTTGCATTGGCAAATTTGTAACCATTATTATGCGCCTCGCTTGTTTGGCATTTTAATGGATTACATGTAATGACTATTAAATACAATTTACTCATCGCTGCCACGTTATTTGCAACATCCTCAGCAATGGCCGGTGACTTTTCACTAGGAGCGGGGGCTGTATTTAATGAGTCTCCTTACAAAGGCTATAACGAAAATACTACCGCAGTACCGTTAATTAGCTACGAAGGCGATAGCTTTTATGTTCGCCAGACCACGGGCGGATGGATCCTGTGGAAAGACGCAAAAAATGAACTCAGCCTGACCGCATCGTGGATGCCGCTGCATTTCGATCCTGATGACAACGACGACCATCAGATGAAAAAGCTTGATGAGCGTAAAGCCTCTGCCTTCCTCGGTGGCGCGTACTACCGCCACGAAAGCTGGGGTTCGCTGAAAGTGGCGGTCTCGGGCGATGCCACGGATGAAAGCGGCGGTATGATCGGCGAGGTTTCTTACTTCCGTCCAATCAGGATGGAACGCCTGACCCTGACGCCCTCTGTCGGTATTTTCTATAGCGACAAAAGCTATAACGACTACTACTACGGCGTATCCGGCAGCGAGTCTCGCCGCTCAGGTCTGGATGAATACACCGCCGGTGACAGCTGGACGCCATACGTTGGCCTTGCGGCCAAATATCAGTTAACCCAGAAGCTGTATCTTAATGCCAGCGCGGTCTACACCGTATTGCCTGACGATGTGAAGAACAGCCCGATGATCGACCGCGACGACAGCTTCGCGCTGATGACCGGTCTGACCTGGCGTTTCTGATGCGCTAAAGCCGGGTGGCGGCTTCGCCTTACCCGGCCTACATGGACTGCCATCGCAGTTTTACGTAGGCCCGTGCAAGCAAAGCGCCGCCGGGCATATTTGAGAGTACCGATCTCCCGTTTTCCCTTCCCGTCATGACTTCCACATTAATATTCCTGATACGCTAATGCGATCTGCGCCATCAATAAAGATGTGCATCATGTGTATCATTGTTAAAGAAAATCAAACCGGGTACTCTCGTCCGGATTTGACGACGGGCGGGAATTAAGCACGGATATCAGGAGTCGCTATGTTTTATCCGGCTTACATTCATTCTGACTTCGACGGTAGTGCCAGCGGCTTTTTCCCTGACGTTCCAGGCTGAGGCAGCACGTCGCGTGCTGCCTGGGTAAAAAATTAATTATATAGAGCTGCTGTCGCTTTCAGGATATCAGCAAAGGAATAGATATCATCGACTGTCGTTATAGGATGACGCGTTTCGTTTTTTTCTATGTCGAAAAGTCCGATGTATTTTTGCGTACGATTAAAATGCAATCGGCAAAGGGGTTTGCGGTTGTTGTCATCTACAAGAATACCAAAGTAACTTTTGGTATCTCTGTGAGTTATACGGGGTGCCTCCAGTACTGCTCTGGTGATTGCTTTAACAATATGATATCCCTCGAGCTCCTCTAGCGTTGTAACCACATCACTTTCATCTTTATGTTCGTCTTCCTCAATCTGTGATGACTCATTTGGAGTATCGATGATCGCTGGGGTTATGCCCGTAATAGCTGACTTAAGTCGCTCATTAACCTGATCATTTATGTACTGGCTTGCAGCTTTTTTGGTCAAGTTAAAAAAAGACTCTCTGACTTTTTGAGTCAGAATCCCATCATAAACCCGGGATGCAAAAAATTTCACAAAGTCATCTTCAGGATTATTTAGCTGAGAATGCAGGATTTTTTTGATTTGGCTGACATATTTTAATTCACCAGCAGCATTGATAATTGATTCTAAATCAAACGAAGACTTAGTTAATTTTTTTAGCTCAGGTATTATATTTTCGTCAATATCAAGAAGATCTACTTCCAAAAATGGTTTTTCATCCATTTTATTGGGAGCATCCAGATCTGTAAAAAATTTATAATTTTGTCCATTGGTGAGGATTGAAATTCTGGCGTTTGTTACATGAAAATACCTGAATAACTGCGAAGCATGATTTATATTTAATGGTTCGCCAATTTTCTTACATTCAATAAGTATCTGAACGTCATTATTTTTCATTATAGCATAATCGATTTTTTCGCCCTTTTTTGTACCAACATCACAGACAAACTCAGGTGTTACCTCTGAAGGATCAAAAACATCATAACCCAGAACGTTATGAATGAATGGCATTACAAATGCAGTTTTTGTTGCTTCTTCAGTATTAATTACATCAAGTTGTTGTTTTATTTTATTTGATAAGGCATTTAATCTTTCTGTGAATTCCATGGGATGTCCTTATTTTTAGCTGTGTGTCTTTATGGAATAACACTAAAATGCATGTCAGACAATGGTATACCTGAGCTGAACTGCTGCAAAAAAACAATACCGAGGGTTAGATCACATTGTCTTTCAGTCGATGATTATCAGTGAACTCGGCATCACCGATGCTCGATAAAAATATTATATATTCATAAAGGTGGCATTATTCTTGTTTATGTTTATCCACCCAAATCCGCATCTCTGCTACTCCCCTATTTGCCCAACTGAACCGGGGTATAAAGGTTAGCGTGCAGTGCTGGCGCTGGAGATGATTTTATAGCAGGTGTCGCTCTCTTCAGGGAATGGAGACAGCGTGGATCAGGCCGGTGCGGCGATGGCGTGGAAGGCGAAGCAGCTTATTCGCACGCAGTTTCATTTACCGCTTTCGACGTCGCAGCTGGAAAAAGCGTTGCACTGCAATGCCGATTACCTGGGGCGCGTATTTCGCCGGACTTTCCATTTAACCCTGACGGAGGCGATACATCGCCAGCGCGTCAGGGCAGTGGAAAAGCTGTTGCTGGATGGCTCTGCGTCGCTTACCTAAGTAGCAAACCGCTTTGGTTTTAATGACGTGGGCTATTTTCGGCAAATATTTTCAAAGCATACGGGCTTAACACCTGCCGTCTGGAAACGGCGGTATTGTAAAGAGCATAATAATTCCGGCTGAGCGCCTCCTGTTTGACCCATCACACCTTCGCTGAATCGGGCATTATGTAAGATGTGTGCAGTACCGGCTTTTAACGTGCGCGAGGCGTAACACATGAACCGATTTATCATGGCGGATGCGGAAAAATGCATTGGGTGCCGCACCTGCGAAGTGGCCTGCGCGGTGTCGCATCAGGACGCCGTCTCCGCTCGTGCCTTTGCGCCCCGCCTTCGGGTAGTTAAGGGAAATTCATACACTACGGCAGTGGGTTGCCATCAGTGCGAGGACGCGCCGTGTGCCAACGTCTGTCCAACCCATGCCATCAGCCGTACGGCGGGAGCCTGGCTCGTTGAGCAGACGCGCTGCATTGGGTGCAAAAGCTGTGTGGTGGCGTGTCCGTTCGGGGCGATGCAGGTGCGCCTGGAGGGAAATAAGGCGCAGGCGCTGAAATGTGATTTATGCCTGCATCGCGAAGGCGGACCGGCCTGCGTGGAGGCCTGTCCAACCCACGCGTTGCGATGCGTTGATCCTGCCAGGATTCGGGCTGAAAAGCTTACTGCATTTTATTGAAATTCCACGTAAACGTCAGACTGTAGCGCCAGTCCCTGTTGCGACTGTCTGTCGGAACATCCCCGACGGGTCGTGCCGCCTCAACCGTGACGCTATAGTGGCGCGTATCGCCTATCATCACCCCGGTAGCCACTGACCCGAGCCGCTGATGAGGCAAACCGGACGTGTTAAACCAGGTTTGCGCGGTATCGGCCAGGATATAGGGCTGGATGGTGGCAAGCCAGGTGCTCTCTTTTCGCATCTTGATATAGCGCAGTTCTACCTGCCCGCCATAGCCGTAATCACCGCTTGCTTCACTGTCCTGATATCCACGGCCAAAGCGCTGGGCACCGAAGCTAACGCGTTCGGGCTCTGGCAATGTGTTATTTGACCAGTCTCCCTCCCAGGATGTTGATAGCCGCCATTTATCGGCAAACAGCCAGGCTGCGTCTAAATAGCTTTTTGTGAGCGTAAAATTAATATCGGGTTTAGGGACTGAGACGATATCGGCTCCCATCGCATCAATACCCTGTCGTACGTTGAGTCTGCCGCTGATGCTGGCGGTTGTGAATTGATGTGCACCATTGATACCCACTTCCAGCGCCGGATAACGCGCGTGTTGGTTGACGGAGTCCAGACTGTAGGTTTTGCCCTGCAGTCTGGCCTGCAGGGCATAGTCATCCTGGCGGTCGGTATAATCAAAACCGCTGGTCAGATTAATTTGTGATTTTTGCGTCAGCAGCAATGGATAGCCAAACGTGACGCCGCCGTTGTATTGCGTTGTTTTTTGCTTCGAATCGACCTGAATATTATTGGGCAAAGTGAGCAGGGGGGAAAAATCCCGTGGATTTTCACGGTAATAGCTGCCTTTGATCTGCATCGTCAGACCTTCATCGTTTAAAAACTGCTGCCAGTTCAGACCCACATAGTTTTTTCGCGTGTTGCTATCTAACGGTATAAGCGTAGCCACGCCAAGCTGATCGCCATAGCTTGTCAGGTTGCTGAGCGTCCCGTTCAGCATCATTAAATCTTGCCCTTTACGGGTGTCGATCGTGGAGGCGATATTCCAGCTCCGCTCCTGATTACCGGTTATCTGCATCGCCGCCGCGCCATAGATATTGGTTGGCAGCTGCGCGTTGGCCGTGACCGGAACGTTCGGGGTGCGGGTCATCAGCTGGCTATATCGATCGAACGTATCCTGAGACAGCGGTTTTTCCGCCATGATTTTTTCTGACAAGCGTTTTAGGCGCGCGGCGATATTGGGGTTGTTACTGGTTATGTCGCTGTGCGCCACGTACCCTTCGACCAGGACAATTTTAATATTTCCCTGCTGGAAATTATTATCGGGCAGCCAGGCATAGGAGAGCGGAAAACCGTCGGCCTTGTAGCGCGCCGTAATATCATTTACCAGCCCCGTAAGCGTTTTTAGCGGCACGGTTTTTCCGGCGTAAGGCCTGAAGGGGTTAAGTAATTCCTGCAAGGGATAACGCGTGCCGCCAATAAACTGAATGTGATGAATGGTAATGGGCGTTTCAGGCGTCAGCGTTGACTGCGGTTTTTCTATTTTGACTTTCGGCTGTGGGACGGTCTCAGTCTGTTCTGGGGCAACGTTACGAGAAACTTGCGCCGGGTTATCAGGGTTAATAATAGAGGGCAGTGTATCGGCGCGGGCCATGCTCAACACAACCAGCCCCGTCAGCGAAAAAAGGAAATGGTTTTTCATCGCGCTATCCCTGTTCATCATTCCCGGTTAGGGGGAGTGTCGCTGTACGAAGCGCCCCTGAAGCAGGGGCGCAGAAAGGCAATAACCGTTTTACTGTTTTGGCGTCAGTAGACCGGTGGTTAACGTGTTGTTGTGCTGGCCGTAACGCCCGACGTCAGGGTATTGAGGGTTGTATTGACCGTCGCACCCAGGCTGTTGTTCGTGGCCGCCACATTTGCATTAGCTGTGAGAGAGCCTGATCCTCCTCCGGTCGTCGAGGTGGCGGGTTTCACTAGCGTACCGGTATCTGTCACCGTCTGGCCGACGTTTTGAACGACCTGACCTACGCCGCTAAGCCCGCTATTACTGCTGCTAACGTTGGTACCTACGCCGCTCACGGTGTTTCCTACCTGCGTCAGCAGGCCGTTGACCGGAGTACCCAGACCTGTTGTGGTGCCCACGCTTTGCGTCACGCCTTGTACACCGCCCAGCGTCTTGTTCACCACAGTCGTGGTATCGGTCGTTACCTGAGCTACCGCAGGGCTACTGACCGTGTTGGTTAAACCTGTGCCGGTGTTACTGACTAACTGCCCGGTACTGTTTACCACGCTGCCCGTCAGGCCTGTTACGCCGCTAACCGGTGTTCCCGATGTCGAACTTGCCAGGCCCGTGCCTACCGTAGAGACGGTATTGCCCAATGAGGTGACCGACGTGGTCACGCCCTGAACCGTCGTACCAACACCGTTCGCGTTGCCCGGATCGCCAATGCCGGAGGTGACGCCTGTCCCCACGGTAGAAACGGCGCTGCCAACACCGCTGACGGTGGTTGACACGGTTGATGTGACAGGATTATTTGTCGGGATCTGGCTTCCCAGACTGTCCACCGTAGAGCCGACGCTGGTCACCGTTTTACCGGCATCACCCAGCACAGTATTCACCCCACCAGTGGTTGTGCCGCCACTGCCCGTTCCGGTTCCTCCGCTGCCGTTACCTCCGGTTCCCGTTCCTGAGCCTGAGCCCGAGCCTGTCCCTGAACCTGAACCTGAACCTGAACCTGAGCCTGAGCCAGATCCGTTACTGCCTGAACCACCATTATTAGCTGTTGTGCCACTTCCATCACCCGAGCCGGTATTACTTCCGGTTGCGGGGTTATTTTTGGCTGTTGAGTGAGATCCGCCACCGCTTCCACTGCAGGCAGAAAGAGAGAACGCGAGCAGTACCGCAGCAGCAATTACGCTGATGCGACTAGCATTATTAGGTAGCATAAAAATACTCCACGCAATAGAACGCCGAGCGGCGTATTAGTGAGTATATGCAGTATTTTAAAAATGCACACAGACTCGCTTCGAGGATATTTTTTTACCAGCGTTGTTTGTTTTAAATCTTATATAACAATGAGTTGATTAATTTATTATTTAACGTCTACTTAATTATTTTTGAATTACTATAGTTCCATTAAAACAACAGGAATTATCCTAAATAATCCCTTTAAATAATAGGGGAGTAAAGCTGAAGGATATATCCTTTATAAAATATATAGATCACGATAAAAAATAAGGCTCTTCATCCGAAGAGCCTTAATATTTAACAATTGCCTTCGCGCCAGGCTTTTTCAATTTCTTCGGCGAGAATTTTAACACCCGCTTCGATTTTTTCCGGATCGGGTACGTAGTTCATGCGCATGCACTGGTGCGTATGCGGCCACGGCTTATCCAGTCCCGGGAAGAAATAATCGCCCGGTACCATCAGAACGCCGCGCTTTTTCAGGCGCTGGTAGAGCAGTTCGGTGGTGACAGGCAAATCCTTAAACCACAGCCACAGGAAAATTGCTCCTTCAGGTTTGTGGATCAGGCAGCGTTCTTCCGGCAAATAGCGGCGAAGTATCGCAATCGTCTCCTGAACGCGCTGGTAATAGAATGGCTTGATCACGTCATTCGACAGACGCAGCAGGTCGTTGCGCTTAATCATTTCACACATCATCGCCGGGCCAATGCCGCCCGGTGAAAGGCTGATAATGCCGTTCATATTGGTAATGGCGGTGATGATTTTCTCGTTGGCGATGATGATGCCGCAGCGGCTGCCCGGCAGACCCAGCTTAGAGAGGCTCATGCACAGGACAATGTTCGGGTTCCACAGCGGACGTGCTTCGCTGAAGATAATGCCCGGGAACGGCACGCCGTAGGCGTTATCGATCACCAGCGGAATGCCGTGCTGATTCGCCAGCGCATCCAGCTTCATCAGTTCGTCGTCGGTGATCACGTTGCCCGTTGGGTTAGTCGGGCGCGATACGCAGATCATGCCCGTCTCTTCACCAATATGCAGGTGTTCAAAATCGACGTGATATTTGAACTGGCCTTCCGGCAGCAGCTCGATGTTCGGGCGCGCGGAGACGAACAGATCCTCTTCCAGGCCGGAATCAGCGTAGCCGATATACTCTGGTGCCAGCGGGAACAGCACTTTTTTGGTGGTGCCGTCGGCGCGACGCCCTGCGAACAGGTTAAACAAGTAGAAAAACGCGCTCTGACTGCCGTTTGTCAGTGCAATATTCTGTGGTTCGATATCCCAACCCAGCTCGTCACGCAGCATTTCGGCGAGGAGTGCCAGCAGTTCGGTTTTACCCTGCGGGCCGTCGTAATTGCAAAGCGCATCGGTTGCTTTGCCGCTTTCCAGCATCTGAGCGAGCAGCGTCTGGAAATAGGTATTCATCTCCGGGATTTGAGCCGGGTTTCCGCCGCCGAGCATGATTGCGCCCGGTGTGCGCAGCCCGTCGTTGAGATCCTCCATCAGGCGAGTAATGCCTGAATGGCGGGTAAATTTGTCGCCGAAAAGTGAAAACGTCATAGCAGGTGATCTGTCGAGCTTATTTTGAAAGTGGGTAACCATAACGCTAGCACCGTGCTGGTGCAAATCGGGTGATGTGGTCGGATTTGTTGTTTTATATGGCGGAAGTGTATTTGTGTAGTGAATAGTTCTGGTGGGTTTCCCCTCACCCCGACCCTCTCCCAAAAGGGAGAGGGGGAAAAGACGGCGCCGTGCGGTTCCCTCTCCCCTGCGGGGAGAGGGTTAGGGTGAGGGGGTGAATTATTGATTACCTGCCCATACCACCATTACCTTATCGCCATTATGCTCGCGCACGAATCCATACCCCTCGTTCAGCGACAGCGTGGTTTGTTTGCCTTCACCAATCGCCGGGTGGCGGGCGCGGAACTGGCCCAGCGTTTGCCAGTGGGCGACAGTTAGGGCCTGCTTGCCCGTGACGTCCTGCCAGTTCATATCTGACCGGGTGCCCTGTAATGGATCAGAACCCGTCGGACCGAACGGACGCTCGGATTCATCACCGTAATAGATTTGTACGCTGCCCGGAGCCAGCAGAAGCAGCTCCGCCGCGCGCTGACCCCCTTCGCGGAACAGACGCGTATCGTGTGATGAGAGATAGCTCAGCACGTTGAAGCTTTGCAGCTTTTCCGCCATCTGCTGCCAGGTGAGATCCATATCGGCCAGGCAATCCACCGCTTTTGCCGCCTGCTCCTGATAGTCAAAGTTGATCATCGCATCAAAACCGTGGCGGTAATAATCGCTTTGCATCACCCCGTGGCCCCAGGACTCCCCGGTCATCCAGAACGGTGCGTTGTCGAGCTTTTTGTCCGGGTTCGCCCCTTTCCAGGCGGCCAGCGCCTGGCTTGCCTGGTCTTTCAGCTGTTGCCAGGCCGCAAGCTCAACGTGTTTCGCCGTATCCACCCGGAAACCGTCGATGCCGTAGTCACGTACCCACTGGCTGAGCCAGTGGGTCAGATAATCGCGCGGGGTATATACGGGGATGGCCTTCGCGTGGGTGTCGGGCTTGTGTTGGTAAAAGTTAGGCAATCCGGAAGGCGTCGTGGATTCCGTTTTCAGATCCGGCAGAAATGCCAGCGACATGGTCAAATCGTCGAAGCCGGGGTTGTCGTAATCGCCGATGTCCGTGCGGATCCATTTTTTGCCCCACCATTTCTCCCATGCGGCTTTGTCGCTGAAGTTGATGTAGTCGTTAAAGCTGTGCCAGCTTTGGCCCGCGCCCGGCTTCCAGTCCGTCCAGCGTTCTCCCAGCGTCTTTTTCAGCTCATCACCCTGAAGGTACAGGGCACCAAACTGAAATTCCTGCATGTCTGCCAGCGTGGCATAGCCAACGTGGTTCATGACGATATCAAACAGAACGCGGATCCCGCGCTTGTGCGCTTCGTCGACAAGATGGCGTAAATCATCTTCGGTTCCCATGTTGGCGTCGAGCTTCGTCCAGTCCTGGGTGTAGTAGCCGTGATAGGCGTAATGCGGGAAATCTCCTTTTGTGCCACCGCCTACCCAGCCGTGGATCTGCTCAAGCGGAGAGCTTATCCAGAGCGCGTTCACCCCCAGCTGCTGTAAATAATCGAGCTTGCCGGCAAGTCCTTTGAGATCCCCGCCGTGGAAGGTGCCAATCTCCTGCATACCGTCTTTATGACGACCGTAGCTGTTGTCGTTGCCCGGGTCACCATTCACATAACGGTCGGTCAGCACAAAATAGACGGTGGCGTTTTGCCAGCTAAACGGCGCAGGCTTGTCGGTTTCGGCGCGCTCAAGCAGCAGCAGGCCGTTACCGTGGGCGGCTGGCTGCAGGGTGATTTTTCCATTCTGCACCGTCGCCGTCTGTTTACTGTAGTAGTCGCGCACGACGGAGCCTTCCGGGAAGGTATCGCCGACGTCCAGCGACAGCGGTTTACCGTCCCACTTCGGACACTGGCGGATGACGTTTGCAACCGGCTGTTCTGCGGCACTCTGAATCGTCAGCAGCAGGGTGGGCGTGCCGGAGCGGGTATCAATCCGCATCTGGTAGTCACCGTCGCGAAAAAGGCGCCACTGCGGCGGCGTGCCGTCACAGGGCTTGAGCGACAGCATCTCATTGAGTTTTATCGCGTCCGCAGGCTGCCAGCACGTCTTGTCAAAACTCAGCGTCAGAGGACGCGTACCCTTCGCAAGCTTTGCCTGGCTTGTGAAGACCCCGGTGCCTTCGGCGCTAAATGCGCTAAACCCAGGCGATGACCAGTCGGCATGCGCCAGTGCGGGTAACATCAGAAAGGCTAATGCGGTACGTTTCATTCCTTTTTCCTGTCGCGGCATTTTTGACCAGTGTGCCATCAGGCGAGGGGCAAAAACTCATCCCCTGTCGCTTTCTGCCGGGAGGAAGCGTGAGGATGAGTGATCTCGCGCAAAATTAGGCAGTTATCTGCGATAGCGCACACAGTTTTTGTGGGATGATGTTTTTATGAGCAAGTTTCAGGTGACATAGTTTCGGAATTGGACTATTTCTATACGTGCTCTTGAAGTCTATTTTTGATATGATTTGAGATTCCGCTCTCAAATTTGTGAAAAAAATAAGGTGTTGGGATGATTACATCCGACCAGGAGACCTAATGATATCGACTCCCATTCGACGATATGGGGCTGCGATACTCATGTTACTCACCACGGCATTTTCGGGTGAGGTGCTTGCGAAGACGCACACGGATACAACGAGTAAGAAAGCCCACGTAATAAAGACGACAAGTAGTAAGGTTAGCAGTAAACAAGAGTATTCTCGCAATAGTGCAAAGAGTAGTTCACTTCCTGATTTGCGAAAATACCCTTCCGGAACACCAAGGAAAAAAGCGTTTCTCCGGACGGTAATGCCTTACATCACGAGTCAAAATGCCGCGATTACTGCGGATCGTAACTGGCTAATTTCCAAGCAGTACGATAGCCGCTGGTCGCCGTCAGAGCGCGCGCGTCTGAAAGATATCACGAAGCGCTACAAGTTGAGCTGGAACGGTAACACGCGTCGTGTGCCGTGGAATGCTCTCCTTGAGCGTGTAGATATCATCCCGGGCAGCATGGTTGCGACCATGGCTGCTGCCGAAAGCGGCTGGGGTACTTCTAAGCTTGCGCGTAGCAACAACAACCTTTTCGGCATGAAATGTGTGAAAGGTCGTTGTAATAATGCCCCTGGCAAGGTGAAAGGCTATTCGCAGTTTGAATCTGTGAAAGATTCCGTCAGCGCCTATGTGGTGAATCTGAACACGCATCCGGCCTACTCATCGTTCCGTAAATCACGCGCTCAGCTGCGTAAAGCGGACCAGGAAGTGACGGCCAGTACGATGATCCACAAGCTGAAAGGTTATTCGACAAAGGGACAGAGCTATAACAACTATCTGTTCGCCATGTACCAGGATAACCAGCGCTTAATCGCCGCCCATATGTAATCTCGAAAAAACGCCTTCCACTGGAAGGCGTTTTCTTTTCTATATCAACACCTCGCTGTGGCGATCCCGATACTCCTTCGGCGTGGTGTCATACTCCTTGCGAAACACGGAATAGAAATATTGCAGAGACGGGTAACCGCACATCTGCGAGATTTCGTTGATCGACAGCGACGTGGAAATGAGCAGGCTGCGTGCTTTCTCCAGCTTTTCAGCATGGATGACGGCATGAATGGTTTCGCCCACCTCTTCTTTAAAACGCTTCTCCAGATTCGAACGCGAAATGCCCACCGAATCCAGCACCTGATCGACCTTTATCCCTTTGCAGGCGTGGTTGCGAATGTAGTGCATGGCCTGAATGACGGCCGGGTCGCTTAAGGAGCGATAATCGGTTGAGCGACGTTCCACGACGCGGACAGGAGGCACAAGCAAACGCTGAAGCGGCAGAGATTCTTTATCGAGCAGACGATGCAGCAGCTTCGCCGCCTGATAGCCCATCTGACGCGTGCCCTGTGCAACGGAGGAGAGCGCCACGCGAGACAGATAGCGGGTCAGTTCTTCGTTATCAATGCCAATCACGCACAGCTTTTCGGGCACAGGAATGTGTAAGTGTTCGCAGACCTGCAGCACGTGACGCGCGCGAGCGTCCGTCACGGCGATAATACCGGTTTGCGGCGGCAGCGTTTGCAGCCAGTCCGCCAGGCGGTTTTGCGCGTGCTGCCAGTTTTCTGGCGCTGTCTCCAGCCCCTGATAGACCACGCCACGGTATTTCTCCTGCGCGACCAGCTGGCAAAACGCGTGTTCTCGCTCAACGGCCCAGCGCTTGCCGCTGGTGGCCGGTAACCCATAAAACGCGAAGCGATGGACGCCTTTCTCTTTTAAATGGAGAAAGGCGGCCTCGACCAGGGCATGGTTATCGGTGGCAATATAGTGGACCGGCGGATAGTGTTCGGGCGCATGATAGGAGCCGCCGACGCCCACAATCGGGACGTCGACGTTGGTCAGCAGCTGTTCGATGACGGGATCGTCATAGTCGGCGATGACGCCATCGCCCAGCCAGTCTTTGATGTTCTCCAGACGGGTGCGAAAATCTTCTTCAATAAAAATATCCCATTCGGATTGCGACGCCTGCAAATATTCACCAACACCTTCCACCACCTGACGGTCGTAGGCCTTATTGGCATTGAATAACAACGTAATGCGGTGACGCTTTTCAAACATGGCTCACTTCCCAATTAAGTCACAATACGGTTATCAGGCCCGTCGCTTGGTGGCCGAGTCCATCCAGACTGCCAGTAAAAGAATGGCCCCCTTGACGATATACTGCCAAAACGTCGGGACGTCCATCATACTCATCCCGTTATCCAACGACGCCATGATAAATGCCCCCATGACCGCGCCCGCCACGCTCCCGATACCCCCTGCGAGGCTGGTGCCGCCAATGACGCAGGCGGCGATAGCATCCAGCTCGGCGATGTTACCGGCGGAGGGCGAGCCGGCGCCCAGACGCGAGCTGAGGATCAACCCGGCGATAGCGACCATCAGGCCGTTAATGGCGAAAACCGCCAGCTTGGTACGTTCGACATTGATACCCGAGAGGCGGGCAGCTTCAAGGTTGCCGCCAATGGCATAAATACGGCGGCCAAACGCGGTGCGCGTCGCCATAAACATACCGGCCAGCAGTAAAAGCGCCAGCAGCAGGACGGGGGTCGGGACTCCGCGATAGTCGTTTAAAAGCCAGATGGCGCCCAGCACAATGACCGCCGTGAGCGCCTGACGCCCCACCACCGACGTTGACGCTGGAGAAGCCAGCCCCAGCGCCTGACGACGCATGCGTCCACGCCACTGCCACGCGACAAACCCCAGCAACCCCACCACACCGAGGGTAAAGCCCACGCTATCTGAGAGGTAACTCTGGCCAATCTGCGACATGGCTGCACTGGTCGGGGAGACGGTGGTGCCGTTAGTGATGCCAATTAAGATCCCGCGAAAGGCCAGCATCCCCGCCAGGGTGACAATGAACGATGGCACCTTACGGTAGGCAACCCACCAGCCGTTCCAGGCTCCCAGTACCAGACCCAGCACCAGCGTGACCGCCACGGTCAGCGGCAGCGGCCAGCCGAGCCAGACGTCAAAAATCGCCGCCACGCCGCCGAGTAGGCCCATCATCGACCCGACCGACAGGTCGATCTCCGCGGAGATAATCACGAACACCATGCCCACGGCCAGAATACCGGTGATGGCGGTCTGGCGGAGCAGGTTAGAGACGTTACGCGCGCTTAAGTACGAGCCATCGGTCATCCAGGTAAAGAACAGCATGATGACGATAATGGCCGCGATCATCACGAAAACCTGCAGGTTAAGCGCTTTTAGGCCCGCGAATGCACCGGGCGTCGGAACAGCGACTTTGATATCAGACGGATTGCTTTTCGACATGACGTTCGCTCCTTAAAGCGGCTTCCATCACCTGCTCCTGCGTCAGGTTCTGGTTAATCAGGTTGGCTTTCAGTTTTCCCTCGTGCATGACCAGCACGCGGTCGCTCAGGCCGAGCACTTCGGGTAATTCAGACGAAATTACAATGACGGCAATCCCTTGCTGTACAAGCTGATTAATCAGTTTGTAGATTTCATATTTGGCACCGATATCAATCCCGCGCGTTGGCTCATCAAGGATTAATATGCGTGGATTGAGAAGCAGGCAGCGCGCCAGAATCGCCTTCTGCTGGTTTCCCCCGCTCAGGCGGCCTATCGCCAGCTCCGGCGAGGAGGTTTTGACCTTCAGCCGGGCAAGCGACTGGAGGATGCACTGCTGCTCGGCGGCATCGTCCAGGCTGCTCAGCGCGCCGGAGAACCGATCGAGTGCCGCAAGCGTAATGTTTTTACCCACCGCCATCACCGGTACGATGCCGTCTTTCTTACGATCTTCCGGCACCATGGCAATGCCGTGGGCAATCGCCTGCTGGCAGTTATCGATTTTCACCGGCTGGCCGTCGATATAAACCGTGCCCTCCCAGCGCCCCGGCCACACGCCAAACAGGCACTGTACGGCTTCGGTGCGTCCGGCACCGACGAGGCCGGCAATCCCAAGAATTTCACCGCTGTGAAGAGAAAACGAGACGTTATTGACGCGCTTGATGTGGCGGTTAACGGGGTGCCACGCGGTCAGGTTTTCCACGCGCAGCACTTCACCGCCCCTGGCGTGAGGCTCATTCGGGTAGAGCGCCGTCAGCTCGCGGCCCACCATCATGGTGATGATGTCATCTTCACTCATGCCTGCGGCTTCACGCGTGCCGATGTGCTGCCCGTCGCGGATCACGCAGATGGTGTCCGAAATGGCTTTGACCTCGTTCAGCTTGTGCGAAATGTAGATACAGGCGATGCCGTGGTTTTGCAGATCGCGGATGATGTTGAGCAGAACTGCGGTTTCCTGTTCGGTGAGCGAGGCCGTGGGCTCATCAAGGATCAGCAGCCTGACCTGTTTATTAAGCGCTTTCGCTATTTCGACCAGCTGCTGTTGCCCGAGGCCCAGATCCCCCACGCGGGTATCCGGTGAAATGTTGAGGCTCACCTGCGCCAGCAGCTTTTCGCAGCGGAGCGTCATGGTGTCGTAATCCAGCACGCCGCGGTGGGAAATTTCGGCCCCGAGGAAAATGTTCTCCAGCACGGTGAGATGCTTCACCAGCGCCAGCTCCTGGTGAATGATGGCGATGCCTTTGCGCTCGGTATCGCGGATGTGTGTCGCCTGGATCACTTCGCCGGCAAAGACGATTTCGCCTTCGTAGCTGCCGTGTGGGTAGATCCCGCACAGCACTTTCATCAGCGTCGACTTGCCCGAACCGTTCTCGCCGCACAGCGAAACCACTTCGCCGGGGTTCAACCGGAGGCTGACGTTGTCGACGGCTTTCACCGTGCCGAAGCGCTTGGTGATGCTTTTCATTTCAAGTAAATAGGGCATAACCGCTCCACATAACCCGAGGGAAGAACAGTACAACGTGATGCGCCCCCGCAGAGCAGGGGCCGCGCCGGATTACAGTTCGCTCTTCTTGTGGAAACCGTCTTTAACCACGGTGGCGTCAATGTTCTCTTTATTGACTTCAATCGGCGTGAGCAGGCGAGCCGGAACGTCTTTCAGGCCGTTATTCAGCGTTGCGTCTGCTTTAGGTTGTTTGCCATTGCCCAGCTCCACGGCGATTTCCGCCGCCGTATTGGCCAGCTGGGTAATCGGTTTGTAGACCGTCATGGTTTGGGTGCCTGCGATAATGCGTTTTACGCCAGCCAGATCGGCATCCTGTCCTGAAATGGCGACTTTTCCGGCCAGCCCCTGTGCGCTCAGGGCCTGGATAGCACCGCCTGCAGTGGCATCGTTGGAGGCCACAACCGCATCAATTTTGTTGTTGTTGGCCGTCAGCGCGTTTTCCATAATTTTCAGCGCGTTTTCTGGCAGCCAGCCGTCGGCCCACTGATCGCCAACCACTTTAATTTTCCCGTTGTCAATGTACGGCTTAAGGACTTTCATTTGCCCTTCGCGGAACAGTTTGGCGTTGTTATCTACCGGAGAGCCGCCCATCAGGAAATAATTGCCCTGAGGCACTTTGTCGATCAGGCTTTGCGCCTGTAATTCCCCGACTTTTTCATTGTCGAATGAAATATAATAATCAATATCCGCATTATTAATCATGCGGTCATAGGCCAGGACTTTTATGCCTTCCTGTTTGGCTTCTTTCACCACGTTACTTAATACCTGGCCGTTATAGGGGATAATGACCAGAACATCGACGCCACGGTTGATCATATTCTCGATCTGCGACATTTGTGTTTCTTCGTTGCCGTTAGCCGACTGAACAAACACGCTGGCGCCGAGGGATTCTGCTTTCTTCACAAAAATATCGCGATCTTTTTGCCAGCGCTCCAGGCGCAGGTCGTCAATTGCCATGCCAATTTTGACCTCTTTGGCATGTCCTGCAAAGCTTGCAAGGAGAAGCGTAGTGCAGAGCGTTAGAGTCAGGTTCTTTATCTTCATAATTATTAGGCCTTTTTGTAGGGGTATGTGTTGCTGAGATAAAAGAAACATTCACTGCTGAGACGCAGCAAATTTTTAACGCGGAAAGGCGGGCTGGCAATTACAGATTTTTATCTTCTCATTATGATATTTGGTTTATTTCTGAATTTATGACCGCGATCGGATTTTAAAATACGTAACGTCTTAATTACATTTGATTCTGGAATACGCGCCGAAAAATAGTTTGTCTGCGCATTATTTTGCGAGCCAGCGCACAGTTGTGCATTCTCTCAATAGCAGTGTGAAATAACGTAATTGAGCAACCCAAAATGTCTATTCACTATTACTCCTGTATCAACGACTCGCCGCATACCCTGATTATGGAGCTCAATATGCAAGCTTATTTCGACCAACTCGATCGTGTTCGTTACGAAGGCCCAAAAACGACCAATCCTTTAGCATTTCGTCACTACAACCCGGATGAGCTGGTGCTGGGTAAGCGCATGGAAGATCATCTGCGCTTTGCCGCCTGTTACTGGCATACCTTCTGCTGGAACGGCGCCGATATGTTCGGCGTGGGTTCCTTTGACCGCCCGTGGCAGCAGCCGGGTGAGGCCATTGAGCTGGCAAAGCGCAAAGCCGATGTGGCATTTGAGTTCTTCCACAAGCTAAACGTGCCGTACTACTGCTTCCATGACGTGGACGTGTCGCCGGAAGGGGCGTCGCTGAAAGAGTATCTGAACAATTTTGCGCAGATGGTGGATGTACTGGCGGCGAAACAGCAGCAAAGCGGCGTGAAGCTGCTCTGGGGCACGGCAAACTGCTTCACCAACCCACGCTACGGTGCGGGCGCGGCAACCAATCCGGATCCGGAAGTGTTTAGCTGGGCAGCCACGCAGGTGGTGACGGCAATGAACGCTACGCATCAGCTGGGTGGCGAGAACTATGTCCTGTGGGGTGGCCGTGAAGGTTATGAAACGCTGCTGAACACCGACCTGCGTCAGGAGCGCGAGCAGATTGGCCGCTTTATGCAGATGGTTGTCGACCATAAGCACAAAATCGGCTTCCGCGGCACGCTGCTGATCGAGCCGAAACCGCAGGAACCGACCAAGCATCAGTATGACTACGACGTGGCGACGGTGTATGGCTTCCTGAAGCAGTTCGGTCTGGAAAAAGAGATCAAAGTGAACATTGAGGCCAACCACGCCACGCTGGCGGGCCACTCTTTCCATCACGAGATCGCGTCTGCCATTGCGCTGGGCATTTTCGGCTCTGTCGATGCGAACCGTGGCGATGCACAGCTGGGCTGGGACACCGATCAGTTCCCGAACAGCGTGGAAGAGAATGCCCTGGTGATGTACGAGATCGTCAAAGCGGGCGGTTTCACCACCGGCGGCCTGAACTTTGACGCCAAGGTGCGTCGTCAGAGCACCGACAAATACGATCTGTTCTACGGCCACATTGGCGCGATGGACACCATGGCGCTGGCGCTGAAAGTGGCGGCTCGTATGATTGAAGACGGCGAGCTGGATAAACGCGTAGCGAAGCGTTACAGCGGCTGGAACAGTGAGCTGGGCCAGCAAATCTTGAAAGGTCAGTTATCGCTGGCGGAAATTGCGAAGTACGCTGAACAACAGCAGCTGGCGCCGCAGCACCAGAGCGGGCACCAGGAACTGCTGGAAAATCTCGTAAACCACTATCTGTTTGATAAGTGATTGAGCTGAAGATGCACGTAGGCCCGGTAAGCGTTAGCGCCACCGGGCATTTCTGTTAAAGGAGTCACCGTAATGTATATCGGGATCGATCTTGGCACATCGGGTGTGAAAGCTATCCTGTTGAGCGAGCAGGGCGACGTGTTAGCAACGCAGACGGAAACGCTGCAGGTTTCACGTCCGCATTCGCTGTGGTCGGAACAGGATCCGGAACAGTGGTGGCAGGCGACGGATCGCGCAATCAAAGCCTTAGGTGAGCAGCACAGCCTGCGCGATGTGAAAGCGCTGGGGATTGCCGGACAAATGCACGGCGCTACGCTGCTCGATAGCCAGCATCGTGTGTTGCGTCCTGCGATCCTCTGGAACGATGGCCGCTGTGCGGAAGAGTGTGCGCTTCTTGAGGAACGCGTACCCAAGTCCCGCGAGATTACCGGCAACCTGATGATGCCCGGCTTTACTGCGCCCAAATTGCTGTGGGTGCAGCGCCATGAACCGGAGATTTTCCGTCAGGTGGCGAAAGTCCTGCTGCCGAAAGACTATCTGCGTTTTCGCATGACGGGCGATTTCGCCAGCGACATGTCCGATGCCGCGGGCACCATGTGGCTCGACGTGGCGAAGCGCGACTGGAGCGAGGCGATGCTGGATGCCTGCCATCTGACCCGGGAACATATGCCCGCGCTGTACGAAGGCTGTGAGGTGACAGGCGCGCTGCTGCCAGCCGTTGCTGAACGCTGGAATATGCCTGCCGTACCGGTGGTGGCCGGGGGCGGCGATAACGCGGCGGGCGCTGTCGGTGTCGGGATGGTTGAGGCGGGCCAGGCAATGCTGTCGCTGGGAACGTCCGGCGTCTATTTTGCCGTCAGCGACGGATATCGCAGCAACCCTGAAAGCGCTGTGCACAGTTTCTGTCATGCCCTTCCGGAATGGCATTTGATGTCGGTGATGCTCAGCGCGGCATCCTGCCTGGACTGGGCGGCAAAACTTACCGGCATGGCCGACGTTCCGGCGCTCATTTCCGCAGCCCAGCAGGCGGATGACGCTGCGGGTACCGTCTGGTTTTTACCGTATCTTTCCGGCGAGCGTACGCCGCACAACAACCCGGAAGCGAAAGGGGTGTTCTTTGGCTTAACCCATCAACATGGCCCGGCAGAACTGGCGCGTGCGGTTCTGGAAGGCGTGGGCTATGCGCTGGCCGACGGGATGGATGTGGTGCACGACTGCGGCCTGAAACCGACGAGCGTCACCCTGATTGGCGGCGGTGCGCGAAGCCCTTACTGGCGACAGATGCTGTCGGATATCAGTGGATTGCAGCTGGATTTTCGCACCGGGGGGGATGTCGGCCCCGCGCTGGGTGCTGCACGACTGGCGCAGATCGCCATGAACCCGGAAAAACCGCTTTCACAGCTGTTGCCGCAGCTTACGCTTGAGCAGGCGTATTTCCCGGACGCTGTACGCCATGCGCGGTACACGGAAAGGCGCGACGTGTTCCGCAAAATCTATCAGCAGCTGCTGCCGCTTATGTCTTAAATACGCTTGTCCGGAAGAGGCACGAGGATGTCCTTTTTTGGTCTGTGCGTGCCTTCCATTCCTTGCCAGTATGGTGTTACACCCACTGGCAAGGAGATTTATCATGTCACGCATCGCATTAATCAACATTGACACTCAGCAGTCCTTCCATCAGCGCAATTACTGGCAGGAGGACGAAATTCCTGCCTTTCAGCAGGCGATGCTGGGGCTGATTGAAGGCTGCCAGGCGCGCAATATTCCGGTCGTTGATATTTTTCACGTTGATGAAGACGGTCCATTTACCCTGGAAAGCGGCTATGTCAAACCGATGGCCTTTTTGCGTCATCAGCCGGATGTGGTTTTCCAGAAACACGTTCATAATGCCTTCACGGATACCGGGCTTGACCGCTGGCTGCGCGAGCGTGATATCAACAGTGTGATTATCTGCGGCATTCGCACTGAACAATGCTGTGAAACCACCGCCCGTGTGGCATCCGATCTGGGGTATGCTGTGACCTTTGTGAGCGAGGCAACGCTGACGTTTCCCATGACCTACAAGGGCATTACCCTTAGCGCAGCGGAAATTCGCCACCGTACCGAAACGGTACTGTCCGGGCGTTTTGCCGAAATTAAAACGGTAGCGGAGACGCTGGAGTCACTGTAATGCCCATCGACGTCTGGTTCGTGATGTTGCCCGGGGTGCTGTCATTAGACATGACCGGCCCGGCAGAGACCTTTGTGCTGGCAGGCGACGCGTTTCGCCTGCATTACATTGGCCCGCAATCTGAGGTTCCGACGTCCATTGGCCTGACGATGAGCGGCATTCAGCCGCTGCCGGAGCGTCTGCCGGAAGGCAGCCTGCTGGTGCTGCCGGGGGTGAGCGACTCCCGCAGTCAGTTCTCAACGCCACAGGCGCAGCAGATGCAGCACTGGCTGATGCGTCTGCAGCCGCAGATCCAGCGCCAGGCAATCACCGTGATGTGCGTCTGTTCAGGGGCCTTACTGGCGGCGAAATCGGGCCTGCTGAACAACCGACAGTGCACGACCCATCATGACGTTATTAGTCGTTTACGCATCGCGGCCTCCACGGCGACGATTAAAGAAAACCGTATCTTTGTGCAGGATGAGAATATCTGGACCAGCGCGGGGATCACGTCAGGCATCGATCTGGCGCTGCACATGATTAACCGCCTGTGCGGCCCCGAAAAGGCGCTGACCGTAGCGCGTGAAATGGTGGTCTGGTTCCGCCGTTCCGGTGACGATCCCCAGCTATCTCCGTGGCTACGCTATCGCAATCATCTTCATCCGGCGATTCATCGGGCGCAGGATGCGCTTACCGCCGAGCCGCAAAAAACGTGGACCTTGCCTGACATTGCTGCACTGGCCCACGTCAGCCCGCGTCACCTCACCCGGCTTTTCCAGTCACATTTAGGGATTAGCGTTCGCGATTATCTTGAGCAGCTGCGTCTGGCGGTGGCGGAGCAGTGGCTATTGCAGGGGCGCGGCGTGGAGCAGGCTTCACTGGCGGCAGGATTTTCCTCCCCGCGCCAGTACCATCGCGCCCGGCAGCGAAGCATTAGCTGACGAAGCGGCGAACGTCTATTTTTTGCAGCAGCATCGACAGCAGCAGGCTGATCGCCAGCGTGGCGGCAAAAATCCAGACCATATCCAGCACCGGCCAGCTTTTTAGCTCAACGCCTCTCGTGCGCAGCGCGTGGATCACCAGCGCGTGAAAACCGTAAATCCCGAGAGAGTGCCGCGAGATAAGGCTCAGCACGGGAAGGGCGCGCGCGTTCAGGGTATTTTTGGCAAGCGTGAGCAGCGAAACGGCACAGATAAAGACCATCGGCCCGCAATACAGATACCAGGTATCGGCAAAATTGCCGCGCCACTGCAGCTCGTGCAGCGTCCCGCGTGAAATCACCGCCACGCCAGCGATAAACAGCGCCCCGCAGAGCCAGTTCAGACCGCGTTTTTGCGTGTCCATCATCCCGATGGCGCGCCCCAGCATGCCGTAAAGCACGTAGTAGAAAGTATCGCCGTTGATATAGAGATTGACCGGCAGCCACTCAAATCCGTCGATTTTCTGTGAGAGAGTATTTGGGTTGGCGACAATGCCAATAACCACCATCAGGGCCAGAAGCATTTTACCGCTGACGTTTTTTACCTGGATGAGCGGGGAGACCAGATAGATAACGATAATGGCGAAGAAGAACCACAGGTGGTAGAACACCGGTTTTTGCAGCACGTATTTCAGCGAAAGCCCGGCGTTAATGGAGGTGAACAGCGTGATATAGAGCAGGGCAACTGCGCTGTAGAACCCCAGGCAGGCCGCGATACGGATGAAGTGGCGCGGCTGCGCGCTACGCTCGCCAAAAAAGAGAAAGCCGGAAATCATAAAGAACAGCGGCACGCTGACGCGTGACGCAGAGTTGAGAATATTGGCGATATCCCAGTTAACGGGGCTGATGCTGTGGGCATTCGTGACGTACCAGGTCGTCGTGTGGATCATGACCACCATCAGACACGCTATTCCTCGCAGGTTATCAATCCAGTTAATTTTTGACTGCATCAGTTCCTCGTATTCCCTGTAAATTGAGTGTGACTGCCATTGTCCAAAAGTCTTCGCTTGGAAAATTCTGAGTTTTATTCAGCATGCTTGTAGGGAGGCCGCGAGATTCGCAGAATGCCGGACCTTAATCTATAAAAGCTTTGATACTAAAAATAACAGCCACTGACCAGGGCGGTAATAAAAATGATGATGAAGCGTGTGGCGTCACTCTTTCTGCTGGTGATCCTGGCGGGATGCAGCGCGCCGCAAGAAGCACCTGTGCAAAAAGCGCAGCAGGGTAAAATGAGCCCGGAACGTTCACTGGATATGGAAGCGCTCTGTAAAGATCGGGCCGCTCGCCGCTATAACTCGGACGTGCAGAAAATTGATGTCACCGGGTTTGAGCGTTTTCAGGGAAGCTATGAGCTGCGGGGGCATACGTCGCGCAAAGAGGGCTTTGTCTGCTCGTTTGATGCGGACGGTCAGTTTTTACACCTCTCCATGCGCTAGCCTGCTCGTAT
Source organism: Enterobacter sp. E14S (assembly GCF_055666685.1). Classification (NCBI taxonomy): domain Bacteria; kingdom Pseudomonadati; phylum Pseudomonadota; class Gammaproteobacteria; order Enterobacterales; family Enterobacteriaceae; genus Enterobacter; species Enterobacter sp. E14S. The sequence continues at coordinate 30,302 of NZ_JBVODQ010000011.1, read as the reverse complement.
AATCAGCAGCCAGACGCCGTCAGCGTTCTGGCCGGAAGGCTTATTTCCCCAATTTTCCCTAAACAACCCCGTTTCGTACTGTATATCTTGCAGCCAGCGGGTATACTGGTCCCTTCCATTTAAAACCACACGTATCCAGCACGAAATACTATGCAAAAGTTTGATACCAAGACCTTCCAGGGCCTGATTCTGACCTTACAGGATTACTGGGCTCGTCAGGGCTGTACCATTGTTCAACCTTTGGACATGGAAGTCGGCGCCGGCACTTCACACCCGATGACCAGCCTGCGCGCGTTGGGGCCAGAGCCAATGGCGACCGCGTATGTGCAGCCTTCCCGTCGTCCGACCGATGGTCGTTACGGTGAGAACCCGAACCGTCTGCAGCATTACTATCAGTTCCAGGTGGTGATTAAGCCATCACCAGACAACATTCAGGAACTGTACCTCGGGTCGCTGAAAGAGCTGGGTATGGATCCAACCATCCACGACATCCGTTTCGTGGAAGATAACTGGGAAAACCCAACGCTGGGTGCCTGGGGTCTGGGTTGGGAAGTGTGGCTGAACGGCATGGAAGTGACCCAGTTCACTTACTTCCAGCAGGTGGGTGGTCTGGAATGTAAGCCGATCACCGGTGAAATCACCTACGGTCTGGAACGTCTGGCGATGTACATTCAGGGCGTAGACAGCGTTTACGACCTGGTCTGGAGCGACGGCCCGCTGGGTAAAACCACCTACGGCGACGTGTTCCATCAGAACGAAGTGGAGCAATCCACCTATAACTTCGAATACGCGGACGTGGACTTCCTGTTCACCTGCTTCGAGCAGTACGAGAAAGAAGCGCAGCAGCTGCTGGCGCTGGAGACTCCGCTGCCTCTGCCTGCCTACGAGCGTATTCTGAAGGCCGCCCACAGCTTCAACCTGCTGGACGCCCGCAAAGCCATCTCCGTGACTGAACGTCAGCGCTACATTCTGCGTATTCGTACCCTGACCAAAGCCGTTGCAGAAGCTTACTATGCGTCCCGTGAAGCCCTTGGCTTCCCGATGTGCAACCGAACTAAATAAGAGGCGGCCATGTCTGAGAAAACTTTCCTGGTGGAAATCGGCACCGAAGAGCTGCCACCAAAAGCCCTGCGCAGCCTGGCTGAATCTTTCGCTGCGAACGTGACCGCCGAGCTGGATAACGCTGGCCTGGCACACGGTAAAATTGAGTGGTTTGCCGCACCTCGGCGTCTGGCGCTGAAAGTGGCGAATCTGGCGGCGTCACAGCCGGATCGCGAAGTCGAAAAACGTGGCCCGGCGATTGCCCAGGCGTTTGACGCGGAAGGCAAGCCGAGCAAAGCGGCTGAAGGCTGGGCGCGCGGCTGCGGCATCACCGTCGATCAGGCCGAGCGTCTGACCACGGATAAAGGCGAGTGGCTGCTGTACCGTGCGCACGTGAAAGGCGAAAGCGCGGAAGCGCTGCTGCCGGACATGATTGCCACGTCTCTGGCAAAGCTGCCGATTCCTAAGCTGATGCGCTGGGGCGCGTCCGACGTGCACTTCGTGCGTCCGGTTCACACCGTGACCCTGTTGCTGGGCGATACCGTTATCCCGGCTACCATTCTGGGCGTGGCGTCCGATCGCGTGATCCGCGGCCACCGCTTTATGGGCGAGCCTGAGTTCACCATCGACAATGCCGACCAGTATCCGCAGATCCTGCTGGAGCGCGGTAAGGTCATTGCCGACTACGAGCAGCGTAAAGCCAAAATTAAAGCGGACGCTGAAGAAGCGGCGCGCCAGATTGGCGGTAACGCCGACCTGAGCGAAAGCCTGCTGGAAGAAGTGACCTCTCTGGTTGAATGGCCGGTTGTGCTGACCGCGAAGTTCGAAGAGAAATTCCTGGCCGTTCCGGCTGAAGCGCTGGTGTACACCATGAAGGGTGACCAGAAGTACTTCCCGGTCTATGCCAACGACGGCAAGCTGCTGCCAAACTTCATCTTCGTGGCAAACATCGAATCGAAAGATCCGATCCAGATTATCTCCGGTAACGAGAAAGTCGTTCGTCCGCGTCTGGCGGATGCAGAGTTCTTCTTCAACACCGACCGTAAAAAGCGTCTGGAAGATAACCTGCCGCGCCTGCAGACCGTGCTGTTCCAGCAGCAGCTGGGCACGCTGCGCGACAAGACCGACCGCATTGCGGAGCTGTCCGGCTGGATTGCCCGTGAAATCGGTGCAGATGTGAACCACGCGACGCGTGCAGGCCTGCTGTCCAAGTGCGACCTGATGACCAACATGGTGTTCGAATTCACCGACACCCAGGGCGTGATGGGCATGCACTACGCGCGTCACGATGGCGAAGCGGAAGACGTAGCCGTTGCCCTGAACGAGCAGTATCAGCCGCGCTTTGCGGGTGACGAACTGCCGTCCAACCCGGTTGCATGTGCCGTCGCAATTGCCGATAAGATGGACACCCTGGCGGGTATCTTCGGTATCGGCCAGCATCCGAAAGGCGATAAAGACCCGTTTGCGCTGCGTCGTGCTGCGCTGGGCGTGCTGCGTATCATCGTTGAGAAGAACCTGAACCTCGATCTGCAGACCCTGACCGAAGAAGCGGTGCGTCTGTACGGCGACAAGCTGACCAACGCGAACGTTGTGGATGATGTGATCGACTTTATGCTCGGTCGTTTCCGCGCGTGGTATCAGGACGAAGGTTACACCGTTGACACCATTCAGGCGGTGCTGGCGCGTCGTCCGACCCGTCCGGCTGATTTCGATGCGCGTATGAAGGCGGTTTCCCACTTCCGTACGCTGGAAGCGGCATCTGCCCTGCGCGGCCAACAAGCGTGTATCCAACATTCTGGCGAAATCCGACGAGACGCTGAACGAGCGCGTGAACGCCGCAACCCTGAAAGAGCCGGAAGAGATCGCTCTGGCGATGCAGGTTGTGGTGCTGCGCGACAAGCTCGAGCCTTACTTCGCGGAAGGTCGCTACCAGGAAGCTCTGGTGGAGCTGGCTGAGCTGCGTGACGTGATCGACGCCTTCTTCGAGAAAGTGATGGTGAACGTAGAAGATAAAGAACTGCGTATTAACCGTCTCTCTATGCTCGAGAAACTTCGCGAGCTGTTCCTGCGCGTAGCGGATATTTCGCTGCTGCAGTGATGTGCCGTTGTTACAAATGCTAAAAACCCGCTTCGGCGGGTTTTTTTATGGGGCTTTTCTGAGCAGGGTAAGCGGAGCGTCATCCGGCAGGTTTAGCCGATCGCGATTGTGCCTTCGTCCGTCTGCAGCCAGCGCGGTGCCTTCAGCTTATCGGCAAAGTAGCTGACCAGTTCGCACAGCAAATCTTCCATCACGATTTCAGATTGTCGCGGCAGTGAGCCGTTCATCAGCATCTGCGTTATCTCCTGACAGTAGCGCCCCAGCTGATCGCATTCGGGTTCGAAAGCCGGAACGCATGACGGGAGTTCCTTCACGGTCAGGCTGGCTTTTAAAGCGTCCGGAACAGGATCCAGAAGCGTGGGTTGCAGAAGATTCAGACAGGCATAAAGTCTGCCGTAAAGGGCCATTTTTGGGGCGGGTTCTTCGCAATCGACCAGTGCGTCGGTAAAACGTTCGCAGTTATCCGCCAGTTCGGTGAAGTCGGTGGCGTGGTTGAAGGGCAGGGTGATTAAAGAGTTAATCAATGACATAAAATAACCTCAGTGAGTGGTATATCTTCCGCCACGGGAGGTTCCAGGCTCGCTGGTGGCGGAACCGAACAAGGTTGGAACGACTGGCCTCACTGACACCAGCGCGCTTTGCAGCGCCCCTGTCCGGCCCGCCATTGAGATGCAACAGGCCGTACGACACAGAGCCTGTGTCGCCAGTGAAGTGATTCAGGGTTCCAATCCCGGCACCTGATTTTGCAGGTGCGAAGAGAACTTACTGCTCATCAAAACAGGCGGCAACAGTTTTGAGCTATGTCGCTGAGGATATTACCATTTCTGGAAAGAGGCTCGCAAAATTACCGTAATGAGAAGCATACTGCGGGTAGAGGTTTTACAGCGACGCCATGGCGGTGGCGATTGAGCCGCCCTGGCACGTTCACAGGCCATGTCGTTACAGAGTAGCAAGGAACAACCCCCACAGCCGTATGTTCCCCCTCACCCCAGCCCTCTCCTTCAAGGGAGAGGGGGCCGTCTGTGCAGACAATATTTGGTGGGGATCCCTCAGCCCAAAGGGGGAGGGAGTATAAGTCGATCAAAATTTAACCTTGAAACCTTCAACACATTACCGCTATCCTTATCCCGTTAACTTTCTCGCGCTGGAGTACCCCCCAAAAATGAACAAACACGACTGATGAATTTCGATCCTTGCTAAACGCCACCGCGTCGGCAGGGGATGTTTTGATTTCATTCAGGAGTGCTTATGGCTCATTTTGCGCAGTCCCCTTCTTTTATTTTGCATCAGGTCACCTGTCAGTTTCCGACGGGCGATACCCTTTTTGGTCCGCTAAATCTCACGCTTGAACCCTCCCTGTGCGCGCTGGTTGGCCGCAACGGCAGCGGGAAAACGCGTCTGCTGCGTCTGCTGGCGGGGCTGGACGAACCGGCTTCCGGTCATATTGAACGCTTTGGCTCGCATGCCTGGGTGGCGCAGCAGCACCTCATTTCGCCGCAGACGACGCTTGCTGAACTGCTCGGGTATGACGCGATTTTTACGGCGCGTAAGCGCATCGACAGCGGCGATTACCAGCCTGACGATCTGGAGCTGCTTGACGGCCACTGGGATGTTGCCGAGCGCCTGAGCGAGGCGTTTATCAATGCGCAGCTCCCACCGTTTGATCCGGATAAACCCGCCGGCGAACTCAGCGGCGGCGAGCGCATTCGCGCCCTGCTGTGCGGGGCGTTTACGGCTGAGGCGGATTTCATGCTGCTGGACGAGCCCACTAACCATCTGGACCGACAGGGCCGGGCGTGGTTCTACGACCAGCTCCACCGTTTTCAGGGCGGCGTGCTGGTAGCCTCCCATGACCGCGAACTTCTGGAGCAGGTGCCGCGTATTCTTGAGCTGAGCGCCTCGGGCCTGCGCAGCTACGGCGGGAATTATGCGGATTATCAAACCCAGCGCGATGCCGAACAGCAGGCGGCCCGCGCGGCGCTGGAACATGCTGCAACCGAGCGCAAACGCACTCGGGCACGCATGCAAAAAGAGCATGATGACAGCCAGCGGCGTTCGGCAAAGACATTGCGCACCGTTGATACCCTGAATATCGCGTCGTTCGAGCGGGTCAAATATAAAGGCGCGGCAAAGGAGCGGATTGGCTCCTGGAAAAAACAGCACAGTGAGCAAAATGAAGCCCTGAACGCCGCGGTAAACAAGGCGCGTGAACGCGTTGAAGAAGATAACCCGGTGATGTTAACCCTGCCGGGGAGTCAGATCCCGGAGGGGAAGCAGGTGCTGGTGCTGGAGGATCTGGAGCTGCCGTATGTGCCTGTTCCTCCGCTCAACTTGCGGATGGACGGACCGATGCGCGTGGCGTTAAAGGGACCGAACGGCTGCGGAAAATCGACGCTGTTAAAAACCATCCTCGGCGAGATTGCCCCCCGTTCGGGTACCTGTAAGGTTTTCGTCAGCTGCGCTTATCTCGACCAGCATCTTTCCCGGCTCGATCTTTCGCAGTCGGTCATGACGCATCTCAATCTGAGTCATACGCCTCTGGAAGAGGGGGGATTGCGAACCCGTCTGGCGCAGCTTCAACTGGGTGCCGACAAAGTGACGCTCCCGCTTGCGGAGCTTAGCGGCGGCGAGCGTCTTAAGGCCGCTCTGGCCTGCGTGCTGTGGCGCGCGGAGGCCACGCAGCTTCTGCTGCTGGATGAACCGACCAACCATCTGGATTTGGCCTCGGTCGAGGCCATTGAAGCGGCGCTGGCCAGTTTCCCCGGGGCTCTGCTGGTGGTATCACACGATGAGGCTTTTCTAAGAGGCTTAACGTTAACGCATGAATGGGTGTGGGAAGAGGCGGGCTGGCGTTGCGAGAGCCTTTAAAACACAAGCCCCCGCAGAGGCGGGGGCATTCAATCTTCACTACGCTATCTGTTTGCTGAGTGCAGGGTTGGCCTGAATCAGGCGCATCAGCCTTAACTCGGTTGGGGTGGGTTTCTCACGTTTTGACTCCCACTCCTGCACCATAGCCACGCTGACACCCATCGCTCTGGCGAATTCTTCCGTTTTCAGTCCTGTCCCTTTGCGCAATTGCTCATATTCTGTAAAGGGATTGGATTTTTGTTGCAGGGTAATCGCCTGCGGTACGTCTTTAAAAATGATCTGTTCCAGACTGCTCAGCAGTTCAAACTCAGGATCTTTATATTCCATTGAGGACTCCTCTTAAATCTCACATCGTGATCAAGAACATCAGAGAGCCAGTTAAGAATAGTCCCTAATACGAACCCAGGATCGTCACGGGTGTGATTAATCGTGCGATAACGATCGCTTTACCCGATTCAGCGATATGGATAGTTATGCTAATTACCTGATTAGTCATATGTCGGCTTCGGCAGGTATTTTTTTGTAAATGGTAAGAAATAAATCGGCAATAGCCGTTTTGCATGAAAAGAGTATCTTGCAAGGCTGACCTGGACTATCCTTGTCAGCGTCGGGCACGCGTGTGCCGGTGTGCGCTTTTTTGGGTGAAAGGAGTAATAAAATGGCGACAGGAAAGTCCTGCTCTCGCTGGTTTGCGCCTATTGCGGCGTTGTTGATGGTTGTTAGCCTGAGTGGGTGTTTTGATAAAGAAGGCGATCAGCGCAAAGCGTTTATCGATTTTCTGCAGAATACAGTGATGCGCAGCGGCGAGCGGTTGCCGACGCTGACTGCGGATCAGAAAAAACAGTTTGGCCCCTTCGTGTCCGATTACGCCATTCTTTATGGTTATTCACAGCAGGTGAGCCAGGCGATGGATTCCGGTATCCGCCCGGTAGTGGATAGCGTGAACGCCATTCGCGTTCCGCAGGATTATATGACGCAGCGTGAACCGCTTCGCCAGTCCAACGGTGCGCTTGGCGTACTGAGCCAGCAGTTGCAGAATGCGAAAATGCAGGCTGACGCTTCACGTTCTGCGCTGAAGCAGGGCGACGATCTCAAACCTGTCTTCGACAAAGTGTATGAGAAAGTGGTGACGAAACCGTCTGAAGCGCTGCAACCGCTGATTCCGGCCGCGCAAATCTTCACGCAGCAGCTGGTTCAGGTGGGCGACTTTATTGCCCAGCAGGATACTCAGGTGAGCTTTGTTGCCAACGGCATTCAGTTCCCGACCTCGCAGCAGGCAAGCCAGTACAATACGCTGATTGGGCCGCTGGCCTCCCAGCATCAGCCTTTAGCCAGGCCTGGAGTGCCGCCGTCACGGCCACAGAATAAACCGAAAAACCCGCGCCTGGCGGGGTTTTTTTTATGCTTATCGAAAATAACGCTTGTCATTCTTCTACCACATCGGTATAACTATCCCCGTCGGTTTGTTACACAGACCTAAAGCAGTTTAGTAAAGCAGTCCAGATTGTTATCCATAGATACCCTTCGTTGTGACCCTTCCTTCATCGCTTAAAAATCTGTAACGCAATCCATCAAGCCGGAAGGCTCAATATATTTGTTAATAAGGTAATTTCTATGTCTGCTAAAATGACTGGTCTGGTAAAATGGTTCAACGCTGATAAAGGTTTCGGCTTCATCACTCCTGACGATGGCTCTAAAGACGTGTTCGTACACTTCTCTGCTATCCAGAACGATGGCTACAAATCTCTGGATGAAGGTCAGAAAGTTTCCTTCACCATCGAAAGCGGCGCTAAAGGCCCAGCAGCTGGTAACGTTGTAAGCCTGTAAGCTTCCAACCCAGTAGCACAAAATTCAAAAACCCGCCTTCTGGCGGGTTTTTTCGTTTCTATCGTTGCACCTGCGGGTTCACGCAGTTTATCTCCACCTTTCCGCTTAGGGCGGCGATAAGGTTATCGACCGCAGTGGCCGCCATGTTGTAGCGCGTCTCATGGGTGGCTGAGCCGATGTGGGGCAGGGCGACGACGTTTGGCATTGCCAGCAGCGGGGAATCAACCGGCAGCGGCTCCTGTTCAAACACGTCCAGACCTGCGGCATGGATCTCACCGTTCTGCAGAGCTTCAATCAGCGCCTTCTCATCCACCACCGGGCCGCGACCCGCGTTGATGAAAATGGCGGATTTCTTCATTTTTTCAAATGCGGATTTGCCAATCAGATGACGCGTTTCGTCCGTCAGCGGCAGAACCAGACAAACAAAGTCGGCTTCCTCCAGCAGGGTATCCAGCTCGCAGTAACGGGCGTTGAAGCGTTCTTCGGCTTCACTGTGATGGCGACGCGCGTTATACAGAATCGGCATGTTAAAACCAAAATGCGCGCGCTGCGCCAGTGCCAGCCCGATACGCCCCATGCCAACAATGCCCAGTGTTTTGCCGTTAACGTCCACGCCGAACCAGTCCGGTCCAATGCTTTTTGTCCATTCGCCCGCTTTGACGCGCTCGGCTACTTCCACCACGCGACGTGCCGTGGTGAGTACCAGCGCCATCAGCGTATCGGCCACGGTTTCCGTCAGGGCATGTGGCGTATGCATCAGCAGGATCTTGCGGGCGTTAAGGGCATCCACATCGAAATTGTCGTAACCCACGGAAACGGTAGAGGTAGCACGAAGCTTCGGCATTTTCTCCAGCAGGGCGACATCCACTTTCTCGCTTGAACCCAGCAGGCCTTCGGCGCTGGCGAACGCTTCGGCGTGCTGCGCCACGGTTTCCGGGCTCAGGTTCCTCACCTGCGTGACGGTGAAGTGTTCTTCAAGGCGTTTCTGCAGATCTTCCGGCAGTGCTTTGTATAAAATGACGGACGGCTTCATGCTAATCTCCGTTGATTTTTAAGGATTCAGGCGTGGCGTGCGCCGACAGGGTGTTGTTGATTATTAGCAGGCTTAACAATCAGAGTAAGCCACACGGAGGCGAAAAGCGCCACCCCCATAAAGATGTACGATGCGGACGGGCTGCCGGTGGCACCGTTCAGGTAGCCGACGAACCATGAGCCGCAGAACGACCCCAGCGCACCCATGCTGTTAATCAGCGCCATCGCGCCACCCGCCACGTTACGCGGCAGCATTTCCGGGATGATGGCAAAGAATGGACCATACGGGGCATACATGGCTGCACCGGCGACCACCAGCAGGGTATAAGAGGCCCAGAAGTGATTTGCACCCACTGCCCACGAGCCGATAAAGGCAAAAGCAGCGATCAGCAGCAGCGGCCAGACAAACAATTTTCGGTTCTGCAGCTTGTCCGACGCCCAGGAGACGACGATCATGGCGATGGTCGCGGCCAGGTACGGTACGGAAGAGAGCCAGCCCACTTCTACCATGCCGAGGTTCTCGCCGCCGCTGCGGATAATCGACGGCAGCCACAGCACAAAGCCGTACACGCCAATGCTCCAGGTAAAGTACTGCGCGCAGAGCAGGATCACGTTACGCGAGCGGAAGGCTTCACCGTAGTTGCGTACCGCCTTCAGACCTTGCTGTTCTTTATCCAGCTGCGCCTGCAGCGCCGCTTTTTCGTCTTCGGAAAGCCATTTCGCCTGGGCAGGTTTATCTTTTACCAGCACCCACCAGCAGAATGCCCAGATCACTGCCGGCACCCCTTCGATAATAAACATCTCGCGCCAGCCGAAGGACTGGATCAGGTAGCCAGACACCACCGACATCCACAGTACCGTGACCGGGTTACCGAGGATCAGGAAGGTATTCGCGCGCGAGCGTTCAGATTTGGTAAACCAGTTGCTGATGTAGATCAGCATCGCCGGCATGACCGCCGCCTCAACGACGCCGAGGATAAAGCGAATGGCGGCCAGGGCAGGAATATTGTTCACCACGCCGGTCAGTGACGCGCAGGCGCCCCACAGGATCAGGCAGACGAAAATAAGCTTACGCACGCTGCGGCGTTCCGCATAAATCGCGCCAGGGATCTGGAAGAAGAAGTAGCCCAGGAAGAAAAGGGCACCCAGCAGGGAGGAGATACCTTTGGTGATGCCAAGGTCCTCTGTGATCCCCGCCGCGGACGCGAAGCTGAAGTTGGCACGGTCAAGGTACGCCAGGCTGTACGTGATAAACACGATTGGCATGATGTACCACCAGCGTTTTACTGCATTGGTCGAACTGTTCATAGGCTTGCCTCTGTTGTTGAGGTTGTTACCGCCGTTGTCTGTAGGGTACACGGTGGCTTAATTATTTGGGCCCTCTCCCTGTGGGAGAGGGTATTTAAACGCCGAGCTCTGCTCGCGTGGGTAATCCTTCGCTGTCGCCCTGCACCTGAATGGCCAGCGAGCCAATCTTGTTGCCCCGCGCGACGGCCTGCTGCAGCGTTTTGCCTTCCAGCAGGGCGCTAATCACGCCCACGGCAAAACCGTCGCCCGCGCCGACGGTGTCGACCACGTTCTCAACCTTGACCGCCGCGACCGCGCCCTGTTGGCCGTCGGCCGTCTTAAACCATGCGCCATCGGCGCCGGTCTTCAGCACCACCGCTTTTACCCCTTTATTCAGGTAGAAATCGGCAATGCCTTCCGGCGTATTTTCACCCGTCAGGATCATCCCTTCTTTCAGGCCCGGCAGAACCCAGTCCGCTCTGAACGCAAGACGGTTGAGCTTCTCGACCATTTCCGCTTCGCTTTTCCACAGCACCGGGCGCAGGTTCGGATCGAAAGAGATCGTTTTTCCCTGGGCTTTGAGAGTGGCTGCTGCATGATCCAGGAGTTCATACGAGCTGGCAGACAGCGCTGCCGCCACGCCGCTCAGGTGAAGGTGGCGCGCGGAGGCGAAATAGTCGGCGTGGAAATCCGCGACAGAGAGGTGGCTGGCGGCCGATCCCTTACGGAAATACTCCACGATGGGATCGGTTCCATTTTCGACCTTAGATTTAAGCTGAAAGCCGGTAGGGAAGCGTCCATCAAGGGTAACGCCTGCGGCATCAATACCCTCTTTTTTCAGCGAGTCGAGGACGAAATGGCCAAAGCTGTCGTCCCCCACGCGGCTGACCCAGCCGACGTTCAGGCCAAGGCGCGCCAGGCCGGTCGCGACGTTCAGCTCTGCGCCTGCCACGCGTTTGATAAAGTGCTCTACCGCGCTCAGTTCGCCCGTTTCAGTGGCGACAAACATCGCCATGGCTTCGCCGATCGTGATGACATCCAGCGTCTTGTGCATGATTTACTCCTCGCGCAGCAGGTTGACGTAATGGCGGGTAACGGCGGTTAAATCCGTCCCTTCCAGCGGGAACTCGATACCGCGCGGGGCATCGGCAGGCAGCTGGCCGAGCAGATCCAGCCAGCGCGCATCGGCGTGGTCCGGTGCTACTGCGCGGAAGTTGTCTTTATGCGGCACGGCGGCTTTAACGTGGATATAGCTCACCGCAGGGGCCAGATGACGCGCGGCCTCTTCGGGCGAATCGCCAACCCACAGCCAGTTGCCCATGTCGAAGGTCAGCGTGACGGGGAGCGCCATTTCCCGACAGACGGCCTGGAAGCGCTGCATGGGCGCGAGCTGACCGCAGTCGGTCTGATCGTTCTCCACGACCAGCGCCATGCCGCTTGCGTTCAGCAGGGTACGCAGGCCGTCGAGAGGCTGCGCGTTGCGGAAATGGCCCAGGGAAACCTTCAGCCACAGGGCGTTCAGGGTGCTGGCCTCAGAGAGATAGCGTGTCAGGTCCGGGTTGAGGGTGCCGTCGGGCATAAACAGGGCGGCGGGGGCGGAGTAGCACGCCAGCAGGCCGAGCAGCTCAATGGATTCTCCCAGCGCAGGCAGCGCCAGCAGCTCTTCGCTGCTGAACAGTTCCCGGCGGATCTCCACGCCGTCTGCCCCTGCGCCTGCAATCACGGGCAGCATCGCCCGCTGGCCGCCCGCCTGTCGCACCTGTTCCGCACCGTACGCGGCGGTGACCACCATAATTTTCCTGCCCATCTTCGGACTCCATCGCAACATATCAATACTATTACGCTATATGGAACCGGTTCCAAAGAAAAGGTCAGGATGTCGAATTTATGATCGGTATCACAAGGGAAAATTAACGCGCGGTGGAGCCGCGAACGATCAGCTCGCCGGAGAAGACCTGCTCGCGAACGGCATCGCTGGTGCCTTCAATGCGACGAACCACTTGTTCAACAGCAGCATAGCCAATCTGCCAGGTGGGCTGTTTGAGTGTCGTAATGCCGACGCCCGCCAGCTCCGCCCACTCCAGTTCATCAAACCCCAGCAGACCGATATCGCTGCCCCAGTGCAGGCCAATGCGCTTGAGCGAGCGGGCGACCTGAAGCGTCAGCGCCCCGTTGGCGGAGATAACGGCTTTGCGCATCCCGCGATGGCGCGTGTGGAACTGGCGCAGGGTGTTGTCGAGCTGGTCGGCTTCGTGAAGCGGCGTTTCGGCATTTTCGGCGATCACGCCGGGATATCGCTCCAGCGTGGTGCGAAATGCGCTCAGGCGCTCGCGACGGGTATTGACCATCCCTAACGGTTCACTCAGAAACAGAATGGCCTCGAAGCCCTGTTCGATCAGATGTTCGGTGGCTGTAGTGGCTGCCTGGGTGTTATCCAGACCGACCACATCGCAGGCAAATTCCGGGATTTTACGGTCGATGAGAACCATGGGCAGGGAGGACTGCTGCAGGCGGTTTAAACCCTCTTCCCGCATGCCCACCGCGTTCACCACAATCCCTTCGACCTGATAGCTGCGCAGCAGATCGAGGTAATGCAGCTCCTGGTCGACTTCGTTGTTGGTATTACAGACCAGCGGCGTGAACCCCTTCTCGCGACAGGCGGCTTCAATACCGCTGAGGACGTTAACGGAATAGGGGTTGGTGATATCGGCGATGATAAGCCCTATAAGGCGGGTGCGGCCGCGTTTGAGCCCGCGCGCCATGAGGCTGGGACGGTAGTCGAGATCGGCAATGGCCTGTTCAATACGCGCCAGCAATGCGTCGGACAGCAGGTGTTTCTCGCCGTTAAGGTAGCGCGAAATGCTGGTTTTACCGGTTTTAGCGGCTTTCGCCACGTCGCTGATGGTGGCTCGGGCTGGTTTGCTCATCGCTGATTTCCCTGAATTTAGTGAGAATACCTTAGCGGGAAAATCAGACGAATCAAGTAATTTGCCCGGTGGCGCTGCGCTTACCGGAGGGTGCGGTCTGGTGCCCTCATTCCACCCCTCTCCCACGGGAGAGGGTGCAACCACTAAAACGGCAACGAGCGTTGCCGTTTTGCTTTTACCTACTGAATTGGGCTTAACGTAATCTCAACGCGGCGGTTCTGCGCTTTGCCTTCCGCCGTGCTGTTGCTGGCGATAGGGTTGGCAGGGCCCATGCCGCTGGTGCGGATGCGGTTGGCTTCAACGCCCTGGGTAATCAGCGAGCTGGCCACGGAATCGGCGCGCTGCTGAGACAGTCGCATGTTCAGATCCTGGCTGCCGGTACTGTCGGTATAGCCAATCACGTTAACGGCGGTCTTGTTGTACTCTTTCAGCACCATCGCCACGCCAGTCAGGGTGTTTGCGCCTGCTGGTTTCAGCGTTGCGCTGCTGCTGTCGAAGGTCACGTTGTTCGGCATATTCAGGATGATGTTATCGCCGCTGCGCGTCACGCTCACGCCGGTTCCCTTCATTTTGTCGCGCAGCTTCGCTTCCTGCACGTCCATGTAATAACCGACGCCGCCACCCAGTGCCGCGCCCGCCGCTGCGCCAATCAGCGCGCCTTTACCGCGGTCTTTCTTGGAGGAGGAGAGCGCCCCAACGCCTGCGCCGACCAGCGAGCCGATACCCGCGCCAATGCCGGATTTACCCGCTTCACGCTCACCGGTGTAAGGGTTAGTTGTGCAGCCAGAAACAGCCAGTGCACCGCTCACCAGAGCGGCAATAACGAGTACGCGTTTTTTCATCTTCTTTCCTTAATCCTTTTTATTCTTTGCCACGGCGAGCGTGGCAGTTGATTATGACGTCCAGATACGGAGAAAATTCCGGGTATAACTCTGAAATTTGTGACAAACCATAAACTGCCTCAGAAAGAAGGCCGTAAACCTGCACGCAACCAGGAGCGCACGCTTGAGCACCTCAACGAAAACCATTCTGACCGCCGCCCACTGGGGGCCGATGCTGGTCGAAACCGATGGCGAAAATGTTCTGTCGTCCCGCGGGGCACTGCCAACCCAACATCCCAACTCGTTACAGACCGTCGTTCGCGATCAGGTGCACAGCAAAACGCGCGTGCGCTGGCCGATGGTGCGTAAAGGTTTTCTGGCCTCGCCGGACAAGCCTCAGGGTATTCGCGGTCAGGATGAGTTTGTCCGCGTGAGCTGGGATGACGCGCTGGCGCTGATCCACGCCCAGCATAAGCGCATTCGCGACAGTTACGGTCCGTCGTCCATTTTCGCCGGGTCGTACGGCTGGCGTTCTAACGGCGTGCTGCACAAGGCCTCGACGCTGCTGCAGCGCTATATGAGCCTGGCGGGAGGCTATACCGGTCATCTGGGGGATTACTCCACCGGCGCGGCGCAGGCGATCATGCCCTACGTCGTGGGCGGGAACGAAGTGTACCAGCAGCAGACCAGCTGGCCGCTGGTGCTGGCGCATACCGACGTGGTGGTGCTCTGGAGCGCCAACCCGCTCAATACGCTGAAAATTGCCTGGAATGCCAGCGACGAGCAGGGGATTGGGTATTTCGACGCGCTGCGCAAAAGCGGCAAGCGCATCATCTGCATTGACCCGATGCGCTCTGAAACCATGGATTTCTTCGGCGAAAGCGCCGAGTGGATTGCCCCGCATATGGGCACCGACGTGGCGATGATGCTGGGGATCGCCCATACGCTGGTTGAAAACGGCTGGCACGATGTTGAATTCCTGACGCGCTGTACCACCGGCTTCGATAAATTCGCCGACTACCTGACGGGTCAATCCGATGGGGTGGCGAAAACGGCAGAGTGGGCGGCAGAAATTTGCGGCGTACCTGCGGAAAAAATCCGCGAACTGGCGGCGTTGTTCCATAAAAATACCACCATGTTAATGTCCGGCTGGGGAATGCAGCGCCAGCAGTTTGGTGAGCAAAAACACTGGATGCTGGTCACCCTTGCCGCAATGCTTGGGCAGATCGGCACGCCGGGCGGGGGTTTTGGTCTCTCCTATCACTTTGCAAACGGCGGTAACCCGACGCGTAAAGCGGCGGTGCTGGCGTCACTGCAAGGCTCGGTGCAGGGTGGCGTGGATGCCGTGGATAAGATCCCGGTGGCGCGGATCGTTGAAGCTCTGGAAAACCCCGGCGGTTTTTATCAGCACAACGGTCTGGACCGCCACTTCCCGGACATTAAATTTGTCTGGTGGGCGGGCGGGTCGAACTTCACGCACCATCAGGATACCAACCGCCTGATCCGCGCCTGGCAAAAGCCGGAGCTGGTGGTGATTTCCGAGTGCTTCTGGACCGGCTCGGCTAAGCATGCAGATATTGTGCTGCCTGCGACCACCTCGTTTGAGCGTAACGATCTCACTATGACCGGCGACTACAGCAACCAGCATATGGTCCCGATGAAGCGCGTAGTGGCCCCGCGAGACGAAGCGCGTGATGATTTTGACGTGTTTGCTGAACTGAGCGAGCTGTGGGAAACGGGCGGTCGCGAGCGTTTTACCGAGGGGAAAAGCGATCTGCAATGGCTGGAAACCTTCTACCAGATTGCCGGCCAGCGCGGCGAGGCGCAGGGCGTGACGCTTCCGCCATTTGCCGAATTCTGGGAAGCGAACCAGATCGTCGAGATGCCGGAGAGCGAACAGAACGCGAAGTTTGTCCGTTTTGCCGATTTCCGCCGCGACCCCGAGAACCACCCGCTGAAAACCGAGAGCGGAAAGATCGTGATCTATAGTGAGCGCATCGCCAGCTTTGGCTATGCTGACTGCCCGCCACACCCTATGTGGCTCGAGCCGGACGAGTGGCACGGCAACGCCCAGCCGGAACAGCTGCAGGTGTTGTCTGCGCATCCCGCGCACCGTCTGCACAGCCAGCTTAACTATACGTCTCTGCGCGAGCAGTATGCGGTCGCCGGGCGAGAGCCGGTCACGCTGAATTCCCTTGATGCGAAAGCCCGGGGGATTGCGGACGGCGACGTGGTGCGCGTCTGGAACTCGCGCGGGCAGGTGCTGGCAGGGGCAGTGGTGAGCGACGGGATTAAACCGGGCGTGATCTGCATTCATCAGGGCGCATGGCCCGACCTTGAGCCTTCCGAGGGAGGGATCTGTAAAAACGGGGCGGTTAACGTGCTGACCAAAGATCTCCCCAGCTCGAAGCTGGGGAATGGCTGCGCAGGGAACACGGCGCTGGCCTGGGTAGAAAAATATCAGGGACCCGAGCTTACCTTAACGGCGTTTGATCCGCCTGCCAGCTCATGATCCACGTCGGGTGCTGAGTGTCATCCTGCCAGGCGCTGTCCTCAATGCGAAAGCCCTGAGCATGGTAGAAATTCACCGCCCGCACATTTTTCTGATATACCTCCAGCGTTAAATGCGGGAAGCGCTGTTGAACATGGTTCAGCAGCGCGCGCCCGATGCCTTTCCCGATGCATGACGGTGCGACAAACAGCGCGCCGACAAACTGAGACTGCATCACGCTGATAAATCCGTATGGCTCGCCATCCTGTTCCCAGACCCAGGTTTCCGCCGACGGCAGGTAAACGTCCCGCACCATGGCCTCGTTCTCTTTCCAGTAACCCGGTTCAATAAACGGATGCGCTTCGTGGTGCTTTCAAGCCACAGGCTCAAAAGCGGCGCGGTATTCTCACTTTGCCATTTGCGGATCATGATGGCCTCCCGGATGACAGAAGCAGCCGGTAACGTGGTCGTTGACCAGGCCGCAGGCCTGCATAAAGGCGTAGCAGATGGTGGAGCCGACAAACTTAAAGCCGCGTTTTTTCAGGGCTTTCGAGAGCGCATCCGAGGCCGGGGTGGAGGCCGGGATTTCCGCGAGCGAGGCGGCCTGTGTGACCTGCGGATCGTTGTTCACAAACGTCCAGACAAAATCTGAAAATGATTCGCCGTTTTGTTCCATCGCCAGGTAAGCGCGTGCGTTACCGATGATGGCCTGGATCTTACCGCGATGACGGATGATACCGGCGTCCTGCACCAGTCGTTCCACATCTTCATCGGTCATCGCGGCGACGGCGACAGGATCGAACTGATGGAAGGCGTTGCGGTAGTTTTCGCGTTTCTTCAGTACCGTAATCCATGACAACCCCGCCTGCTGGCCCTCCAGGCAGATCATCTCAAAGAGTTTGTTGCCATCCGTTTCCGGCACGCCCCATTCCCGATCGTGATAGTCGATATAAAGCTGATCCTGGCTCACCCAACCGCAACGTTCCATCCGTCATCTCCCTTATTGATACTGATTTCGCAAAATTTCATTCTGACTGGCTTGACGTGTTTACTATAAAGACAATAGTTAATACAAGGGTTATAAGCTCTTCCTGAATAACGACAAATATCGCCGAATTCGGCTCTCTCTGGGGTCGCGTTGATGATGATAAAAAAAATCAGTGGTCGCCATGCTGCTTCTGGCCTGGTGGGGATTTCGGCCTGCCTGTTTTTTTGTAATACAGCGTCTGCCTGGCAACAGGAATATATCGTTTCAGACGCCCAAAATAATACGGCGGAACGCTATACATGGGACGCGGATCACCAACCGCGTTATGAGGATATTCTGGCTGAGCGTATTCAGTCTTCGCAAAACGCGCCGGGTCTTGCCCTGAATGTACCGTCTGGCAGCATGATGGAGGGGGCAATGAGCGTGGGCTGGAATTTTCCGGTTTCAACGCGTATCACCACCGGCCCGGTGGTGGCGTGGCGATACGACGGCACGGCTCCCATGATGATCAACGAGTTTGGTGATAGCGCGTCGACGCAGGCAATCACCGACCCGCTCTGGCATGCCAGCGTCAGCACGCTGGGGTGGCGCGTGAATACCCAGTACGGCGATCTTCGTCCCTGGGCGCAGATTAGCTATAATCAGCAGTTTGGTGAAAACCAGTGGAAATCGCAGTTTGGCATGCCGCAAACGCCAGCCCCTGCCCAAAACGGTAGCTGGATGGACGTCACCGTGGGAACGGATATTCCTTTTAATACGCACGTCGCGGCCTATGCGTCGCTGGCTCAGGGGGAGCACACCACCACCGGTGAGGAGTTTTTATACACCCTCGGCGTTAGCGCAAATTTCTAGAGTTGTTACTTTTTTAAACGTTACGATAACATCTAGAATACAATAACCACGGGCTTTACAGCGATAGCGAATACTAACACGCTGTCGCTTTATTCCCGGGCCAGGCCATTCATTCCCGATTCCAGGCATTTCATTCCGTTCCGCCTGCATTTCATGCCGTTTTACCCCAGGCGTATTAAGGTTTTGTTTATCGTTGTCCTCAGCGAACTTCCTTAATTTCTCTTGCAGGACAACTGCCATGAACACATCAACTTATAACCGCACGCGCTGGCTCACGCTTTTTGGCACCATCGTCACCCAGTTTGCGCTGGGGTCGGTCTATACCTGGAGCCTGTTTAACAGCGCGCTTTCCGACAAACTCGGCGCACCGGTCAGCCAGGTTGCGTTCTCCTTTGGTCTGCTGAGCCTGGGGCTGGCGATTTCGTCTTCCGTCGCGGGCAAGCTGCAGGAGCGTTTTGGCGTGAAGCGTGTGACCATGGCGTCCGGCATTCTGCTGGGTTTGGGCTTTTTCCTGACGGCGCATTCCAGCAACCTGATGATGCTGTGGCTGAGCGCCGGCGTGCTGGTGGGTCTGGCCGATGGCGCAGGTTACCTGCTGACCCTGTCGAACTGCGTGAAGTGGTTCCCGGAGCGTAAAGGCTTAATCTCCGCGTTCGCCATCGGCTCTTATGGCCTGGGCAGCCTCGGGTTCAAATTTATCGACTCCCATCTGCTGGCGTCCGTTGGCCTCGAAAACACCTTTATGATCTGGGGCGCAATCGTGCTGGTGATGATTCTGTTCGGCGCCACGCTGATGACCGATGCGCCGCAGCAGGAGGTCAAATCCGTTAACGGCGTGGTGGAGAACGACTTCACCCTCGCGCAGTCCATGCGTAAACCGCAGTACTGGATGCTGGCGGTGATGTTCCTGACGGCCTGCATGAGCGGACTGTATGTCATCGGCGTGGCGAAGGATATCGCACAGGGGATGGTGAAGCTGGATGCGGCCACGGCGGCGAATGCGGTGACGGTCATCTCCATTGCCAACCTCTCCGGTCGTCTGGTGCTCGGTATTCTGTCTGACAAAATTGCCCGCATCCGTGTGATTACGATTGGGCAGGTGGTTTCGCTGGTCGGTATGGCGGCGCTGCTGTTCGCTCCGCTGAATGAAGCCACCTTCTTTGCGGCGATTGCCTGCGTGGCCTTTAACTTCGGCGGCACTATTACCGTCTTCCCGTCACTGGTGAGCGAGTTCTTTGGCCTGAACAATCTGGCGAAAAACTACGGCGTTATCTATCTGGGCTTCGGGATCGGCAGCATCTGCGGCTCGCTGATTGCCTCTCTGTTCGGCGGGTTCTACGTGACCTTCTGCGTCATATTTGCCTTGCTGATTATCTCGCTGGCGCTCTCGACCACGATTCGCCAGCCGCAGCGTGAAGTATTCAAAGAAGCGCACGCGTAAGCTGTATGAAAGAGGCCTCTGTGGCCTCTTTTTTCTTTGTGCGAGACGCTTCCCGTCTCGATATTTTGTAAAAATTTATACCGATCACACTCTCTGCTGCCACTTTTCTCTCCCGCTGTGGTCTACTTATCGCGCTTGTAGACGTTTCTAATAACGCTTCCTTACGCATTTACTTACTCTGTCCGCTTTCTCTTTGAGATTCGTCGGGTTTTTATACCCCTTCCCCCAGGGTTGTTTGCATGAAATACATTAGGTCTCTTACCCAG
Organism: Enterobacter sp. E14S; assembly: GCF_055666685.1. NCBI lineage: Bacteria > Pseudomonadati > Pseudomonadota > Gammaproteobacteria > Enterobacterales > Enterobacteriaceae > Enterobacter > Enterobacter sp. E14S. The sequence goes on along the minus strand of NZ_JBVODQ010000011.1, from coordinate 10,363 downwards.
CAAAGATTGTGTCTGATGCTGGCTGTCTATATCGGATTATTTCTGAATGGCGCGGTACTGTTCAGAAGAGTGGAAGGTTATTTTGAACACCTTACCGTGAGTAATGGTATTTTTGCCGCCATTGAAGTGTTCGGCTCCGTCCTCGCTACCTTCTTCCTCTTACGCCTGCTGTCCCTTTTTGGCCGACGTACCTGGCAAATTTTGGCCTCGCTGGTGGTGATTATTTCCGCCGCCGCAAGCTATTACATGACCTTTATGAACGTGGTCATTGGGTACGGTATCGTGGCCTCGGTGATGACCACGGATATCGATCTCTCGAAAGAGGTGGTAGGGAAAGGCTTTATCGTCTGGACAGTTTTAACCTGTCTGATACCGCTGTTCTTTATCTGGAACAATACGTGCCGCTATACGCTGCTACGCCAGCTGCGCACCCGTGGACAGCGGATCCGCAATATCGTCGTTGTCCTGCTGGCCGGACTGCTGGTATGGGCGCCAATCCGCCTGATGGAAACGCAGCAAAAACGCGTCGAAAAAGCGACGGGCGTGGATATGCCAAGCTATGGCGGCGTGGTGGCAAACTCGTATTTGCCGTCTAACTGGCTGTCAGCGTTAGGTTTGTATGCCTGGGCGCAGGCGGACGAATCCAGTGATGTGAAATCGCTGATCAATCCAACGAAAAAATTCACCTACCAGCCGCCAGCCGACGGGATTGATGATACGTACGTCGTCTTCGTCATCGGCGAAACGACGCGCTGGGATCATATGGGTATTCTCGGCTATAACCGGGATACCACGCCAAAGCTGGCGCAGGAGAAAAACCTGGTGGCTTACCGTGGCTACTCCTGCGATACCGCAACGAAGCTTTCGCTGCGCTGTATGTTTGTGCGTGAAGGCGGTGCAAGCGATAATCCGCAACGCACGCTGAAAGAGCAGAACGTGTTTGCCGTGCTGAAGCAGCTTGGATTTAGCTCAGACCTGTTCGCTATGCAAAGTGAGATGTGGTTCTACACCAATACCCTTGCAGATAACATCGCGTACCGTGAGCAGATTGGCGCCGAGCCGCGTAACCGCGGTAAAAACGTCGACGACATGCTGCTGCTGGAAGAGATGTCGCAATCCCTCAAGAACCATCCGCAGGGCAAGCATCTGGTTATTCTGCATACAAAAGGGTCGCATTACAGCTACTACCAGCGCTACACCCGTGATTTTGCGAAGTGGCAGCCCGAGTGCGTGGGCATTAATAAAGACTGCAGCAAGCAGGAGCTGATCAACGCCTACGACAACTCGGTGCTGTACGTGGATACCTTCCTGAGCCGAGTGATCGACCAGCTGCGCGATAAAAAAGCGATTGTGATTTACGCGGCAGACCACGGAGAATCCATCAACGAGAAAGAGCACCTGCACGGTACGCCGCGCAAGCTGGCACCGCCGGAGCAGTTCCGCGTGCCGATGATCATGTGGATGTCGGATAAGTATCTTGAAAATCCGGAGAAGGCGAAGATGTTTGCTCAGCTGAAAAAAGAGGCGGAGATGAAGGTGCCGCGTCGTCACGTTGAGCTGTACGACACCATTATGGGTTGTCTCGGCTATACCTCACCGAACGGTGGGATTAACGAAAACAACAACTGGTGTAAACTCCCTGATAACAGCGTAAAAGCCGCGCAGTAGCTGCCCTGGCGAGAATATCGCCAGTTGAATGGCTTTTTGAAAATAAGGGATTGACGGGGGCGCACCTCAGCAGTAAGATGCGCTCCGCATTCGGCGAGTAGCGCAGCTTGGTAGCGCAACTGGTTTGGGACCAGTGGGTCGGAGGTTCGAATCCTCTCTCGCCGACCACATTCTGAAAAGGGCTAACCGCAAGGTTAGCCCTTTTTGCATTATGATCTTATCCCGTCAGAGTATCCAAAACGCCCCTTAGGCCTGCTTCTCCCTGCCTGTTAACGATTTTGTGACATAATCCATTGTATTTTTTTATATATAGATTGATCTTTTTTCGCGTTGCTTATGGATAACCTCAGCATTTTTCGCTGTGCGTTTTAACGTTCGCGGTATTTAGTGCTCAGATAATCACCATTCTGCAAGAAAATTTACCCATTCTGAATAAAAGTTAATCACTGATTGTTGCGAAATATGAAGAGACTTGTGCTGCAAGATAGCGAGTAGCATAAATTTCCCTGCTGAAAACTGGCATGCATAGTTTTTTTAATCTTTGTTTGCGGTTTCTCACACTCAGCGTAAATCCCCGTCACCTGTATTGACGTTTTCACATTCTGTTGACAGATTGTAGGGCATGAGGGGCATTTCAGGGACGATCTGCGCTGCAACTCAAACGCTCTTCTGAAAGGATTCTCCATCCCTTTAAAGCCTTCGGGCATCACCGACCGGACCGGGTAAAAAATAAATAAAGGTCTGGCGGCGTAACACAACAAAGCAAAACATCACATTGGAGCAGAATAATGAGTATTTCCTTGAAGAAGTCAGGGATGCTGAAGCTTGGTCTGAGCCTGGTGGCTATGACCGTGGCAGCAAGCGTACAGGCAAAAACCCTGGTTTACTGTTCTGAAGGCTCGCCGGAAGGCTTTAACCCACAGCTCTTTACCTCTGGTACGACTTACGACGCAAGCTCTGTACCGATCTATAACCGTCTGGTTGAATTCAAAACCGGTACCACGGAAGTGATTCCGGGTCTGGCCGAGAAGTGGGACGTCAGCGAAGACGGTAAAACCTATACCTTCCACCTTCGCCAGGGCGTGAAGTGGCAGGACAGCAAAGAATTCAAACCAACGCGCGACTTTAACGCCGACGACGTTGTGTTCTCCTTTGACCGTCAGAAAAACGCTCAGAACCCGTACCACAAAGTGTCTGGCGGCAGCTATGAATACTTCGAAGGGATGGGTCTGCCTGACCTGATTGCTGAAGTGAAAAAAGTGGACGATAAAACGGTTCAGTTCGTGCTGACGCGTCCGGAAGCGCCATTCCTGGCTGACCTGGCCATGGACTTCGCCTCAATTCTGTCCAAAGAGTACGCGGACAACATGCTGAAAGCCGGTACGCCGGAGAAAGTTGACCTGAACCCAATCGGTACCGGTCCATTCCAGCTGCTGCAGTACCAGAAAGACTCCCGCATTCTGTATAAAGCGTTCGAAGGCTATTGGGGCACCAAGCCGCAGATCGACCGTCTGGTCTTCTCCATCACGCCTGATGCGTCAGTGCGTTATGCAAAACTGCAGAAAAACGAATGCCAGGTGATGCCGTACCCGAACCCGGCTGATATCGCCCGCATGAAGCAGGACAAGAACATCAACCTGCTGGAGCAGGCTGGCCTGAACGTGGGCTATCTCTCCTTCAACACCGAGAAGAAACCGTTTGATGACGTGAAAGTGCGTCAGGCGCTGACCTACGCGGTGAACAAAGAAGCGATTATCAAGGCGGTTTACCAGGGCGCTGGCGTTGCTGCCAAAAACCTGATCCCACCAACCATGTGGGGCTATAACGACGACGTTAAAGACTACACCTACGATCCTGAGAAAGCGAAAGCGCTGCTGAAAGAAGCGGGCCAGGATAAAGGCTTTACCGTTGAGCTGTGGGCGATGCCGGTACAGCGTCCTTACAACCCGAACGCACGCCGTATGGCGGAAATGGTTCAGGCTGACTGGGCTAAGGTTGGCGTTCAGGCCAAGATTGTGACCTACGAGTGGGGCGAGTACCTGAAGCGCGCCAAAGCGGGTGAGCACCAGGCGGTAATGATGGGCTGGACCGGTGACAACGGGGATCCGGACAACTTCTTCGCCACCCTGTTCAGCTGCGCGGCGGCGAAAGACGGTTCTAACTACTCTCGCTGGTGCTACAAGCCGTTTGAAGACCTGATCCAGCCGGCGCGTGCGACCGACGATCACAACAAACGTATTGAGCTGTACAAGCAGGCTCAGGTTGTTATGCACGATCAGGCTCCGGCGCTGATTGTTGCTCACTCCACCGTGTACGAGCCAGTGCGTAAAGAAGTGAAAGGCTACGTGGTAGATCCACTGGGTAAACACCACTTCGAAAACGTATCTGTTGAATAATAAGTAGGGTGTTCTCCCTCTCCCTATGGAGAGGGCAGGGGTGAGGGGCGTGCATGCATCCCCTCACCCTAACTCTCTCCCGCTGGGAGAGGGAATTTACATTTGTGAGCAATACAGACGTCACGCCACTGGTCGTGCGTCATCAGAGAGAATCCGGGTTATGTTGCAGTTCATCCTCCGACGTCTGGGACTTGTTATCCCCACGTTTATCGGTATCACCCTTCTCACTTTTGCCTTCGTCCATATGATCCCCGGCGACCCGGTAATGATTATGGCGGGCGAGCGTGGTATTTCCCCTGAGCGCCATGCACAGCTGCTGGCGGAACTCGGTCTCGATAAGCCGATGTGGCAGCAGTACCTCCACTATATCTGGGGCGTATTGCACGGTGATTTAGGGATTTCGCTGAAAAGCCGCCTTCCGGTGTGGGACGAGTTCGTGCCGCGTTTTAAAGCGACGCTGGAGCTTGGCGTCTGCGCCATGATTTTCGCCACTGCGGTGGGTATTCCTGTCGGGGTACTGGCTGCCGTCAAGCGTGGCTCTATTTTTGACCATACCGCCGTGGGCCTGGCGCTGACCGGCTACTCCATGCCTATCTTCTGGTGGGGCATGATGCTGATCATGCTGGTATCGGTGCAGCTTAACCTGACGCCGGTCTCCGGGCGCGTCAGTGATATGGTCTTCCTGGATGACTCCAACCCGCTCACCGGCTTTATGCTGATTGATACGGCTATCTGGGGCGAAGAGGGCAACTTCATTGATGCCGTGGCGCACATGATCCTGCCTGCCATGGTGCTGGGTACCATTCCTCTGGCGGTGATCGTGCGAATGACCCGTTCATCGATGCTGGAAGTGCTGGGTGAGGATTATATCCGCACCGCGCGCGCAAAGGGCCTGACGCGTATGCGCGTCATCATCGTTCATGCGCTGCGTAATGCCATGCTGCCGGTGGTGACCGTTATCGGCCTCCAGGTGGGGACGTTGCTGGCGGGGGCGATCCTGACCGAAACCATCTTCTCCTGGCCGGGCCTTGGACGCTGGCTGATTGACGCGCTGCAACGCCGTGACTATCCGGTTGTGCAGGGCGGTGTACTGCTGGTCGCGACGATGATTATCCTCGTCAACCTGCTGGTCGATTTGCTGTACGGCGTGGTGAACCCGCGTATTCGTCATAAGAAGTAAGGGACCATCATGTCACAAGTCACTCAAAATAAAGTGGTCGCTGCACCGGTTCCTATGACGCCGCTGCAGGAATTCTGGCACTACTTCAAGCGCAATAAAGGCGCGGTGGTAGGGCTGGTGTATGTCGTAATCATGATCCTGATTGCGGTATTTGCGAACTTCCTCGCACCGTATAACCCGGCGGACCAGTTCCGCGATGCGCTGCTCGCGCCGCCTGCGTGGCAGGACGGCGGCAGCCTGGCGCACCTGCTGGGTACCGATGACGTGGGCCGCGACGTGCTGTCGCGTCTGATGTACGGCGCGCGCCTGTCGCTGCTGGTCGGCTGTCTTGTTGTTGTGCTGTCGCTGATCATGGGCGTTGTACTTGGCCTGGTTGCCGGTTACTTCGGCGGTATCGTTGATAACATCATCATGCGTATCGTCGATATCATGCTGGCGCTGCCAAGCCTGCTGCTGGCGCTGGTGCTGGTGGCGATCTTCGGCCCGTCGATTGGTAACGCCGCGCTGGCGTTGACCTTCGTGGCGCTCCCTCACTACGTGCGTTTAACCCGTGCGGCGGTGCTGGTGGAAGTGAACCGCGATTACGTCACGGCCTCTCGCGTGGCGGGTGCCGGTGCGATGCGCCAGATGTTCGTGAATATCTTCCCTAACTGCCTTGCGCCGCTGATTGTTCAGGCGTCGCTCGGTTTCTCTAACGCCATTCTTGATATGGCCGCTCTTGGCTTCCTGGGCATGGGTGCGCAGCCGCCAACACCGGAGTGGGGCACCATGCTCTCCGACGTGTTGCAGTTCGCACAAAGCGCCTGGTGGGTTGTCACCTTCCCGGGTCTGGCAATCCTGCTGACGGTGCTGGCATTTAACCTGATGGGTGATGGTCTGCGTGATGCGCTTGATCCCAAACTGAAGCAGTAAGAGGCACGAGATGGCGTTATTAAATGTAGATAAATTATCGGTGCACTTCGGCGACGAAGGCACCCCGTTTCGCGCCGTGGACCGCATCAGCTACAGCGTAAATCAGGGCGAAGTGGTTGGCATTGTCGGGGAGTCCGGTTCCGGTAAGTCAGTGAGCTCACTGGCGATCATGGGGCTGATTGATTACCCGGGCCGCGTGATGGCGGAAAACCTGCAGTTCAACGGTCAGGATCTGAAGCGCATTTCTGAAAAACAGCGCCGCCAGCTGGTGGGCGCCGAAGTGGCGATGATTTTCCAGGATCCCATGACCAGCCTAAACCCTTGCTACACCGTTGGTTTCCAGATTATGGAAGCGATTAAGGTGCATCAGGGCGGGAATAAGAAAACCCGTCGTCAGCGCGCGATCGACCTGCTGAACCAGGTGGGTATTCCTGACCCGGCATCACGTCTGGACGTTTACCCGCACCAGCTCTCCGGTGGGATGAGCCAGCGCGTGATGATCGCGATGGCGATTGCCTGTCGACCAAAACTGCTGATTGCGGATGAACCGACGACGGCGCTGGATGTGACCATTCAGGCGCAAATCATCGAGCTGCTGCTGGAGCTGCAGCAGAAAGAGAATATGGCGCTGGTGCTGATTACGCACGATTTGGCGCTGGTGGCCGAAGCCGCGCACAAAATCATCGTGATGTACGCCGGCCAGGTGGTCGAGACCGGGAATTCACACGATATATTCCGCGCGCCGCGTCATCCGTATACCCAGGCGCTTTTACGCGCGCTGCCGGAGTTTGCTCAGGACAAAGCGCGTCTGGCATCGCTGCCGGGTGTGGTACCCGGTAAATATGACCGTCCGCAGGGCTGTCTGCTCAATCCGCGCTGCCCGTATGCAACGGACAAATGCCGGGCAGAAGAGCCTGAGTTGAACCAGCTTGCTGACGGCCGTCAGTCGAAATGCCACTACCCACTCGATGATGCCGGGAGGCCAACACTATGAGTACGCAACAGGCCACCACGCAACAACCGCTGTTGCAGGCCATCGATCTGAAAAAATACTACCCGGTGAAGAAGGGGCTGTTTGCCCCTGAACGCCTGGTGAAAGCGCTGGACGGCGTTTCCTTTAACCTCGAGCGCGGTAAAACGCTGGCGGTGGTGGGAGAGTCAGGCTGCGGCAAATCCACGCTGGGCCGTCTGCTGACGATGATTGAAGTGCCGACCGGCGGGGAGCTCTATTATCAGGGGCAGGATCTGCTCAAGCACGATCCGCAGGCGCAGAAGCTGCGTCGCCAGAAAATCCAGATTGTGTTCCAGAACCCGTATGGTTCTTTGAACCCGCGTAAAAAAGTCGGGCAGATTCTGGAAGAGCCGCTGCTGATCAACAGTAATCTGAGCAAGGAGCAGCGCCGTGAAAAAGCGCTGGCGATGATGGCGAAAGTCGGCCTCAAAACCGAGCATTACGATCGCTATCCGCACATGTTCTCCGGCGGCCAGCGTCAGCGTATCGCTATCGCCCGCGGGCTGATGCTCGATCCGGACGTGGTGATTGCCGATGAGCCGGTCTCCGCGCTCGACGTATCCGTGCGTGCGCAGGTGCTGAACCTGATGATGGATCTCCAGCAGGAGCTGGGGCTCTCTTACGTGTTCATCTCCCACGACCTGTCGGTGGTGGAGCATATTGCCGATGAAGTGATGGTGATGTACCTGGGGCGCTGCGTGGAGAAGGGGACCAAAGACCAGATCTTTAATAACCCTCGTCACCCGTATACCCAGGCGCTGCTGTCTGCGACGCCGCGTCTGAACCCGGACGATCGTCGTGAGCGTATTAAGCTGACGGGTGAACTGCCAAGCCCGCTGAATCCGCCTCCGGGATGTGCATTCAACGCCCGCTGCAGTCGCCGCTTCGGTCCGTGCACCCAGCTCCAGCCGCAGCTGAAGGATTATGGCGGCCAGCTCGTTGCCTGCTTCGCGGTCGATCAGGATGAAAATGGCGAGAAGCCACAGGTATAACGAAAAAACCGGCGCTGAGCCGGTTTTTTTTATGTCTGCTTGATTATTTCCGCAGGCGAATCTGGTCGACGGCGTGCTTCTCGCTCTTGGTGAGGATCAGGCTCGCACGCTCGCGCGTCGGCAGGATGTTCTCTTTGAGGTTCACGTAGTTGATCTCATTCCACAGCCCCGTCGCCACGCCGATCGCTTCTTCTTCAGAAAGCTGAGCATAGTGGTGGAAATAGGAATCCGGATCAGTGAACGCCCCCTCGCGGAACTTCAGGAAGCGGTTGATGTACCAGTTTTGCAGCAGGTCTTCCGGCGCATCGACATAAATAGAGAAATCAACGAAATCCGAGACGAATACGTGATGCGGGTCGTGAGGATAGTCCATCCCGCTTTGCAGCACGTTCAGACCTTCCAGAATCAGGATGTCCGGCTGGACCACGGTTTTATCCCCACCCGGAATGCGATCGTAGATCAGGTGCGAATAGACTGGCGCGGTGACGTGCGGCACGCCGGATTTCAGGTCAGAGACAAATTTCACCAGACGGTGCATATCGTAAGAAAGCGGGAAGCCCTTCTTCTTCATCAGCCCGCGTTCTTTTAACACCTCGTTCGGGTGCAGGAAGCCGTCGGTGGTGATCAGCTCCACGCTGCGGTGTTCCGGCCAGCGGCTCAACAGCGCCTGCAGGACGCGCGCGGTGGTACTTTTACCCACGGCCACGCTGCCTGCGATACTAATGATATAAGGAATGCGTTGACCGTTCGTCCCGAGAAACTGCTCCAGCACGGCCTGACGACGCAGGTTCGAGCTGATATAGAAGTTAAGCAAGCGAGAGAGGGGGAGATAAATTTCTGCCACCTCTTCCAGGGACAGATCTTCGTTTATCCCTTTTAACCGTGCGATTTCACCTTCCGTCAGCGTCATAGGGACGGAATCACGCAGGGCAGCCCACTGGCTGCGGTTAAAGTGAAGATAAGGCGTCATTAACGTTTGCTCTTTTTTGCTCATAAGCATGCTTCAGTGAGCCAGCATCACACTGCCGGATTATGGCTCATCACACAGTTAATTTTGGACAATGGGCAGGAGGTTAACACCAGATGACGGGAATAATAAGAAAAAAGATGGAAAGCGCTGCGTTACGCGGAAGCCGTCACGCTACGGTGAATACGGTGCAAATCACGATGATATGTTGAATATTTGACCTCAAATGACTACTTTTACAGCGTCCGACACGCTCTTCGCATAAAATGTGAGCGAAAGAACGTTTTATGCAAATTTTTAGTTGCATGACCGCGCAGGTATCCATAGAATGCGCGCTACTTGATGCCGACTTAGCTCAGTAGGTAGAGCAACTGACTTGTAATCAGTAGGTCACCAGTTCGATTCCGGTAGTCGGCACCATCAAGTCCGGTGGGGTTCCCGAGCGGCCAAAGGGAGCAGACTGTAAATCTGCCGTCACAGACTTCGAAGGTTCGAATCCTTCCCCCACCACCACTTTCTGGCAGCGTAAATGCCGCCGGAGCTGGTTGGAAAAATTAGCCAGCTCAAACTGAAAAAGAGAGAAATCTCTTTTTTTGTTACAGAAAGAACTGGGTAGCCGAGTTTCAGGATGCGGGCATCGTATAATGGCTATTACCTCAGCCTTCCAAGCTGATGATGCGGGTTCGATTCCCGCTGCCCGCTCCAATACGTGCTGATATGGCTCAGTTGGTAGAGCGCACCCTTGGTAAGGGTGAGGTCCCCAGTTCGACTCTGGGTATCAGCACCACTTCACTTCTCCTTCCCGTTTCTCTCTGTTTCAATTTTACTGTATTCAACAATTCAGGCATTTCGCTTGGTTGATGTGGTGATATCACCGATTTATCCGTGTCTTAGAGGGACAATCGATGTCTAAAGAAAAGTTTGAACGTACAAAACCGCACGTTAACGTCGGTACTATCGGCCACGTTGACCATGGTAAAACAACGCTGACCGCTGCAATCACTACCGTTCTGGCAAAAACCTACGGTGGTTCTGCTCGTGCATTCGACCAGATCGATAACGCACCAGAAGAAAAAGCTCGTGGTATCACCATCAACACCTCTCACGTTGAGTACGACACCCCGACTCGCCACTACGCACACGTAGACTGCCCAGGCCACGCCGACTATGTTAAAAACATGATCACCGGTGCTGCGCAGATGGACGGCGCGATCCTGGTTGTTGCTGCGACTGACG
>NZ_JBVODQ010000010.1:0-165964 GCF_055666685.1 Enterobacter sp. E14S | reverse complement strand
CCCTCCCTCTCCCTGTGGGAGAGGGGCGGGGTGAGGGCATCAGGCCGCACGAGATTTCCCCTCACCTACCTCTCCCAAAGGGAGAGGGGACGGTATTACTTAAACAACGCGTGCACGTTGTTTTGTTTGTAATTGAGCGTCGGGTGCAGCTCGTCGAGCTCGAACGACAGCGCCAGATAGCGGTCGGCCATCAGCTCCGCGAAATGTGCCTTGATCAGCGCAAACAGCATCTCCCCCACGGCTTCCCGGCTCTCCAGGCTGCGCCCGGCACCAATCTTTAGCGTCATATGCACAAAGGCGTAGTCGTGCCTGCCGTCGGCCATCTGCCAGGTGTCCAGCCAGTGGGCGCGGCTGCGGATGCCGCCGATGGGGAAGATGCCCGTGGCGGCCAGCGCCTCATTCACTTTGGCAAACAGCCCCGGCAGGTCGGCCTGCTCGCGGATGTTGTCGGTACATTCAGCAATAAAGTGCGGCATGGTGGCTCCTTACGCGGGCAGCGGGAAAACGGCGTTGACCTGGCCGGTGCCGGAGCTGGCGAACAGCTCGGTGAGGAACTCCACCTTGCCGTCGTATTTGTCCCAGCCGAGCATCCCCAGCAGCATCACCGTGTCGTGCATGTTGCCCTCGCCGTAGCAGTAGTCGGCGTACTCCGGCAGCATGCTGCAAAACTCTTTGAACTGCCCCTCGCGCCACAGCTTCACCACGCGTTCGTCCATCTGGCGGTCGAACTCGCGGGTGTAGCTGTTCATCCCTTCTTCCGCGCGCTGGTCGTCGATAAAGCGGTGCGACAGCGAGCCGCTGGCGAGCACCGCCACGGTGCCGTCGTATTTTTCGATGGCGCTGACGATGGCCTCGCCCAGCCTGCGGCTGTCGGCGAAGTCGTGAACCGTGCAGAACGCCGAGATGGAGACCACTTTGAAGTGTTTATCCGCGTTCATGTAGCGCATCGGCACCAGCGTGCCGTACTCCAGCTTGAGGCTCGGGATGTTGTGCGCTTTGGCGCGCACGCCGAGCTTCACCGCCTCGTCGGCGATCAGCTGGCCGAGCTCCGGGTTGCCGTCGTAGTCGTAGGTCATGTCGCGGATAAAGTGCGGCAGCTCGTTGCTGGTGTAGACGCCCGCAAAATGGTCCGCACAGTTGATGTGGTACGCGCTGTTCACCAGCCAGTGGGTGTCGAACACGATGATGGTGTCCACGCCCAGCTCCCGGCAGCGCTTGCTGATTTCTTTATGCCCGTCGATGGCCGACTGGCGGCAGCCGTGGTTTTTCCCCGGCAGCTCGGAGAGGTACATCGACGGAACGTGGGTGATTTTTGCCGCTAACGCTAATTTACCCATGGTCAGATCCCCCACTTTGGAATCGGATGGTCGCCCATGGAGATGCAGACGTTCTTCATCTCCGCGAACACCTCGAAGCTGTACTCACCGCCCTCGCGGCCGGTGCCGGAAGCCTTCACGCCGCCAAACGGCTGGCGCAGGTCGCGCACGTTCTGGGTGTTGACGAACACCATACCCGCTTCGATATTCCGCGCCAGGCGCAGCACTTTGCTGACGTCCTGGGTCCAGATGTACGACGCCAGGCCGTACTCCACGTCGTTCGCCAGGCGCAGGCCTTCCGCTTCGTCCTTAAACGGCAGCAGGCAGGCCACCGGCCCGAAGATCTCCTCCTGCGCCACGCGCATGCGGTTGTCGACGTCCGCCAGCACGGTTGGTCGCAGGAAATTGCCGCCCTTCAGGTGCGCAGGCAGATCGGTTGGTTTGTCCGGGCCGCCCGCCAGCAGGGTTGCACCCTCTTCAATGCCGAGGCGGATGTAGCCGGAGACTTTCTCCCAGTGCTGCTGGCTGATGAGCGCGCCAATCTGGGTATTCGGATCGGTCGGATCCCCAACGCGCAGGCGGCTGGCGCGCTCTGCAAAGCGTTTAACGAATTCCGGGTAGATGCTCTGCTGGATGAAGATGCGCGAGCCGGCGGTGCAGCGCTCGCCGTTGATGGAGAAGATGGTGAACAGGGCGGCGTCCAGCGCGCGCTCGATGTCGGCATCTTCAAAAATCAGCACCGGGGACTTGCCGCCCAGCTCCATGGAATATTTCTTCAGCCCTGCGTTTTTCATGATGTTGCGTCCGGTGGCGGTGCCGCCGGTGAAGGAGACGGCGCGCACGTCGTGATGGCGCACCAGCGCGTCGCCTGCCGTCGCGCCGTAACCCTGCACCACGTTGAGCACGCCCGCCGGAATGCCCGCCTCCAGCGCTAGCTCGCCCAGACGATCGGCGGTCAGCGGGGAGAGTTCAGACATCTTCAGCACCGCGGTGTTTCCGAGTGCCAGGCACGGCGCGACCTTCCAGGTGGCGGTCATAAACGGCACGTTCCACGGCGACACCAGCGCGCAGACGCCCACCGGCTGTACCAGGGTGTAGTTGAGCATCTTGTCGTCGACCGGGTAGGTTTTGCCGTTCATCTGCTGGCACACCTCGGCGAAGAACTCGAAGTTGTGCGAGGCGCGCGGAATGAGCACGTTTTTGGTCTGGTGGATCGGCAGACCGGTGTCGGCGGTTTCCATGGCGGCGATCTCGGGCACGTTCTGGTCGATCAGGTCGCCCAGACGACGCATCAGGCGCGCGCGCTCCTTCATCGGCAGGTTGGCCCATTTCGGGAACGCCTCTTTGGCGGCGGCGACGGCCTGGTGAATTTCAGCTTCACCGCCGGCGGCGACTTCCGCTAATACCTCGCCGGAAGCCGGGTTGGTGGTGTGGAAGTACTCGCTTCCGGCGACGTTTTTACCGTTGATCCAGTGGTTAATCTTTTTCATTTTGCAGTCTCCTCGCTGACAATCCGGTTCACCAGGCGTCCCACGCCCTCCACTTCCACCACCACCTCATCGCCCGGCACTACGTCGGACAGCCCTTTCGGCGTGCCGGTGGCAATCATGTCGCCCGGCTGCAGGGTCATAAAATCGCTCAGGTACGCAATCAGGTACGGGATGCTGAAAATGAGATCGGCGGTGGTGCCTTCCTGGCGCAGCTCGCCGTTGACGAAGGTGCGCAGGGTGAGGTTGTGCGGATCGGGGATGGCTTCTTTTGGCACGATGTTTGGGGAAATGGGGGTCAGCCCGTCCCGGCTTTTCACCCGCAGGTTCGGGCGGTAGTAGTTTTCCAGGTAGTCGCGGATGGCGTAGTCGTTGCAGACCGTATAGCCCGCAACACAGTCCATCGCCTCGGCTTCGCTGACCTTACGCGCGGTTTTGCCGATGACCACCACCAGCTCCGCTTCGTAATGCATGTACTCAATATTGTTCGGGCGCACCGACGTCTGGCCGTCGCCGTTGAAGGTGTTTGGCGCTTTGATAAATACCAGCGGCTCGGTCGGCGGCTTAAAGTCCAGCTCGCTGGCGTGGTCGGCATAGTTCAGACCGAGGGCAAACAGCGTGGCGTGCGGCGGCGTGCTGTGCGCAATAGTGACGCTATGCTCATCCACCACCGGGTTTTCCAGCGGCGGAAAGCCTTCTGCCAGAATGCGCACGCGATCGCCCGGGCGGATCTCAACGCGGCTTTGCGGGGTGCCGAGCAGGATTGCATCGCCGGGATTGAGGGTGGCGAAGTCGCTCAGGGCGCTCAGCAGTTCGGCGGCGCTGCGCTGAAGATCGGCCGTGTTCCAGTGGTCCGCTTCGCGGCCGTTGATCTCGGTGATGATGGTCAGGTTATCCACGTTACCAACGGCGACAAGTTCGCCGAGCGGGCAAAATCCGTCCCGGCATTTGGCCTTGATGGCCGGACGGTAGAAGCTCTCTTCCGGCAGGCTCACCTCGTTGGCGAGCGCATATCCCGCGATGTACTCCGCGGCGTCCTCCACGCGAACCTTGCTGGCGGTTTTGCCCACGACCAGTGCCACCGTCGCGCCGCTTAATACCGTTTCCCCGTGCGGGAAGGGGATCGGCTCGCCCGCGCGGATCACCGTGTTATGCGGCTTGATAAACCACACCGCCGTTTTCGGCGGCGTGTTGTAGGGAGCTTTTTCAAAGGCCTCACGCCAGGCTTCACGCTGGCTTTGATGGTTGAGGGCGACGGCAAAAACGGTACCTTTCATTCATATACTCCTCACCCCGGTGGTCCGGGTTGTGATTTCATTAATATGTTAATGATCTGGTTTTATGCTTTTGCTGTTTATTTCGCAATCAGAAGTGAAAGATTTGTGATGGGAATAACAATAAATTTACGTATTGGGTTTTGTTTATAACAAAATCAAAGAGTTAATAAAATTGACGGGTTTCTGTTAAACTTTTTGATGGAAACCGTGTTGTTTATAAAAACATCTTTTAGGGATTGTTTACTTGTTAATGATGGGAAGGGGAAAGGCTATGCATGATTCATTAACCATCGCGCTGCTGCAGGCGCGGGAAGCGGCGATGTCGTACTTCCGCCCGATCGTGAAGCGCCATAACCTGACCGAGCAACAGTGGCGCATCGTGCGCGTGCTGGCTGAACATCCGTCGATGGATTTTCACGATCTGGCGTTTCGCACCTGCATCCTGCGCCCGAGCCTGACCGGCATTCTGACGCGGATGGAGCGCGACGGCCTGGTGCTGCGCTTAAAGCCGGTGAACGACCAGCGCAAGCTGTACGTGTCGCTGACCAAAGAGGGGAATGCGCTGTATGAACACGCCCAGGCACAGGTCGAAGAGGCGTATCAGCAGATCGAGGCGGAATACACGCCGGAGAAGATGAAACAGCTGACGGCGCTGCTGGAAGAGTTTATTGAACTCGGAAACCGGCATAACGCAGCGCGGGAAGAAGAGTAAAAACCACAAATTCCAGGATGATTTTCGTAAAGTTTTCCCTTTCCAGGCCGAAAATTCTGTATCTGTCTGAGGAAAGAGAAAACATGTTAAACCGTATCAAGATTGTCACCAGCTTAATGCTGGTTTTAGCGATATTTGGCCTTTTACAACTCACGTCCGGTGGTCTTTTCTTTAATGCCCTTAAGAATGACAAAGAGAATTTCACCGTCCTGCAAACCATTCGCCAGCAACAATCCACGCTGAACGCCAGCTGGGTCGCGTTGCTGCAAACCCGTAATACCCTGAACCGCGCGGGTATCCGCTACATGATGGATCAGAGCAATATCGGCAGCGGCGCGACCGTTAACGATTTGATGCAAATCGCGTCTACGTCTCTGAAACAGGCGGAAAAAAACTGGGCTGCCTACGAAGCCCTGCCGCGCGATCCGCGTCAAAGCGATGCGGATGCCATGGAGATCAAGCGTAACTATGATATTTACCACGGTGCGCTGGCGGAGCTGATTCAGCTGCTGGGTGCCGGCAAAATCAACGCCTTCTTCGACCAGCCGACCCAGAGCTATCAGGACGGTTTTGAGAAGCAGTATGTGAGCTACCTGCAGCAGAACGACAAGCTGTATCAGACGGCGGTCGAAGACAGCAACAGCTCCTACAGCCAGGCTATCTGGGTGCTGATCAGCGTCCTGATTGCCGTGCTGGTGGTGATCGTGGCCGTCTGGCTCAACATCAAGCAGACGTTGATCTCTCCGCTGAATCGTCTGATCGACAACATTCGCCATATCGCCAGCGGCGACCTGGTGAAGCGCATTGAGGTTCAGGGCACCAACGAGATGGGTGAACTGGCCGACTCGCTGCGCCATATGCAGAGTGAGCTGGTGCGTACCGTCGGCGACGTGCGTAACGGCGCGAACGCGATCTACAGCGGCGCGAGCGAAATTGCGATGGGCAATAACGACCTCTCTTCCCGTACTGAACAGCAGGCCGCTTCCCTGGAAGAGACCGCTGCCAGCATGGAGCAGCTGACGGCAACCGTTAAGCAGAACGCCGAAAACGCCCGTCAGGCGAGCCACCTTGCGCTGAGCGCTTCTGAAACCGCGCAGAAAGGCGGTAAAGTGGTGGACAACGTGGTGCAAACCATGCGAGACATTGCCGGTAGTTCACAGAAGATTGCCGACATTATCAGCGTGATCGACGGCATTGCCTTCCAGACCAACATTCTGGCACTGAACGCGGCGGTAGAAGCGGCGCGTGCGGGCGAGCAGGGCCGTGGTTTTGCGGTGGTGGCAGGTGAAGTGCGTAACCTGGCCCAGCGCAGCGCCCAGGCGGCTCGCGAGATCAAGAGCCTGATTGAAGACTCCGTGGGCCGCGTGGAAGTGGGCTCAACGCTGGTAGAAAGCGCCGGTGAAACCATGGGTGAGATCGTGAACGCGGTGACCCGCGTAACGGACATCATGGGTGAAATCGCCTCTGCGTCTGACGAGCAGAGCCGCGGTATCGACCAGGTGGGTCTGGCGGTAGCAGAGATGGACCGCGTGACCCAGCAGAACGCCTCGCTGGTAGAGGAATCTGCCGCAGCGGCGGCCGCACTGGAAGAGCAGGCGAGCCGTCTGACTCAGGCCGTGGCGGTATTCCGCATTCAGCAGGAGCAGATGAAAGCGCGCGAATTCGCTGCGGCTAAAGCGGTTTCCACGCCGGTGATGGCGCGTAAAACCGCGACGGCCGATTCAGGCGATAACTGGGAAACGTTCTAACCCGGTGCGTTGTGCCGGGTGGCGGCTACGCCTTACCCGGCCTACGGAAGGTTGTTGCAGGCCCGGTAAGCGAAGCGCCACCGGGCAATATTACAGAGGCAGGCGCATGGCGCAGCGGGAGTTATACGCTAAGCCGTGCGCTGCTTCTTCTTCACGTTTTTCACGCAGTTCAGGCGTGAGTTCAGCTACGTATTCAAACCCCAGCTTTGCATAGAACGGCGCGTTCCACGGTACGTCCAGGAACGTCGTCAACGTCAGCGACGCCAGCCCCAGCGTGCGGGCATGGTCTGCCACGCAGGCGATGAGCTGCCTGCCGATCCCTTTTCCCTGCCAGTCCAGATCAACCGAGAGTTCGACAATAAACAGTGATGAAGGATGGGCCTCGGCGAGGATAAACCCGACGGGCTGGCCGTTCGCCAGCGCCAGCCAGCTTAGCCCACGTTCGGCATATTCAAGGTGCTGCTCAGCGGAAATGACCTCACCGTCGGCAAGCAAGGCGAGATCCGGGTCTTCACGAAAGCGCTCGCCCGCCGCGCGTTCAATGGCGGGCAGGAAGGCAACGTCGCCGGGACGCGTGGGGCGGACGGTGAGGTTAAGGTCGACCATTAGCCTGCGCGACTCACAATTTTAATTTCGACCATGCCAATGCCGAGCTCGCGCGGTGAATGGCCGAGGATATTCCCTTCATTGGTGGACTGCGGATCCGGCGGCACGATCACCAGGGTATTGCTGCGCGATGGGTTCTCAAAATGCAGCGTGTGCGTGCTCACGTCGTTCCCGAGCGTCAGCATCTGCTCCTGGCTGCCCACGCGAACCGGTACAGGCTTGTTAGCGTTGGGGCCATACGCTCTGGCGGTGATCACCAGGTCGAACTGTTCCGGCAGGGGATGGGCGTACTCAATTTTCACCTCGTTGCCCAGCTGCGCGTTGGACCAGCGCCCCCAGGACTCCGGACGCGAGATGCCGCTAAACTGCTTCACTTCCTCGGGCGCGCCGGCCACGTTAAAGATAAAGCTGTCCGCTTTGTAGCGAATATCGTTATCGCTGACTTTAAGCATGTCGATGTTGTGCTGATAGCGCGCGGTATCAATCACCGTATCGTTGAACGCGGTTTTGCCTTTCCACTGGGCTTTATCCACGTGCTGCACGGTTTGCTCTCCGCCAAGCTGACCCTGAGAGACGCACCAGTCGGTAGAAAGCGCCAGCGGCTGCGACCAGAGCTGGCCCATTTTGTAGCACCGGTCGACCCAGACGAAATTATCGCGCGGAGCAAAATCGGCCAGCTGATAGCGCAGCGGCGCGGAATATTCGCTTTCCGGCAGCGGCTCGACGCGCCCCGCCGACACGCGCACCAGCAGCGGCAGACGGAAGCTGCTGCCCGAGAAGGCAATCGTGTTTTTATCCCGATCGACGGTGAAGTCCTTCATCTCTTTCGGGAAGTTCCACAGGCGGATAATGTCTGGCTTCCAGGCGAGGATTTTATCCTTCATGTTGAGGAACACTTCCGACAGGGATTGCCCCGACAGCGTGCTGCGGCCCAGGCCAATAAAGTTGTCGCCGCCCAGAATGTCCAGCACGGTTGCGCCGTTATCCATGGAGTTGCGTTTGGTGGCAATTACCTCCTGCTGCGGCTGGTCGCCGCGCAGGACGAAGAACAGGTTGCTGCGATCCTGCTTGTTGAGCCGATCCCAGGCGCTGTTTTTCATCGCCAGATGGTCAGACGAAACGACGATAACGGTGTTTTTAAACCAGGGCGAGGCTTTGATTTTCTCGACCAGCGCGGCAATGTGCTCCTGACTGCAGGTGACGGCGCTGAAGGATTTGTTGTTTTTGCCGTCCACGTCATAGCTTTTGCGTTTGCAGCTGCGCGAGACGAACCCGTCCGGATGGTGGGTATCCACCGTCAGCGCAAAGAGGGAGAAACGCTTGCCCGCGCGGGAAAGCTCCTCGAATTTCTTCCAGGTTTCGTCGAGTACCGTATCGTCATAGAAGCCCCAGTCGTTACGGTAGCTCGGATCGGCAACAGTCGTTTTTAACTCTTCTGAGCCATACAGGTGGTCAAAACCGTGAGATTTCAGGAACACGTCTTTTCCGGCAAAGCGCAGATTTGCCCCCTGCACGAAATAGTTTTCGTAGCCGGAGTTTTTCAGGATATCGCCGAGGCAAATATTCTGTGGGAAGAACGTCGACATCGAGGCTGAGGCGTTACCTTCAAAAGGCGCGAACAGCGGGATACCGCACTGGGAGGCAACCATTCCGGCAATCGTATAGTCCGTACCCGGCAGCTGCATGGTGTGGCTGAAGTCGAGCCCTTCGTTTTTCAGCGCGCCCAGGTCTGGCGTCAGGTTCGGGAAGGCATCGTTATCAAAGTACGTGCGTTCCAGGCTTTCACCGTAGATGTAGACCAGATTGAGCTTCGGGCTGGCGATCGTTTTGGACGGTTCTTTGTAGTAAGCCGCGAAATCCGGATCGCCGTCGCGCGACTGGGATTTCACCAGCTCGGTGATCTGATGGAACGCCGGGCTGGCGTCGACGGAGGCCAGCGCCAGGAATAACGCCAGCAGGCTGTAGCCATGATGGTGCGGAAGATGGCGACGGCGACGCAGCACCCAGGCCAGCGCGCCAAAAATCGTCACCAGCGCGACGATAAGGCCGAGCCCCGGAAGAATGTACTTGCCCACACCCGCGCCCGTCAGGCTGTTCGTTAGCGTGTAGAGCACCGCATCGTTAATACCGTCACCGGTGAAGTAGTCGCTGGCGTATAAGGTAATGTTTAAAATAATAAAAATGCCGAGTACCACCAGCGTGGCGATAAACCACCAGGTGTGACGGCCGGCTTTCCAGGCGTAAACGCCGACAGAAGCCAGAAAAAGGATAAGAGACATGAATTCTGACAACAGCATATCCTCATGACGCCAGGTGCTTCGCTGGCTAACTGTTTATTTTTTGGGTCATACAATGTAATTGCGATGTCGTTAAGCTGCAATTTTAGTGTCACGAAAGTGTGCTGTTGTTAGGATTTGGTTTAGAAAATCGTTTTTATGAAGAAGGTCGCATCCTGACAAACGGACGCTGAGACGGTGGCAGGTGGGAAAAACGTTCGTTTAGCGCCGCGTTGCAAGACTATCGCATTAAACGCGGCGTGTTGTGGCAGAAAATGGGGTAGATCAGGAGATGAAATTAACGCCTTGTTTCAGCACCAGATCGCAGGCTTTGGTTTTCACCTGTTTTGCCAGAGAAGAGTTGCCGAGGGTGCTCAGGTTAAGCTGCTGCCCGTTTTGCGCGTTAAGCAGGCCCTGAATGCCGTCCATATAGTTGGTGTCCGCTTTTTGCTCCTGAGTATCCAGACCCAGTTTACCCAGCACCTGGTTTTTCACGTTTTGCGCGTCGGTCACGGAGGCCAGCTTTTGCTTTGCGCAATATTCCAGAATCCCCGCCGCGTTGTTCATCGTGCCCGCGCTAAGGCTCTGAGAGCTGTTGCCCAGCAGGCTGGTGAGGGAAGAGGCGGAGAGTCCACCCTGAGAGCTGCTGCTCTCTTTGGTCAGCTCATTTGCCGCGCTTGACAGGGACTCCTGCCAGGACGCCGCTTGCGCTGCGCCGGTCACCAGCAGCGCGCCTAAAAAGGTGCTGATTAGAATCTGTTTTTTCATCATGGCTCTCTCAAAAAGGTCCGTTTTGGGCCGAAGGGGTTCCAGTATATACCTGTGCCCAGGCGGCGATTCCTGGAACTGTCTTAATACTCTTTGCCGGTAACGCGGCTGCGGTAACTTTCCCAGTCGAAGATGACATAAAGACTATTACCCAGCTTCATGCGGTCCATGACGCGTTCACCCAGTAAGCGGGTCATCTCGTCGATATTGTGGTTCGTCAGCATGCCGGTGGGGCGTTTGGACGAGGAGCGGCGGTCGACAATCTGGTTGATGATCACTTTTTCATAGCGGGATTCTGTCTGAACGCCAATCTCGTCGATGACCAGTAAATCGACATTGCTCAGATCGTTGAGCAATTGCTCTTCGCTGGTTTCGCGGTTGCTGAAGGTGTCTTTCATCGCGGACATGATATCGGCCACGGTGATGATAAGAACCGATTTACCCCGCAGAAGCAGCTCGTTGCAGATGGCGGCTGCAAGGTGGTTTTTTCCGGTACCCGGCTTGCCGCTAAAGATGAAGCTGGCGATATTGCCGTCGAATTCATCCACGTACTGACGGGCGGCGGCAAGGGCGTTCATCTGCCCGCTGGTCTCGATTTTATAGTTATCGAACGAGCAGTTCTGGTGCAGCGGACGGATACCGGAACGGTTAAAGGTGCGCTGCATTTTCATCGCCCGGTTCTCCCGGGCGAGCGCGGCGGCGCGGATCTCACCTTGCTCTTTTTGCCACGCCAGCAGCTCTTCACCCGTGGTGAACGCGGGCTTCACGTTGGCAGGCATCATTTTTTGCAGACGTTTCATCAGGTCGCCGACGTTCTTCATTTCGCACCTCGGAATCCGCTGGGGATCTGTTTATCCGGTTCGGAAAACGCGTTGATATCGCGTTTGGGCTGGCCGTTGTTGCCGGCGCGGGTAATTTGAAGATGACGCGCGAGCTTTTGCTGCCATTGAATATGGGTGAAGACTTTACCTTCCGCCTGCCACCAGGCGGTAAACGCGGCGAGCTCTTCCGCGGTGGCCGGCTGGGTTAGCGCAATCCCCCACAGCGCGGCCTGCCGCTGAAAATCTGCATCCGGCTGCCAGCCCGCGTACAGGGCAAATTTTCCCATCGGAACGGTCACGGGGACGTTAACTGGTTCATCAAAGAACTGGTTGTCCAGCGTGATATCGCTCGCCGGGCGTGACAGTTGCGCTTCAATCTCCAGAAGCTGTGCCAGGCGTTCCGGCGTGATTGCGTAGAACGCCGGCGCGTTGTCGGCAAAAACCGCAACCGTGCCGCCTTCGGCATGGGTCAACACACCGCGTGGGTCGCGCATAAAGGCATCAATGCCAGCAATGCTGGTGGTCAGAATTCTGGAGGACATAACGCTTACTCTACTGATTACTACGGGCGTGATATGGGCTTATGGTAGCACAGAGAGAGGAAAGGGAAGGAGGGGTAAAGTGCGGGCTGGTGCCCTCACCCTCTCCCACAGGGAGAGGGAACAGAAGCATTATGCGATGATATTCAGGGTCACGTCGATGTTGCCGCGGGTCGCGTTAGAGTACGGGCAAACAATGTGCGCCGCATCGACCAGCTTTTTGGCTTCCGCAGGATCCATACCCTCAACGTGGATGTTCAGTTTTGCCTCAATACCAAAACCGGTTGGCAGCGGGCCAATACCCACTTCGCCTTCAATAAAGGCGTCTTTTGGCAGGGTAAATTTGTCGCGTGCGGCCACGAACTTCATCGCGCCCAGGAAGCAGGCAGAGTAGCCCGCAGCAAACAGCTGCTCAGGGTTCGTCACTTCTCCGCCCATGCCGCCCATCTCTTTTGGCACGCCCAGTTTTACGTCCAGTACGCCATCGGAAGAGGTCGCGCGGCCGTCACGGCCACCGGTTGCTTTTGCTTTGGCGGTATACACTACTTTTTCTAAAGACATGGCAGGTTCCTCATCTTGCTTTAATATGCGCTATTAAATAGCGTGCGATATATATGGGTAATAATCACGCGTAAAGTATAGCTTTACGCGCGGTGTAGCTGTTGTCGCAAAAGTTCGAGCTGCTGTTTGAGCGCCAGCAAAGTGTCGGTATCACACTGCGCTGCGCAACCCACCGCATGGGGAATACCCAATGCCTGCTGCTGAAGTTCACGTCCCGCTTCACTCAGGGTGACGGCGACCTGACGTTCGTCTTTGCGCGAACGGTGACGGTTGATTAACCCACCGCTTTCCAGCCGTTTTAACAGCGGCGTCAGGGTTGCAGAGTCCAGAAACAGGCGTTCGCCGATGTCCGACACCGTGACGTCATCCTGCTCCCACAGCGCCAGCATCACCAGATATTGCGGGTAAGTCAGGTTCAGCGGTGCCAGCAGCTGCCGGTACAGCTTATTAAGCGCCAGATTTGCCGAATAGAGGGCAAAGCAAAGCTGGTTATCCAGCTTGAGCGCAGCGGTTGCGTCGTTCGTTTTCGCGTTCATGAGATGAATATAGGTAGTGCGCAATTTAATTGCAAGCAATTTTATGGGCAGGTGTAGCGGAGCGCCACCTGAACGGCCATTTTGCGGTAGTGCTGGCGCTGAGCCTGTTCGTCCGCCCCGTCTTCAAACAGGAGCGTGAAGGTGTAACTGTTGGCAACGTAGTGAAAGCTGAAGCTGCTTATCAGGCGGTGAAGATCGCGGGCGTCAACCGTCTGGCTGAAGAGCTGTTTTTCTTTGCCCCGGCGCAGGATGCCCTCCAGCAGGTCGAGCGCGCTACGGTTAACCTGGCGAAGATAGCTCGACTGCTGCATAAAGCGGCCGCGCTGCATGTTTTCCATGCAGATAATCCGGATGTAGTCCGGGTGGTCGGCATGATAGTCAAAGGTGGCTTCAACCAGGTTGACCAGCGCTTCGACGGGGGGCATTCCCGCCAGGCTTAGCGCTTTTTCACTGGCGCGAATCTGGGTGTAAACATGTTCCAGAACCAGGAGATAGAGATTCTCTTTATTCTTAAAATGATAAACCACCATGCGTTTGGTGGTACCCGCTTTCTCCGCGATCTGCTCCATGCGGGCACCGTTCAATCCATACTCGGCAAAAAGCGCGATGGCGCTCTGAAAAATTTTCTCTTTCAGGCTGGATTCTTCGCTGTGCTCGGGGTGTTCGCTGCCAGGGTTAGCCACATCCTTTCCTTATTTTCACCAAACGGACCAGAAAGATTATCTCCATGGCAGCGAAATAACACAAATATCAAACGCGTGGGCGTTTGCGGTACAGCCACAGCCCGGGGATCGACAGCCCGATAGAGAGCGCGCCGACGATGGACGACGCCTTAAGAAAGTTGCTCAGGAGGAGGATCATCTGAGGCTCGGTGTAGCCAAAGTGGCTGATTTTCACCGCGGAAATCATCGCCGTATAGGCAGATATGCCGGGGAACATTGGGATCACGGCGGCGACGGTGAATACCTTGGGATGCGCCAGATACCAGCGCGACCACTGGATGCCGATACTGCCAACCAGCATGGAGGCCATAAATGTCGACCATTCGATGTTAAATCCTGCGGTCATCATCACCATTCGCGAGCCATGACCAATCGCGCCCAGCAGCGCACACCACCGCAGAGCGCGTTGCGGAACGTTAAACACCATCGCGAAGCCGACGGCAGGAATGGCGGCCAGAAGCATGTCCTGTGCCAGCGCCAGCAGAAAATCTATCACGCCCATCCGCGTAACCCCCAGAGTGTCATGGCCATCACAACGCCGATGCAGGTCGCCAGCGTCAGCAGGCTGGCAATAGCCCAGCGTGCCAGACCGGTATTGATGTGCCCTTTAAACATGTCGGCGACGGCGTTAATCAACGGAAAGCCCGGCACCAGCAGAAGCACGCTCGCGGCCATGGCAATCGTCGGGGTAGTGGCAAACTGCGGCAGGCGCAGCAGCAGGCCGGAAACCGTGGTGGCGACAAACGCGGTAATGCAGAAGTTAATTTGCGGATGCAGCTGTCTGTGCGTCAGCAGCTGGCGAACATACATGGCGATACTGCTGGCGAAAAAGGTGACGATCGCGCCGTCCCAGCCGCCTTTATTGAGCTTACAAAAGCAGGCACACGACAGCCCTACCATCACCACGACAAGCCAGCGCGGATAACGCAATGGCTTAATTTGGCTGAACCGTTTTTCAATCTCCCGAAGATCGAGAAGCTTATGTTCAGCAAGGATGACGATGTGCTGCACTTCGGTCACGACGTGCATGTTAATGCCGCGATCATGGTTTTTGCGGGTGGAGGTCAGGCACTGGCCGCCTTTGATCGTGGTCAGCACGATGGCGTTAGATGAAATAGCGCTTTCAACGCTATCCATACCCAGCGCCAGTCCCAGCCGGGTGGAAAGCTCCTCAACCAGCGCGCTTTCCGCGCCGTGCTGGAGCAGAAAAAGACCGCACTGAATACATAGCCGCGTGATAGCACGCTGCGTTGACCGATCTGCCTGCATGTATTGTCCTGAAGAAGGTGGATAGTTGCCGGTTGGCCCATAGCGATTACTTTTAGCACAAAGTGCAGTGCCTCTTGCTGTGGGCCAGATCAAGGTTTATGCAAACAGTTGCAGCCCCTACGTGCGGAAGGGGTTGGGATTAATTCATCATTCTGGTGAATTATAATTATTGAAAGATAAGTTATATATATTTAGTTATTCTAATTTTATATTGTAGTTATTTTAATGACACTGCAATTAAATTTAATTTCGCTTTGTGAGATATTACTGCTGTTTAGGTATTTCTTAAACTAAGAATACATCTCATCTTCTGCTTGTATTAACCTGCTTTACACTCAGGGACGAAAATACTCATACGTTGATGCATTTTAACGTTACTCATCACATGAAGAATGGACACGGAGGGTCTATGTTGTCTTTGCACGGTAAGCATAGCGTTATCATTAGCCGGATACCGGTCATGCAAAACGGGTTGGGGGGCGTAATGACTCGCCATTTCCCCGATTTTGAATTGACCTATTGCAGCTCATTGCAGGAGTTAACACTGCTCCAGCTACGCCGCGCTGACGTCATCATTGCCGATATTACAGGCGAATACTGGAATCCTCGGGGCGCGCTCGAAGAGTATTTCAATTTATTGAATCAATACCGGAACATTCACTGGATCTTTTTAGTTTCGCGGCCGCTTAACCCTATTGCCGTTGAGCTACTTGTGCGCCCGGAAAGTACGTTGCTTTCTGATATGGAACCCATTGAAGGCCTGGTTAACGCTATTCGGGCAGGTAGCGAACGCGCAGAGCGGGTAAGCCAGACGTTGTTAGCCCCTGAACCTCAAAGTACGGAGGATGAAGACGAAAACGTTATTGCCCTTACGCACTCCGAACGCAAAGTTTTGCGACTGTTAGGTAAAGGATGGGGGATTAACCAAATCGCCACATTGCTTAAGAAGAGCAATAAAACCGTCAGTGCGCAGAAAAACAGTGCGATGCGACGGCTGTCATTACGCAGTAATGCCGATATGTACGCCTGGATAAACAGTACACAGGGAATGCGAGAGCTGAGTTTGATGTCAGCCTATGGAGAGTTCGAGGAATGGAAAAAACCGATTCAACAAGACATATCGCCATCGTCGAAAATTGCACGATGAGTGCTGTTGGGCTGCAGCATCTTTTTGCGATGCCCGGCCTGAATCATTATCAGCTGCATCTGTTTAGTGAATTTGACAGCTTTAAGAAAGCACTTCAGCACATCAATGTTTTCTCGCTGATCTATTCATATTCCGATGCGCGAGAAGAGCGTCGTAGCTGCCTGGCGCACCTGCGGGATTTTGCGTTTACGCATTGCCATATCCAGCGCATTATCCTGGTCGCTGATGAGATGGAAGCAAGATTGATTAGTCATCTTTCCCCGTCACGCCTTCACGGTGTGGTCAGTAAATCGCTGAAGCTTGAGCACCTGCAGAAGGAACTCATGGTGTTGCTGAGCGAAACCCTGCGCATCAATGACAATATGATGAATCACTGGTACCAGAGTCAAAGCAGAATGTTAAGCCCAACGGAACGGGCAATATTGCGTTATATGTCTTGCGGCTATTCCATTCCTCAAATCGCGGCACAGCTTGAACGCAATATTAAGACCATCCGGGCGCATAAGTTTAATGCGATGGTCAAGTTGGGGGTGAACTCTGACGTAGGGCTGCTCGATGCGGCGGATATTATTACCCACCTTTCGGCAAGAGAACCGCGAAGTTCGATACTCAGCAAGCCGACTTTTTTATAACCTGCCTGATGAGCGCCAGACAGGCTCTGGCGCATCAATCAGATGCAAACATCAACCCATTTTGCGGAAGTCAGCTCTGCCATTCTGTCAGGTGAAATACGCACGGCACTATGAATTGCGCCTGCTGCGGGCAGAACTTCGGCGTACTGCTTTAATGAGATATCGCAGTAAACCGCGAGCGGGTTTTCCAGGCCGAACGGGCACACGCCGCCAACGGGGTGACCTGTGATGGTCACCACTTCATCACTGCTGAGCATGCGCGCTTTTGCACCAAACGTATCCTTCAGCTTTTTGTTATCCAGGCGCGCATCGCCTTTCGCCACCACCAGTA
Organism: Enterobacter sp. E14S; assembly: GCF_055666685.1. Lineage (NCBI taxonomy): Bacteria > Pseudomonadati > Pseudomonadota > Gammaproteobacteria > Enterobacterales > Enterobacteriaceae > Enterobacter > Enterobacter sp. E14S. Next base: position 149,216 of record NZ_JBVODQ010000010.1, on the reverse strand, counting down.
TCACCTCATTTTTCACCTTTAATGACAAGGTTTTGGCGATTTGTCCCGGTTCAACACGATGGGCGGCAGCAGCCAACGCAACGGTAGCGGTACTCTGACTAAGTTCAATGACGTCTATATCCGGCGCGTTGTCGGCAAAAAACTGCTGTACAGACTGCAAACTCATTGTTTCCTCCTGACAAATATCCTGCGTAATCTGTCATAAGAATTTATGCTCTGTAAATATCTCTTCAGTAACAAATATCCCGAACGGCTGATTTCTGGATCCTCTTCACAATCACGGAAACCGGTTACAGTAACCGGTTGCAGAGCGTGATGCGTCGATTAATACTGAGTACGTAACGTCCCCTGTATCCAATAATAAGAGCAAATTATGAAACCATTCCGTCTGAGCAGTACCACTGGTACACAAGCCAGCAAGGTTGTGAAGGTGATTTATGGAACAACGTGCGGCGCAAATGTGCCCGTAACAAACGTCTGACAGGAGATCTGCCATGTCTGCCAACCATGCTGCGTTTAACCTGATATTCCGTTTTGTTGAAAATTACGTCAGCCCGATTGCCGGGCGGATCTCTTCCCAGCGTCATGTCATGGCTATCCGTGATGGGTTTATCTCTGCGATGCCATTTATGATTGTGGGATCGTTTCTGTTAGTGTTCGCATACCCGCCGTTTTCGCCGGATACCACCTGGGGTTTCGCCCGAGCCTGGCTGGATATGGCGAAGCAGTTTGAAGGCCAGATCCTGACGCCGTTTGATATGACGATGGGCATTATGTCCATTTATATCTGTGCGGCGATTGCCTATAACCTTGGCAAACACTATGTCAAATCGCACCAGTTAGATCCGTTCATGTGCGCCATGCTGTCGCTGATGGCGTTTCTGCTGGTCGCGGCACCGAAAACCAAAGGTACGCTGCCAGTCGACAGCCTGGGTGGGACGGGCATTTTTACCGCGATTCTGGTGGCGATCTACTGCGTTGAGATGATGCGTTTCCTCAAGGCCCATAACATCGGTATTCGCCTGCCAGACCAGGTTCCTCCGATGATCAAAAACTCTTTTGATCTGCTGATCCCGGTGCTGGTGGTAGTGTTAACGCTCTATCCTCTGAGCCTGCTCATTCAGTCTCAGTTCGGCATGCTGATCCCGCAGGCCATTATGTCGGTCTTTAAACCTCTGGTTTCCGCAGCGGATTCCCTGCCTGCGATCCTGCTGGCCGTGTTGATTGGTCATCTGCTGTGGTTCGCCGGGATCCACGGCGCCGCCATCGTCTCCGGGATGCTGCAGATGTTCTGGCTGACTAACCTGGGTGCGAACCAGACCGCGCTGGCCGCCAGCCAGCCTCTGCCACATATTTTTATGGAGGCGTTCTGGACGTTCTTTATCGTGATTGGCGGGTCGGGCGCCACGATGGGGCTGGTGATTTGCTATCTGCGTAGCCGTTCAGCGCATTTACGCTCTATCGGGCGTTTGAGCGTGGTACCCAGCTTCTTTAACATCAACGAACCCGTCATTTTCGGTACGCCAATTGTGATGAACCCGGTGTTCTTCATTCCGTTCCTGCTGGCACCGATGGTAAATGCAGTGCTGGCCTGGGCGGCGATGACGTTTGACCTGATTGGCCGCGTCATCTCGGTGGTCCCCTGGACGGCACCGGCGCCAATAGGCGCAGCGTGGGCTCTGGGCTGGGATTTCCGCGCGGCTATTCTGGTTGTCGTTCTGGCCTGCGTATCGGCAATCATCTACTTCCCGTTCTTCAAAGTGTACGAGAAACAGCTGCTGGAGCAGGAAGCTGAAGAGGCACAGCGTAACGCGGAAGAGGACAATCAGCAGGTGGCTTAGGTTAAAGCAAAACGGCAACTCAGGTTGCCGTTTTTTGTGTTTGTTCCCTCTCCCTGTGGGAGAGGGGCAGGGTGAGGGCATCAGGCCGTGGCCGATTATTTCAGCGTGCAATCCCCGCACTGCTTAACGTCCGGCAGGCGATAGCGCTGGCAGCAGGTGCGGCGAACCAGAAGCCCATCACGGAGCACGACGGTACGGAATAACGGGTTGTCACGGCCATCGGAAAGCTGTTTTGCAAAGAAACAGGACTGACGCAGGGCATCAACGTTCTCGTCACCAAGCAGAGGCTTCATTTCCGTTAAATACCAGTGGATTAAATAGCCCGTATTGCTCCAGATAAGCTTCGCGTTAATTTCTCCCGTCGCTTCAAGCGCGTCCACGACCGGGATCAGGGCCTGGGTGATAAGCTGCTCCATGCGTTCCTGAGCCGTCAGGCGTTCCGCGTTCTGGTCTTCGTGGAGGTCAATCCAGAAACAGGCTGCGCGCCCGGTTTCGTGAAACTCGACGTGGAAATTATCCGGCGAGAGTTCCAGCATGCTCTTCTGGGTTAACAGCGCCAGCATGAGGGGAGGCACCATCAGCCCGATATACCACTGCGCCCAAAGAGAGAGCAGTGGTTTATTTTCCCGCGTTAGAGTGGGCTGATTGCGATAGATATGGTCGGAATAGGTGGCCAGCAGCGACTGCAGTTTTGTCGGTTGACGCCACTCTGAGAGCGTCATGGCGTGGTTCGGGTGCGCTTCATCAAGGCGGATAAAGTCCAGCAGGTGGGCGCGCGTCTCCGCAATCTTATCCCGTATGGCATCCGCAAGCGAAGCATTCCCGCTGGTGAGGGGCGCTCGCCAGAGGAGGGGTTCGACGATGTGTGCGGTATGTGTAGCCATAGCATAGATAGAAATCTAAATGATAATGATTGCCAATCCTAACTATTGCTCATATCAATGGCAAGACTTTTGTCTTTAAGACACCGCCGTGATGTTTATGCCGTCTGCAGCTCTTCACTCAACAGAATGTTATTGCGCCCCATATGCTTTGCTTCGTAGAGGGCTTTGTCCGCTTTTTCCAGCGCGCCTTCCACGTCTTCATCCTCGAAAATAGCAATACCAATGCTGATGGTGACGTTTGTCGCGACACTCTCGTTAAACAGATGCGGGATTTTCAAATCGTAGACTTTCTGACGGATCCGCTCGGCCGTCTGGCGAGCATGCTCGAGTGAAATATTGGTCAGCAGCACCATAAACTCTTCCCCGCCAAAGCGCGCCACAATATCGCGAGAACGCACGGCGTCGCGGATTGCCGCAGAGACGCGCTTCAGCGCCTGGTCGCCCATCATATGGCCATAATGGTCGTTATAGGCTTTGAAGTGGTCGATATCCATCAGCAGGACAAAATGCTCGCCATTTTCTACCGTCGGCAGGTTCTCCAGACGGCTTTGCAGGCCGCGACGATTATAGAGCCCGGTAAGCGGGTCCATCATGCTGAGATCGGTAAGGGTTTCTCGCTCTTCCAACAGGCGAGAGAGCAACTCCTGAGCGAAACGATCGTTACGTGTTTGCAAAATGTTATGAATAGCAATTGCCACCACAGGAAGTGCGAAGGAATAGGTCATTCTCAGCCATATATCGTGATCGCTTAGCCACAGGCAGACAATAAAGGTGGGCAATGAGTGCAGCGTAAATGCTTTGATATTACTGGCGAATGCCAGCGTTCCGATAAAAAGCACCGTCAGCAGGGCGATTAACAAATACGTCGCATGGTCGTGGGAAATTAAGGCGAATTTCGACACAATTTGCCAGGCCCATAAAATACCGAAGATCCCTGAAACAACAGGAATATTTATCTTCCGCGCGCGCTTTCTCCAGTGCCAGACGAACAGCCCTGTGCTGATGGAGAAAATAGCTATAAGCGGGGCAGATAACAGGCGTACGGAATTGAGCGGGTTTGTTACCGAGAACACTGCCGAGGCTGCGTTCAGAAATAAAAACAAACGTAACGACAATTGATATTTTCTGTGAACCAAAGACCGCCAGGATTGTGATGTCATAGTCGTGCGTTTTTATTAAAATTTAATTAAAACAAATAAGTAGGTGCTGTTTCGAAATAAAACATGCAAAAAACTCAAAGAGTAATTATCAGAAAATCTTTAGATGTTGTTAACAGGTGTGCAATTTATCACCTTAGGCAATTCCTGTCATTACGGGAAAGGTAAAGGTCGAAGGATTTTGATTCATTCAGCTGACAAATGATAATCTATATCATATGATATTGGTTATCATTATCGCTGTGAGAGGGCAGATCATGTTGAACAGGGCGCTTGGCAGTGGTTGGGGGGTATTGCTACCGGGAGCCATTCTCGGCGGGTTGATGTTTGCCGATCTCTCCCTTGATACCTGGAAAGCGATCATTGTGTCAGGCCTGTTAGTCACGTCAGGCATGATCTGGCATAAACAGCTGCGTCACTTTGTTTTACTGCCATCATGCGTAGCACTGGTCAGTGGAATTCTGGTGATACTAATGAGTTTGAAATAACAGGGAAAAACAAGGGGAACTTCAGAAGGGATGTAAGATAATTGGTGCGAGGGGGGGGACTCGAACCCCCACATCCTAAGGACACTAACACCTGAAGCTAGCGCGTCTACCAATTCCGCCACCTTCGCACAGTCATCTTACTATTGTTGATATCGCCTCGTTGGTGCGAGGGGGGGGACTCGAACCCCCACATCCGTAAGGACACTAACACCTGAAGCTAGCGCGTCTACCAATTCCGCCACCTTCGCATACCATCGATACTGTAAAAGTATCGTAACCACGGAGGCGCATTCTAGATGTTTTCAGCTTTACGTCAACAGAAAAGTGCGCGCGACGCCTTGATTGCTGCAAAAATGGCCGATGCAGGCGCCATGTGGAGCCGGATGGCGCTTGCACTTATCCGGCCTGCTGGAGCGGAGATTACTTTTTGGCCTGGCGCGTCATGACGGTACGATAGACCTTAAAGCGGCCGGTCTGGGCGATCACTTCGTGGAAGCCGAAGGTTTCGTCCAGCACTTTCGGGTACGCCAGGAAGGCGTTCGCGACAATACGCAGCTCGCCGCCGCTGTTCAGATGACGGGTTGCGCCGCGGATCAGCGTTTGCGCCGCTTCCAGGCTGGTCTCCATGCCGTCATGGAACGGCGGGTTAGAGATGATCATGTCGAAGCGACCGGTAATGTCAGAGAAGACGTTGCTGGCAATCACCTCGCCTTCAATGCCGTTTGCGGCAAGCGTTGCCCGGCTGGCTTCAACCGCCGGGGCGCTCACGTCACACAGGGTTAAGCGCACTTTGGGTGAATGGCTGGCGAGCACGGTAGAGAGCACGCCCGCGCCGCAGCCCACGTCCAGCACTTTGCCTTTGGTGTGCGGCGTCAGGGTGGAGAGCAGCAGCTTGCTGCCCGTATCCAGCGCGTCACGGCTGAACACGCCCGGCAGGGTTTTGATGGTCAGGCCGTCAAGCTGGTACTCGTCCCAGTAAGTCTGGGGATCAAACGTTGTCTGTTTTTCCAGACGGCCATGGTACAGACCACAGCGGCGAGCGCTGTCGACTTTATTCAGCGGCGCGTAGCCTTCCAGCATCTGTTCAGCGCTACGCACGCCGCTGCGGTTCTCACCCACCACGAAAATATCGCAGCCGACCGGCAGCAGGGAGAGCAGGTTCATCAGCTGGAACTGGGCTTCCGGCTTGTTCTTCGGCCAGTAGTAAATCAGCGTATCGCAGTCGGCGATATCGCTCTGCTCCGCCACCAGGCTAAAGCGCGCGCGCTCGCCCATCTGGCGGCTCAGCACCTGCCAGTGGTGGTAGTATTGGGTGTGGGCACGGCTTTCAGCACAGTCGAAACGCGCAGGCAGGTCATCCTGCATATCTCCGGCAAACAGAATACGGCTTTCTTCGAAATCATCACTGTGACGCAGCAAGACTTCACTTGCCGGGGTAAATGCAGACATGAATTGTTCCTCAATAAACTCAGGCGGGGATTATAGTAGGTAGATGGCGCACTTTCGACACATTTGCTATATTTGCGCGCCTGAGAGACAGGAGTTTTCCCTATGACATCCCGACGAGACTGGCAGTTGCAGCAGCTGGGCATTACCCAGTGGGCTTTGCGTCGCCCGACGGCGTTGCAGGGCGAAATCGCCATTTCCATCCCTGCGCACGTTCGTCTGGTGATGGTGGCGGAAGAACTGCCTGCCCTGAATGAACCCCTGATCGATGATGTCCTTCGCAGCCTGAAGATGACGGCCGACCAGGTTTTACAGCTGACGCCAGAGCGTGTCGCGATGCTTCCTCCTGATAGCCGCTGTAACAGCTGGCGTATCGGAGAGACAAACGAGATCCCCCTCCAGGGGAGCCAGATCTGCTCGCCGGCGCTGGACGAACTGAAAGCCAACCCAAAAGCGCGCAGCGCGCTATGGCAACAAATCTGCGAATATGAACATGATTTCTTCCCTCACGACGCCTGACCTGACCACAGCGTTTGCGATTGAAACACGCGCCCACGCGTTTCCGTGGAGCGAAAAAACCTTCGCCAGCAATCAGGGCGAACGGTATCTGAACTACCGTCTGGACGTTGACGGCACCATGGCCGCCTTCGCGATCACGCAGGTTGTTCTTGATGAAGCGACGCTGTTTAATATTGCGGTTGATCCCGCGTTCCAGCGCCGTGGGCTGGGAAGAGAACTGCTCGAGCACCTCATTCGCGAGCTCGAAACCCGTGACGTTTTCACCCTGTGGCTGGAGGTGCGCGCGTCGAATGTCGCCGCCATCGCGCTCTATGAAAGCTTAGGCTTTAACGAGGCGACAATCCGCCGTAACTACTACCCCACCGCAGAGGGACGTGAAGACGCCATCATAATGGCTCTGCCGATTGGATAACGAATATAAGGTTGTAACGATGAAATGGGACTGGATTTTCTTTGATGCCGACGAAACGCTGTTTACGTTCGATTCGTTCGGCGGCCTGCAGCGGATGTTTCTCGACTATAGCGTGACCTTCACCGCTGAAGATTTTCAGGACTATCAGGCGGTAAACAAGCCGCTGTGGGTGGATTACCAGAACGGTGCCATCACCGCGTTACAGCTTCAGCACCAGCGTTTTGACGTCTGGGCGGAACGCTTAAAGGTCAGTCCGGGAACGCTGAATGATGCGTTTCTGAACGCGATGGCCGATATCTGTGCGCCACTGCCGGGTGCGGTTTCCCTGCTGAATGCGTTGAAAGGCAAGGTGAAACTGGGGATCATCACCAACGGTTTTACCGCCCTGCAGCAGATCCGCCTCGAGCGCACCGGCCTACGCGATCATTTCGACGCGCTGGTGATCTCCGAAGAGGTGGGCGTACCTAAACCGGATCCGCGTATTTTCGACTACGCGCTGGCGCAGGCCGGTCATCCCGACCGCGATCGCGTCCTGATGGTGGGTGATACGGCAGAGTCAGATATCCTGGGCGGCATGAAGTCAGGTCTGTCGACCGTCTGGCTCAACGCGCATAGTCGCGTGAAGCCTGAGGGCATCGAGCCGACCTGGACCGTGACGTCGTTGAACGAACTGGAGCAACTCCTGTGTAAACAATGATTGCCTGCCCCCCATTGATGGGTAAAATAGCCGCAATTTTGTATTCCATGATGCGTGGCGTGCTGCCGCGCTTATAAAAGAAGATTTAATTATGACGTTGTCTCCTTATCTGCAAGAGGTGGCCAAGCGCCGCACTTTTGCCATTATCTCGCACCCGGATGCCGGTAAAACGACCATCACTGAGAAGGTGTTGCTGTTCGGACAGGCGATCCAGACTGCGGGTACCGTTAAAGGCCGTGGCTCCAGCCAGCATGCAAAATCTGACTGGATGGAGATGGAAAAGCAGCGTGGTATTTCGATTACCACCTCAGTGATGCAGTTCCCGTATCACGACTGCCTCGTGAACCTGCTGGACACCCCGGGCCACGAAGACTTCTCCGAAGATACCTACCGTACCCTGACGGCGGTGGACTGCTGTCTGATGGTGATCGACGCCGCGAAAGGTGTAGAAGACAGGACCCGTAAGCTGATGGAAGTCACCCGTCTGCGCGATACGCCGATCCTCACCTTCATGAACAAACTCGACCGCGACATCCGTGACCCGATGGAGGTGATGGATGAAGTGGAAAGCGAGCTGAAAATCGCCTGTGCGCCCATCACCTGGCCCATTGGCTGCGGTAAGCTGTTCAAAGGGGTGTATCACCTCTATAAAGACGAAACCTACCTGTATCAGACCGGTAAAGGCCACACCATTCAGGAAGTTCGCGTGGTGAAAGGTCTGGATAACCCTGAGCTGGACGTGGCAGTCGGCGAAGAGCTGGCCGCGCAGCTGCGCGACGAGCTGGAGCTGGTCAAAGGCGCGTCTCACGAATTCGACAAAGAGCTGTTCCTGAGCGGTGAAATTACCCCGGTCTTCTTCGGTACCGCGCTGGGTAACTTCGGCGTTGACCATATGCTGGACGGTCTGGTGGAGTGGGCGCCGCGCCCGATGCCGCGTAACACCGACACCCGTGAAGTGGAAGCGCAGGAAGAGAAGTTCACCGGCTTTGTGTTCAAAATTCAGGCCAACATGGACCCGAAACACCGCGACCGCGTGGCCTTCATGCGCGTGGTGTCCGGTAAGTATGAAAAGGGCATGAAGCTGCGCCAGGTGCGTACCGGTAAAGACGTGGTGATCTCCGACGCCCTGACCTTTATGGCGGGCGACCGTTCGCACGTTGAAGAGGCGTATCCGGGCGACATCATCGGTCTGCACAACCACGGCACTATTCAGATCGGCGATACGTTCACCCAGGGTGAAATGATGAAGTTCACCGGTATTCCGAACTTCGCACCGGAGCTGTTCCGTCGTATCCGTCTGCGCGATCCGCTGAAGCAGAAACAGCTGCTGAAAGGCCTGGTTCAGCTCTCCGAAGAGGGCGCCGTGCAGGTGTTCCGCCCAATCGCGAACAACGATCTGATCGTTGGTGCGGTCGGCGTGCTGCAGTTCGACGTGGTTGTCGCGCGTCTGAAGAGCGAGTACAACGTGGAAGCGATTTACGAGTCTGTGAACGTCGCGACCGCGCGCTGGGTTGAGTGTTCTGACGTGAAGAAATTCGAAGAATTTAAGCGTAAGAACGAAATTCAGCTGGCGCTGGATGGCGGCGATAACCTGACCTATATCGCGCCAACCATGGTGAACCTGAACCTGACGCAGGAACGTTACCCTGACGTTCAGTTCCGTAAAACCCGCGAGCACTAATCCCCTCTCAGAGCACGGCTGCCGCCGTGCTCTTCTTTAATTCCTGTCTTATTAATCCCTTGCGGAATGTTCTTAATTCAACGCAATTTCACGCTATTCGCGCGTTTTTTACCCAATTCTGAAAGCGGCTCTGTGAGAGTGATCTATATTTAACTCAGTGTTTAACACCGGGCGTGGATAAATTAACTGTTCAATGCATGACTTTAGGTTATCCATTTTACCCGTGTGTTTATTCGCAATATATAAAACTACTAAGGAAGTATGTAGCCCGAATAACGGGTAAACACAGGAATAGATCGATGAATATGACAAGACTGAAGATTTCGAAAACTCTGCTGGCTGTAACCCTGGGTAGCGTTCTGGTGAGCGGTTCCGCTCTGGCGGAAAGCAGCACAATGGATAAAGCCCAGTCCACGGCCGATACCGCAGGGCAAAAAATCGATAGCTCTATGAATAAAGTCGGCAACTTCATGGACGACAGCTCAATCACAGCAAAAGTGAAAGCCGCACTGGTGGATGATGAAGCCATCAAAAGTACCGATATTTCCGTTAAGACCGACAAGAAAGTGGTCACGCTGAGCGGCTTCGTGGAAAGCCAGGCTCAGGCCGAACAGGCGGTGAAAGTCGCGAAGGGCGTTGAAGGCGTTGCGTCCGTCAGCGATAAGCTGCACGTACGTGACGGCAAAAACGCGTCGGTGAAAGGTTATGCCGGTGATGCCGCTACTACCAGCGAAATCAAAGCTAAACTTTTAGCAGATGACATCGTGCCGTCCCGCAAGGTGAAAGTGGAAACCACCGATGGTGTGGTTCAGCTCTCCGGTACGGTAGATTCGCAGGCGCAAAGTGAACGCGCCGAGTCCATCGCGAAAGCGATTGACGGTGTGAAAAGCGTTAAAAACGATCTGAAAACGAAGTAAATCTGGACCATTCGCCCGTCTGGTTAAAACCTGCGGGCGAAATAAGAACGACTCTGGAAAAACGCCGGTGAGTGACCTGAGCGCTCACGTTTAGCGGCCGACATTAACTATGGTAAAGGAGAAGCTTATGTTTCGTTGGGGCATTATATTTCTGGTTATCGCGTTAATTGCCGCCGCATTGGGCTTTGGTGGACTGGCAGGTACAGCGGCATGGGCAGCTAAAATTGTCTTCGTTGTGGGTATTATTCTGTTCCTGGTCAGCCTGTTTACGGGTCGTAGACGTCCGTAGCAAACGCAATATTCCTTCAACAAAATAAAGCCAGTCACTGTGACTGGCTTTTTCTTATTTGCGGAACAGGTCGGGTGCGTTACTGTGGTGTTATAAAATAATCAAAAACAGGAAAGCAGAGGTGGGGCAACGAATTCCCGTTACGCTCGGCAATATTGCGCCGCTGACGTTAAAACCGTTTCGCGCAGGCCAACTCGCGCTGGTTTGTGAGGGGGGAGGGCAGCGCGGCATTTTCACCGCCGGCGTGCTGGATGAATTTATGCGCGCGCAGTTCAACCCGTTTGACCTTTACTTCGGCACCTCTGCCGGGGCGCAGAACCTCTCTGCCTATGTCTGTAACCAGCCTGGCTATGCGCGAAAGGTCATCATGCGCTACACCACGGCAAAAGAATTTTTTAATCCGGTGCGCTTTGTGCGCGGCGGCAACCTGATCGATCTCGACTGGCTGCTGGAGTCGACCTCCAGCCAGATGCCGCTGGCCATGGATACCGCTGCCCGTCTGTTTGATAGCGGCAAAGAGTTCTGGATGTGCGCCAGCCGGGGCGATGACTATTCGCCGGGCTATTTTTCTCCGCAGAAGGAGAACTGGCTGGACATCATCCGCGCCTCCAGCGCGATCCCCGGCTTTTATCGTACGGGAGCCCTGCTGGACGGCATTAGCTATCTGGACGGGGGGATCAGTGACGCGGTGCCGGTGCAGGAAGCCGCGCGGCGCGGGGCGAAAACCATTGTGGTGATCCGTACCGTACCGTCACAAATGTATTACACGCCGCAGTGGTTCAAACGGATGGAGCGCTGGTTGGGCGACAGCAGCCTGCAGCCGCTGGTGAACATCGCGAAGCAGCATGAAACTACCTACGGCGCGATGCAGCGCTTCATTGAAAAACCGCCGGGCAAGCTGCGTATTTTTGAAATCTATCCACCTAAGCCGCTGCTGAGCATGGCCCTGGGCAGCCGCGTCCCTGCGCTGCGCATGGATTACAAGACGGGGCGGCTGTGCGGGCGTTACTTCCTGGCGACGGTGGGGAAAATGCTGGCGGAGCAACCGCCGCTTCATCGCCATAAACGCATTATTTTGCCGCCTGCGATTGTCGCCAACGACGCCCTGACGATGCCGCTGGTGGATATTCCGCAGGCGAATGACGCTTTACTGGATAACGAGGATCTGGCGTGACGCTCCGCTTTGTCGATACCCACTGCCACTTTGATTTTCCGCCGTTTACGGGGGATGAAGCGCAAAGCATAGCGAAAGCGGCCGAAGCAGGCGTTCAGGCCATCATTGTGCCGGCAGTGGAAGCAGCCTATTTTTCCCGGGTGCTGGATCTTTCCGCGCGACACTCCGCGCTTTATGCCGCGCTCGGCCTGCATCCGATTGTGATTGAGCGGCATCTTGATGAGCACATTGAGAGGCTTGATGAGGTCCTGCAGACCGCAGGAGACAAACTTGTCGCCATCGGTGAGATCGGTCTCGATCTTTATCGCGAGGATCCGCAGTTTGAGCGCCAGCAGACGATCCTCGACGCGCAGCTCAGGCTGGCAAAGCGCCACGATCTGCCGGTGATCCTCCACTCAAGACGCACGCACGATAAGCTGGCGATGCACCTGAAACGCGTCGATCTGCCGCGCAGGGGCGTAGTGCACGGTTTCTCCGGCAGCCTGCAGCAGGCGCAGCGTTTTATTGAACTGGGCTATAAAATCGGCGTTGGTGGCACCATCACCTATCCGCGCGCCAGTAAAACCCGGGACGTGATGGCACAGCTGCCGCTGTCGGCGCTTCTGCTGGAAACCGACGCGCCGGATATGCCGCTGAATGGTTTTCAGGGCCAGCCGAACCGCCCGGAACAGGCGGCGCGCGTGTTTACCACCCTGTGTGAACTGCGAAAAGAGCCTGAAGAGGTGATTGCCGATGCGCTGCTGGAAAATACCCGTTCGGTATTTGGCATCACGCTATAGGTAAAGCGCCGGGCGGATCACCGTTATCTTCTGCCTTTCCAGCGCCCGCGCCAGCGGTTCAACGTCCTCGGGCGTGGCGCTGCGCCACGACGCCGCCTCACCGTAAACGCCATGCGCATGAAACGCGTTGATGCGCACCGGCACATTCCCAAGCCCGTGGATAAAGGTCGTTAGCGATTTGAGGTGTTCCAGATAATCACACTGCTCCGGAATAACCAGCAGGCGGAGTTCCGTCAAACGGTGACGATCTGCCAGCCAGCGGATGCTCTGCTTAATCTGCGGGTTTTCGCGCCCGGTCAGGAAACGGTGATGCTCGTTCCCCCACGCCTTCAGATCCAGCATCGCGCCATCCAGTACCGGCAGCAGCTTTTGCCAGCCGGTTTCGCTTAACAGACCGTTGCTGTCTACCAGGCAGGTGAGGTGACGCAGGGCGGGATCGGCTTTGATCGCTGAGAATAGCGTCACTAAAAACGGCAATTGCGTTGTGGCTTCGCCGCCGCTCACGGTGATCCCTTCGATAAAGGGGGCGGATTTGCGGATCTGGGTGAGGATCTCTTCCACGCTGAAGCGGTGCGCCATAGGCGTTGCCTGCTGCCGGCACAGGTGCAGGCAGGTGTCGCACTGCTGGCAGTCACTCTCCTGCCACCAGACGCGTCCGGCCTGAATCGTCAGCGCGTCGTGCGGGCAGTGGGGCACGCAGTCCCCGCAGTCGTTGCAGCGGCCGATCGTCCACGGGTTGTGGCAGGTTTTACAGCGCAGGTTGCAGCCCTGCAGGAACAGCGCCAGGCGGCTGCCCGGCCCGTCCACGCAGGAAAAAGGAATGACCTGACTAACTAAAGCGCATCTGCTGTTCATGGCTAACCACGCGCGGCTGACGTTCCAGAATACGGGTATTGCGTGCGGCCTCTTCCCCCAGCCACGTGGTATTGGTGCGCGATCCGGCTTCCCGGTATTTCTCCAGATCCGACAAGCGAACCATGTAGCCGGTCACGCGGACCAGATCGTTACCCGCTACGTTGGCGGTAAATTCACGCATTCCCGCCCTGAACGCCCCCAGGCAAAGCTGAACCACCGCCTGCGGGTTGCGTTTGACCGTCTCCTCCAGGGTGAGAATATCGCTGATTCCGGAGTGATAGTGTTTGTGATGCGGCGCAACGGCCAGCAGATGGCTGATGGGATCCGGCTCGTCGCCGTAGGGCAGGCGCGCGCCCGGCGTGGTGCCCGAATCGGAACTGATCCCCGACTGCGCGTGAAGCATCGCGCGATGCTTCCAGCCATGCTTCACCGGCGTGCTTTCAACGAACGCCGCAAGCTGTTCGCTGATGCGATAGCCCAGCGCGTTGGCCTGTTCATCCTTTCCGTAGCGTCCCGCTATTCCTGCTTTCTCACAGAGCGTATTCACCGCTTCCGCCAGGCCGTACATGCCAAACATGGGTACAAACCGTTCCGCATCAATCAGCCCCTCTTTTACCAGGAAGCTATTCTCAAAGAAGCCAGATTGCTCGTACAGGAAACAGCAGCGCGCATCGATGATGGCAATTTGCTGCTGGCAGTAGTGCGGGAGCGTGCGGGTGAAGAAGTTTTCAATGGATGTGCTGCGTTCAGCAATGGCTTTGAGGTTAAGGCGCACCAGGGTGCTGCCGCCGCCTGCAAGCGGCAGGGAGTTGTAACAGCTCACCACGCCGTAACGGCCTTTTGTGAAAATTTTATCATTCATCGGGCCATTAGAAATATGCGGTTTGCTGCATTCACAAATGTTTTTCGCCACCTCAAGCAGCAGGTCGTCCGGGGTGATATCGGGATCGTAGATAAAGGTCAGGTTCGGTGCGACCTGCTTCAACTCTGCGTCGGCACGCAGAATGGCACGCGTGACGGGCGTATCTCCAGGCCCGATGTTTACGTGCATAAACGCGTCCGGCAGCGTACGGTCGAGATAACGCCAGAAACGTTTTATTCGGCTATCGATCTCTTCTTGTGTTAGAATTCTAACATATGGAGTTAATATCGCATCAAGCTGACCGAGATAGACCGGCATCGATGTGACGGACGGAACATGATGGTAGAGGATGGTTAACAGCGAGAGGGCGTCGTCGAGATCTTTCGCGCCTTCCAGCTCCAGCCACGCTGAACCGTTAGCCAGAAATTTTGCGTAATCCGGCAGAACGTAACGGGGTTTGTAAGGCGCATGGCCTTCGAACATGTCGCAGATAAACCCTTCGTCCAGTGCGGCTCGTGCGGCCTCAGGAAGCGCCGGATAAGGCAGGTTGTTCTCCGCTTCCAGCGCCAGAAAATGACGTTTTTGTTCCGGGGTTAACACCGGGCTTGTCACAATGTGCTGGCAACGTTGTTGCAGGGCGTCGGGGCTGGAGTGGGGCATAGTCGCTTCCTTGAGTGTTCTGCGGGTGATGAACGGATTGTAGGAAGCCAGCCTGTCGGGGCTTTTGATCCGACAGGGGGTATCGCTGCTTTAGTCGGCAATTTACGCGCTAAAGCTTGAAGAAGATCTCATTACAGTAATGCAAATTTGTATGCAGTTTTCATTAACTGTGATGAATGTCGAAGTGTGGAAGCGGGTGAATGTTAGAATACTCACAGACCCGCAAGGTAAAATTTATACGGCACTGCCGTTGGAGAATGTTATGACCGATTTAACTGCAAGCAGCCTGCGCGCGTTGAAACTGATGGACCTGACCACCCTGAACGATGACGACACCAATGAAAAAGTCATCGCCCTGTGCCATCAGGCGAAAACGCCGGTGGGTAACACCGCAGCCATCTGTATCTACCCGCGCTTTATCCCGATTGCCCGTAAGACGCTGAAAGAGCAGGGTACGCCGGACGTGCGCATTGCAACCGTAACTAACTTCCCGCATGGCAACGACGATATCGAGATCGCGCTGGCAGAAACCCGCGCGGCGATTGCTTACGGCGCAGACGAAGTTGACGTGGTGTTCCCGTACCGCGCGCTGATCGCCGGCAACGAGCAGGTCGGTTTTGACCTGGTGAAAGCCTGTAAAGACGCGTGCGCGGCGGCAAACGTGCTGCTGAAAGTGATCATCGAAACCGGCGAGCTGAAAGAAGAGGCGCTGATTCGTAAAGCATCTGAAATCTCCATCAAAGCCGGTGCGGATTTCATTAAAACCTCTACCGGTAAAGTGCCGGTGAATGCGACCCCGGAAAGCGCGCGCATCATGATGGAAGTGATCCGCGACATGGGCGTATCCAAAACCGTTGGTTTCAAACCTGCGGGCGGCGTGCGTACTGCCGAAGACGCGCAGCAATTCCTGGCGATTGCCGACGAGCTGTTTGGCGCCGACTGGGCGGACTCCCGTCACTACCGCTTCGGTGCGTCCAGCCTGCTGGCTAGCCTGCTGAAAGCGCTGGGTCACGGCGACGGTAAGAGCGCAAGCAGCTACTGATTGCCAGACAATGCCGGATGACGCTTCGCTTATCCGGCCGACAGGATCGTAGGGCGGGTAAGCGTAGCGCCACCCGCCACAACTCTCCCGATTCCGCATGGAGGTTACCGTGTTTCTCGCACAAGAAATTATTCGTAAAAAACGTGATGGTCATGCATTAAGCGATGAAGAGATCCGCTTCTTCATCAACGGCATTCGTGATAACACCGTCTCAGAAGGGCAGATTGCGGCTCTGGCGATGACCATTTTCTTCCACGATATGTCGATGCCTGAGCGCGTGTCGCTGACCATGGCGATGCGAGATTCAGGTACCGTTCTGGACTGGAAAAGCCTCAACCTTAACGGCCCGATTGTGGATAAACACTCCACCGGCGGCGTGGGCGACGTGACTTCTCTGATGCTCGGCCCAATGGTTGCAGCCTGTGGCGGTTACATCCCGATGATCTCCGGGCGCGGCCTGGGCCACACCGGCGGTACCCTCGACAAACTGGAAGCCATTCCGGGCTTCGATATCTTCCCGGACGACAACCGCTTCCGCGACATTATTAAAGACGTTGGTGTGGCGATTATCGGTCAGACCAGCTCTCTTGCTCCGGCTGACAAGCGTTTCTACGCGACCCGCGACATCACCGCGACCGTTGACTCTATCCCGCTGATCACCGCCTCTATCCTGGCGAAGAAACTGGCAGAAGGGCTGGACGCGCTGGTGATGGACGTGAAGGTCGGCAGCGGCGCGTTTATGCCGACCTATGAACTTTCTGCTGCGCTCGCAGAAGCGATCGTTGGGGTCTCCAACGGCGCGGGCGTGCGCACCACCGCGCTGCTCACCGACATGAACCAGGTTCTGGCGTCCAGCGCCGGTAACGCCGTCGAAGTGCGTGAAGCGGTGCAGTTCCTGACCGGTGAATACCGCAACCCGCGTCTGTTCGACGTGACCATGGCGCTGTGCGTTGAGATGTTAATCTCCGGCAAGCTGGCCAAAGACGACGCAGAAGCTCGCGCGAAACTGCAGGCGGTGCTGGATAACGGCAAAGCGGCGGACATTTTCGGCCGCATGGTTGCAGCCCAGAAGGGCCCGACCGATTTCGTCGAAAACTACGCGAAATACCTGCCAACCGCGACGCTCAGCAAAGCGGTGTATGCCGATAGCGAAGGGTTTGTCTCTGCAATGGACACCCGTGCGCTGGGTATGGCAGTAGTCTCGATGGGCGGCGGCCGTCGTCAGGCGTCAGACACCATTGATTACAGCGTCGGCTTTACCGATATGGCCCGTCTGGGCGACAGCGTTGACGGACAACGTCCGCTGGCGGTGATCCACGCGAAAGACGAAGCCAGCTGGCAGGAAGCGGCTAAAGCGGTGAAAGCGGCTATTACGCTTGACGATAAAGCGCCAGAAACCACACCGACTGTCTATCGCCGTATCACCGAATAGCGGTATACTGATCTGATCGATAATTTTTGAAGCACTACGTACGGAGAACAATTATGAAACGTGCATTTATTATGGTGCTGGACTCATTCGGCATCGGCGCAACCGAAGATGCAGAACGTTTTGGTGACGTGGGTTCCGATACCATGGGTCACATCGCGGAAGCCTGTGCGAAAGGCGAAGCGGATAACGGTCGTAAAGGCCCTCTGACTCTACCTAACCTGACCCGCCTCGGTCTGGTGAAAGCGCATGAAGGTTCTACCGGTAAAATCGCAGCCGGTATGGACGGCAACGCGGAAGTCGTGGGCGCCTACGCCTGGGCTCACGAGCTCTCCTCCGGTAAAGACACCCCGTCTGGCCACTGGGAAATCGCCGGTGTGCCTGTGCTGTTCGACTGGGGTTACTTCTCCGATCACGAGAACAGCTTCCCACAGGAGCTGCTCGATAAGCTGGTGAAGCGCGCCAACCTGCCGGGCTACCTCGGAAACTGCCACTCTTCCGGTACCGTGATTCTGGATCAGCTCGGCGAAGAGCACATGAAAACCGGCAAGCCGATTTTCTACACCTCTGCTGACTCCGTGTTCCAGATTGCCTGCCACGAAGAGACCTACGGTCTGGATAAACTCTACGAGCTGTGCGAAATCGCCCGTGAAGAGCTGACCGAAGGCGGCTACAACATTGGCCGCGTGATCGCGCGTCCGTTTATCGGCGACAAAGCGGGTAACTTCCAGCGTACCGGTAACCGTCATGACCTGGCCGTTGAGCCACCGGCACCGACCGTACTGCAGAAGCTGGTTGAAGAGAAAGACGGCCACGTGGTTTCCGTGGGTAAAATAGCGGATATCTACGCCAACTGCGGCATCACCAAAAAAGTGAAAGCCACCGGTCTGGACGCGCTGTTTGATGCCACCATCAAAGAGATGAAAGAAGCGGGCGACAAGACTATCGTCTTCACCAACTTCGTGGACTTCGACTCCTCCTGGGGCCACCGTCGCGACGTCGCAGGCTATGCGGCCGGTCTTGAGCTGTTCGACCGTCGTCTGCCGGAGCTGATGGAGCTGGTGGGTGAAGATGACATTCTGATCCTGACCGCGGACCACGGCTGTGACCCAACCTGGACCGGTACCGACCACACCCGTGAGCACATTCCGGTGCTGGTGTACGGCCCGAAAGTGAAGCCGGGCTCGCTCGGTCACCGTGAAACCTTTGCGGACATCGGCCAGACCCTGGCGAAATACTTTGGTACGTCTGACATGGAATATGGCAAGGCCATGTTCTGAACGGATTGGGTGCGGCCTGATGTCCTCACCCCGACCCTCTCCCACAGGGAGAGGGAGAACAGAATGTAGGCCGGGTCAGGCGTAGCCGCCACCCGGCAAAAACAACAATGTAAAAGGAACTGAAGATGGCAACTCCTCACATTAACGCAGAAATGGGTGATTTCGCTGACGTCGTATTGATGCCGGGCGACCCGCTGCGCGCGAAGCACATTGCAGAAACCTTCCTGGAAGACGTGCGTGAAGTGAACAACGTTCGCGGCATGCTGGGCTTCACCGGTACCTATAAAGGCCGCAAAATTTCCGTTATGGGCCACGGCATGGGTATCCCATCCTGCTCTATCTACACCAAAGAGCTGATCACCGACTTCGGCGTGAAGAAAATCATCCGCGTTGGCTCCTGCGGCGCGGTGCGCATGGACGTTAAGCTGCGCGACATCGTTATCGGTATGGGTGCCTGCACCGATTCCAAGGTTAACCGCATGCGTTTCAAAGACCATGACTTCGCGGCGATTGCCGACTTCGGCATGGTGCGTGACGCGGTTGACGCGGCAAAAGCGCTGGGCGTTGAAGCGCGCGTGGGTAACATCTTCTCTGCTGACCTGTTCTATGCCCCGGACGGCGGCGAGATGTTCGACGTGATGGAGAAATACGGCATCCTGGGCGTGGAAATGGAAGCGGCGGGTATCTACGGCGTGGCGGCTGAGTTTGGTGCGAAAGCGCTGACCATCTGCACCGTGTCTGACCACATCCGTACCCACGAGCAGACTACCGCTGCCGAGCGTCAGACCACCTTCAACGACATGATCAAAATCGCGCTGGAATCCGTTCTGCTGGGCGATAAAGAGTAATTCTGTCTCTTCCCTCCCTCTCCCTGTGGGAGAGGGCCGGGGTGAGGGGACCAGACCGCACCTAGCGCACGGCCTGTGCAATCCACGCCGACAGCTCCCGCAGCTCTTTTTCCTGCCCCGGGAAATCCCCAATCAACGCGTCGCATTCCTGCTGCAGCATATCCGCCCGGTACAAACAGCCCTGCAAACGTGCCGCCAGCGCCTCTAACGGTGCCGGGTTCAGGCTATCGGTAAACACCTGCGTGCGGGTGATATGGCCTTTCTCCACGTCAAAATGCAGCTCCACGCCGCCCCAGGTAAAACGCTCGTCCAGCAGATGGGAAAAGGAAGGAGCCTGACCGAAGTTCCATTCCCAGCTGCTCTGGCGGGCGAAGGTTTCAGCGAAGTTGGGCAGGTCCGGGGTTTTGTCAGGGGAGATGACTTCTGCTTCCACGCGCTCGCCGTAATGTTCAAAGAACGCGTCACGGATAGCATCGCAAATCTGCTCGTGAGTGATCCCCGGCAGCAGTTCCACCAGATTTGCCACGCGGCCGCGCACGGAGGTAATTCCTTTGGCCTGGAGTTTTTTCTTGTCCGGGTTCAGGTAGTTAGCGAGACGGCTGAGATCGGCGTTCAGCAGCAGGGTGCCGTGGTGGAACCCGCGATCCATCGTTTCGCGGTAGGCAGAGCCGGAGACCTTCCGGTCGCCCTCGGGAGTTTTCACCACCAGGTCGTTCCGCCCCGACGCCTCCGCCGTGACGCCGAGCGAATTCAGTGCGTTTAGCACGATGGAGGTTGAGATGGTTTTATCGTATTCCGGTTTGCCCGCCATAAAGGTAAAGCAGGTATTGCCCAGATCGTGAAACACCGCGCCGCCGCCGCTGCTTCTACGTGCGAGGCGGACGTTGTCCTCTTCCATACGCCGGGTGTTGCACTCTTTCCACGGGTTTTGCGCGCGGCCGATGACCACCGTATCGGCGTTCCGCCAGAGAAACAGTACGCGCTGGGTGGCGGGCATCTGGCGGAAGATGCACTCTTCTACCGCGAGATTAAACCAGGGATCGTAAGAGTCAGAGATAAGCAGGCGTAACGTCGTCATGGCAAAGTTCCTTTTCCGAATCGTTCGCCTACTTTATCACTAATCTTTCTTCTCGCTCTCTTCGTCTTCGGGGACGGATTTGCTGGCGGTCAGCAGGAACGGGGATTGCTGCCAGCGCGTGCGCTTGCCGCGAAGCAGGGTACGCGCCAGCACAACGCCGATGGCGAGTGAAAGCAGCAGCATCAGGCGCAGAATATTGGTGGTATTATCGACCTGTTTAGCTTCAGTGGGCAGGGTGTGGGTATCAAGGGTGAGGCGCAGATAGCCCAGCGGGCCATTCTTCCCCTGAATGGGTTCGACGATCTGCTGGTTAAAATAGCCCCCGGCTTTTTTGCCGTCCAGCGCCAGCCTGTCGCGGACGTCGACGTGCTCGCCCGCGCGGCAATCAGGTTGCCTTGCTCATCATAGACGCCAGCATCAAGAATGCGGCTGTTCTCCGTGAGCAGGCGTAAAACCTGGCCTATCCGCTTATCGTCCGGCGTTTCGGTACGCATGGACGGCGCGACGTTGAGCGTCACCTGACGTGCCAGCGTGCGGGCCAGCTCTTCAAACTGCGGGTTGCGTTGCCGTTGATGGTTCTGGCTAAACCACGATGCCCCTTGCATCAGCACCACTAATAGTGCGAGACAGGAAAGGACAATCACGGCGCGATGGAGCCGGAATTTCAGTTTTGCGCGAGCCATATTCCACCTGCTGAAAATTTACGGCTTAATGTTGCCAGAAGTGATGGTTACAGGGTAGCCTCATGCGTTATTTTCCCTCTGCAACCTTCCGGCGCGAACGAAATTACAGGAGCTTTAATGCCGAACATTACCTGGTGTGACCTGCCAACGGATGTCTCTTTATGGCCAGGATTGCCGCTCTCTTTAAGTGGCGATGAGGTGATGCCTCTGGATTACCACGCCGGTCGTAGCGGCTGGCTCCTCTACGGACGCGGTCTGGATAAGCAACGCCTGACCCAGTATCAAAGCAAGCTGGGTGCGGCAATGGTCATCGTCGCCGCCTGGTGCGTGGAAGACTACCAGGTTATTCGCCTGGCGGGCTCTCTGACGCAGCGCGCAACGCGTCTGGCGCATGACGCCGGGCTGGACGTCGCGCCGCTGGGTAAAATTCCGCACCTGAAAACCCCGGGCCTGCTGGTCATGGACATGGACTCTACCGCCATTCAGATCGAATGCATTGACGAGATTGCGAAGCTGGCGGGCAGCGGCGAGCTGGTGGCGGAAGTCACCGAACGTGCGATGCGCGGCGAGCTGGACTTCACCGCCAGCCTGCGACAGCGCGTGGCGACCCTGAAAGGGGCCGATGCCAACATTCTGCGCCAGGTGCGCGACGTGCTGCCGCTGATGCCAGGGCTGACGCAGCTGGTGCTGAAGCTGCAGTCCCTCGGCTGGAAGGTGGCGATTGCTTCCGGTGGCTTCACCTTCTTCGCGGATTACCTGCGGGAAAAACTCCATCTGACCACCGTGGTGGCCAATGAGCTGGAGATCATGGACGGCAAGCTGACCGGCCAGGTGATCGGCGATATCGTTGATGCCCAGTACAAAGCCAACACGCTGACGCGTCTGGCGGAAAAATATGAAATTCCGGTTGTCCAGACCGTTGCCATTGGCGATGGCGCGAACGACCTGCCGATGATCAAAGCCGCCGGGCTGGGCATTGCCTACCATGCCAAGCCAAAAGTGAATGAAAAGACGGAAGTCACTATCCGTCACGCTGACCTGATGGGAGTGTTCTGCATTCTCTCCGGCAGCATTAATCAGAAATAACGGCCTGCTTTGTAGGCCGGGTAAGCGTAAGCGCCACCCGGCACGCAGGCCGCACAGAAATAACGAGGTAAACCGTGGCGAAAGCTCCAAAACGCGCATTTGTCTGTAATGAATGTGGTGCGGATTATCCGCGCTGGCAGGGGCAATGCAGCGCCTGTCATGCCTGGAACACCATCACCGAAGTGCGTGGTGTGGCGGCTTCGCCGAGCGTGGCGCGCAATGAGCGCCTGAGCGGCTATGCCGGTAACGCGGGCGTGGCGAAGGTGCAAAAACTTTCGGACATCAGCCTCGAAGAGCTGCCGCGCTTCTCCACCGGGTTCAAAGAGTTTGACCGCGTGCTCGGCGGCGGCGTGGTGCCGGGCAGCGCGATCCTGATCGGCGGTAACCCGGGCGCGGGTAAATCGACCCTGCTGCTGCAAACGCTCTGCAAGCTTGCCGAACAGATGAAAACCCTGTACGTCACGGGCGAAGAGTCTCTGCAGCAGGTGGCGATGCGCGCGCACCGTCTGGGCCTGCCGACCGGCAACCTGAACATGCTCTCCGAAACCAGCATCGAGCAGATCTGCATGATTGCCGAAGAAGAGCAGCCGAAGCTGATGGTGATCGACTCCATCCAGGTGATGCACATGGCGGACATTCAGTCCTCGCCGGGCAGCGTCGCGCAGGTGCGTGAAACCGCGGCTTACCTGACGCGCTTTGCCAAAACGCGCGGCGTGGCGATTGTGATGGTCGGCCACGTGACCAAAGACGGCTCGCTGGCCGGACCGAAGGTGCTTGAACACTGTATCGACTGCTCCGTGATGCTCGACGGCGACGCGGATTCCCGTTTCCGTACCCTGCGCAGCCACAAGAACCGCTTTGGGGCGGTGAATGAACTGGGCGTGTTTGCCATGACCGAACAGGGGCTGCGCGAAGTCAGCAACCCGTCAGCCATCTTCCTGAGCCGCGGCGATGAGATCACCTCCGGCAGCTCGGTGATGGTGCTGTGGGAAGGGACGCGCCCGCTGCTTGTTGAAATTCAGGCGCTGGTGGACGTGTCGATGATGGGCAACCCGCGGCGCGTGGCGGTCGGTCTGGAACAGAACCGTCTGGCGATCCTGTTGGCGGTGCTGCACCGTCACGGCGGGCTGCAGATGGCGGATCAGGACGTCTTCGTAAACGTGGTCGGCGGCGTCAAAGTCACGGAGACCAGCGCAGACCTGGCGCTGCTGCTGGCGATGGTCTCCAGCCTGCGCGACAGACCGCTGCCGCAGGATCTGGTCGTCTTCGGCGAAGTGGGCCTCGCCGGGGAAATCCGTCCGGTACCCAGCGGCCAGGAGCGTATCTCCGAGGCGGCAAAACACGGTTTCCGCCGGGCGATAGTTCCCGCCGCCAACGTGCCGAAAAAGATCCCGGAAGGGATGCAGGTATTTGGCGTGAAAAAACTCGCAGATGCGTTAAATGTCTTTGACGACTTATAATTACGTAAATTTGATTTTGCAGGAGGCACCGTAATTTATGTCATCATTGACTACATCAAGACCGCAATCCGCCAGAAGGGCTGCACGCTGCAGCAGGTGGCGGACGCCAGCGGCATGACCAAAGGCTACCTGAGCCAGCTGCTGAACGCCAAAATCAAAAGCCCCAGCGCGCAGAAGCTGGAAGCGCTGCACCGCTTTCTGGGGCTGGAGTTCCCGCGTATGCAAAAGAACATCGGCGTGGTGTTCGGCAAGTTTTACCCCCTGCATACCGGACATATCTATCTGATCCAGCGCGCCTGTAGCCAGGTTGACGAGCTGCATATCATCATGGGTTACGACGAAACCCGCGACCGTCAGCTGTTTGAAGACAGCGCCATGTCGCAGCAGCCGACCGTGCCGGACCGCCTGCGCTGGCTGCTCCAGACCTTTAAGTACCAGAAAAATATTCGTATTCATGCCTTTAACGAAGAGGGCATGGAGCCGTATCCGCACGGCTGGGACGTGTGGAGCAACGGCATCAAAGCGTTTATGGAAGAGAAGGGTATTGCGCCTAACTGGATCTACACCTCTGAAGAGTCCGACGCGCCGCAGTTTCGCGAGCATCTGGGCATCGAGACGGTGCTGATCGATCCAAAACGTACCTTTATGAACATCAGCGGGGCGCAGATCCGCGAGAACCCGTTCCGCTACTGGGATTACATCCCGACCGAAGTGAAGCCGTTCTTCGTGCGCACGGTGGCTATTCTGGGCGGAGAATCGAGCGGTAAATCAACGCTGGTCAACAAGCTGGCGAACATCTTCAACACCACCAGCGCGTGGGAGTATGGGCGCGATTATGTGTTCTCGCACCTCGGCGGCGACGAGATGGCATTGCAGTATTCGGACTACGATAAAATTGCCCTCGGACACGCCCAGTACATTGATTTTGCGGTGAAATACGCCAATAAAGTGGCCTTTATCGATACCGATTTCGTCACCACGCAGGCGTTCTGTAAAAAATATGAAGGGCGCGAGCACCCGTTCGTGCAGGCGCTGATTGACGAATACCGCTTTGACCTGGTGATCCTGCTGGAGAACAACACCCCGTGGGTCGCTGACGGCATGCGCAGCCTCGGCAGCTCCGTGGACAGACGGGAATTCCAGTCCATGCTGGTGGAGATGCTCAACGAAAACAACGTTGAGTTTGTCCATGTGGAAGAGTCTGACTACGACTCCCGTTTCCTGCGCTGCGTCGAGCTGGTGAAGGAGATGATGGGGGAGCAGGGGTAAAAAACTTACCCCTCACCCTAACCCTACCCCTACCCCTCTCCCAAAGGGAGAGGGGACTTTAACCTCCCTCTCCCTGTGGGAGAGGGGCGGGGTGAGGGCATCAAATCACTCAAAACTCAACCACCACTTTCCCCCGCATATGCCCCTCCAGCACTTTACGGTGCGCCTCGGTAATGCTTTCCACGCTTAGCCCGTGCAGCGTTTCACTCAGCGAACTTTCCACCACGCCGTTATCCACCAGCTTGGCCACCTCATTGAGGATCTCACCCTGACGCGCCATATCCCCGGTCTGGTACATGCTGCGGGTGTACATAAATTCCCAGTGCAGGGCGGCGGATTTTGACTTCAGCTTGTCCTGGTTCAGCGGACGTTCATTCTCAACGATGGAGCAGATATGCCCCTGCGGCGCAATCAGGTCGCTGACCGCATCCCAGTGCCCGTCGGTGTCGTTGAGGATGAAAATGTAATCCACGAAGGTGAGCCCGTGTTTCGCCAGCTCGCCTTTCAGATCGCGGTAGTTGACGACTACGTCAGCCCCGCGATCGCGGCACCACCGGGCGGAATCTTCTCGCGAAGCGGTTGCAACGATCTTCACCTTGCTGTTGTGCTTCGCAAAGGGGATCGCCAGCGATCCCACGCCGCCCGCGCCACCGATGATCAGCAGCGTTTTATCCGCTCCGGCATCCTGAATATTCAGACGCTCGAATAATCCTTCCCAGGCAGTAAGGGCGGTCAGTGGCAACGCGGCAGCCGCGGCCCAGCCGAGGCTGGCAGGCTTGTGCCCGACAATCCGCGCATCAATCAGCTGGTGCGTGGTGTTGCTGCCCGGGCGGGTGATGTCGCCCGCGTACCAGACCTCGTCACCCGGTTTGAATCCGGTCACGCCAGCCCCCACCGCTTTGACGATCCCGCTGGCATCCCAGCCGAGAATGCGCGGCGCGTTCAGCCCGTTTTTAGCAATGCCCGCGTGGACTTTGGTATCGACCGGGTTAACGGAGGCGGCCTTCACCTCTACCAGCAGATCGTGCTCGCCGGGCTGAGGCATCGGCGGGGTGATTTCAATGAAGGTGGACGGATTTTCTGGGTTAACGGCAATGGCTTTAACAGACATGGTGTGCTCCTCAATGGAATGCGTTTTGTTGAGGCTAGTCTATAAAGTGGACAGCTGCGTGATAAGATGGACAATCAAGAACTCAGCGTTCGTACAGGGTGAACAATCATGTTTAAACAGCTGCAGGATATGGCGCTGTTCGCGCTGGTGGCGGAGATGGGCAGCTTTACCGCGGCGGCCCAGAAAGCCGAACTGCCGAAATCGAGCGTCAGCCAGCGGATTAGCCAGCTGGAGCAGCAGGTGGGGATCCGCCTGCTAAACCGCACCACGCGCAGGATCAGCCTCACGTTTGCGGGCGAGCACTATCTGGTGCACTGTCGCGAGATGCTGGCGGCCAGCGAGCGGGCCGAGTACGCCATTCAGCGGCTGCGCGAAAACCCCAGCGGGCGGCTGCGCATCACCTGTCCGGCGGGAATTGGGGCAACGCTGCTGGCGCACATGAATGCCGAGTTTCAGCTTCGCTATCCTGACGTTTCGCTGGATGTGTCGATCTCTGATGACGTGGTGGATCTGGTCGAGGCCGGTTTTGACGTAGCGCTGCGTACCGGTAAGCCGCAGGACTCCTCCCTGATTGGCCGGATGATCGGGCACTGCCCGCGCTATATGCTGGCCTCGCCGGACTATCTGGCGCGTCGGGAGCCGCTGATGCATCCCCGTCAGCTGGTGGAGCACCGCTGTATTACGCACCGGGCGTGGTCGGAGTGGCTTCTGCGAAGCGAGAGCGAGGATTACCGCTACCTGCCGGATAACGCGCACATGACCGATAATCTGGTCTACGCCCGCGAATGTGCAATTGCCGGTGCGGGGATCACGCTGCTTCCCGCCTTCCTGGTAGAAGATAAAATTGAAAAAGGGGCGCTGGTTCAGGTGCTGCCGGAGTGGAATGTTGAAGGTAACGATCTGTGGCTGGCCTACCCAAGCCGCAAGCTGAATTCGCCTGCGCTGATGAGCTATATCGACTTTGCGATGCAGTTTGACGAGGTGAAGCGGTATTACGTGGGTGGGTGATTTTGTGCGGCCTGATGCCCTCACCCTGGCCCTCTCCCACGGGGAGAGGGTACGAACATAAAAACGGCAACCGAAGTTGCCGTTTTGCTTTTATTTCGAAATACGCTTGTACTTAATACGCTTCGGCTCCAGCGCGTCGGCGCCCAGCGTGCGTTTCTTGTACTCTTCGTATTCGGTGAAGTTACCTTCGAAGAACTCCACTTTACCTTCGTCCTGATAGTCCAGGATGTGGGTCGCGATACGGTCCAGGAACCAACGGTCGTGCGAGATAACCATCGCACAGCCCGGGAACTCCAGCAGGGCGTTTTCCAGCGCGCGCAGGGTTTCGATATCCAGGTCGTTGGTTGGTTCATCAAGCAGCAGAACGTTACCGCCCACCTGCAGCAGCTTCGCCAGGTGCAGACGACCGCGCTCACCGCCGGACAGTTCGCCCACGCGTTTGCCCTGGTCGGTGCCTTTGAAGTTAAAGCGGCCAACATAGGCGCGGCTTGGCATCTCGGTGTTGCCGATACGCATGATATCCAGACCGCCGGAGACTTCTTCCCACACGGTTTTGCTGTTATCCATCGCGTCACGGAACTGGTCAACGGAGGCCAGCTTCACGGTTTCACCCAGGGTGATAGAGCCGCTGTCAGGCTGTTCCTGACCGGACATCATGCGGAACAGGGTCGATTTACCCGCGCCGTTCGGACCGATGATACCAACGATAGCGCCTTTCGGTACGGAGAAGGTCAGGTCGTCGATCAGCAGACGGTCGCCGTAGGATTTACGCAGGTTGGTCACTTCAACCACTTTATCCCCCAGACGTGCTCCAGGTGGAATAAACAGTTCGTTGGTTTCGTTACGTTTCTGGTATTCGGTGTTGTTCAGCTCTTCGAAGCGTGCCAGACGGGCTTTGCCCTTAGACTGACGGCCTTTCGCGCCCTGACGAACCCACTCCAGCTCTTTCTCGATAGACTTACGACGCGCCGCTTCCTGAGAAGCTTCCTGCGCCAGACGCTGATCTTTCTGCTCCAGCCAGGAAGAGTAGTTGCCTTCCCACGGAATACCTTCACCGCGGTCCAGCTCCAGGATCCAGCCGGCGACGTTGTCGAGGAAGTAACGGTCGTGGGTAATCGCCACAACGGTGCCTTCGAAGTCGTGCAGGAAGCGCTCCAGCCACGCCACGGATTCTGCATCCAGGTGGTTAGTCGGTTCGTCGAGCAGCAGCATGTCTGGTTTTTCCAGCAGCAGGCGGCACAGCGCCACGCGGCGGCGTTCACCCCCGGAGAGGTTCGCGATTTTCGCATCCCAGTCCGGCAGACGCAGGGCATCAGCCGCGCGCTCCAGCTGCACGTTCAGGTTGTGACCGTCGTGCGCCTGGATGATCTCTTCATACTTGCCCTGCTGCGCGGCCAGCTTGTCGAAGTCCGCATCCGGCTCAGCGTATTTGGCATACACTTCATCCAGACCTTTCAGCGCGTTAACCACTTCGGATACCGCTTCTTCAACGGATTCGCGAACGGTGTGTTCCGGGTTCAGCTGAGGTTCCTGCGGCAGGTAACCAATCTTGATGCCAGGCTGCGGACGGGCTTCACCTTCGATGTCTGTATCAATGCCGGCCATGATGCGCAGCAGGGTGGACTTACCGGCACCGTTGAGACCCAGAACACCGATTTTTGCGCCCGGGAAGAAGCTCAGCGAGATATTTTTAAGAATATGACGTTTCGGCGGGACAACTTTGCCGACACGATGCATGGTATAAACGAATTGAGCCACGTTGGACTTCGCCTCTTTTATCGTAATGAGAAGGAATTTCAGCCTCGAAGTGTAGCCTTTTTCACGTCCTAATCCCAGCCAGGAACGTCGGGAGTGTTAAAACGCGCAAGAAAGGTAAAAAAGTGTCCATGACGTGGCGCGTTGAAGGATGCCTGGTTAGCATAAGTTAATTAGACTTTGACGTGGCAAGACGCTGCAATTGACGAAAAAACAATGAGGAAGAGCTTGTGGAAAAAGCCAAACGGGTGGTCTGGCGTCTGCTGGCTGCCAGCGTATGCGTAATGGCGGTAAGCCAGGCGGTGCATGCCGATTCACTGGATGAACAACGTAACCGCTACGCCCAGATTAAACAGGCGTGGGACAACAAGCAGATGGATACCGTGCAGGCGCTGATGCCGACGCTAAAGGATTATCCGCTGTATCCGTATCTGGAGTATCGCCAGATTACGGACGACCTGATGAACCAGCCCACCGTCACCGTGAATAACTTCATTCAGGCGAACCCGACCCTGCCGCCTGCCCGAAATCTCCAGTCTCGTTTTGTGAATGAGCTGGCGCGTCGCGAAGACTGGCGCGGCCTGCTGGCGTTTAGCCCTGAGAAGCCGAATGCCACCGAAGCCCAGTGTAATTATTACTACGCGAAATGGGCGACCGGCCAGCAGGAAGAGGCCTGGGCCGGAGCAAAAGAGCTCTGGCTGACCGGAAAAAACCAGCCGAACGCCTGTGATTCTCTGTTTAGCGCGTGGCGTGCTTCCGGCAAGCAGGATCCGCTCTCCTACCTTGAACGCATCCGTCTGGCGATGAAAGCCGGTAACACGCGTCTGGTGACCACGCTGGCGGGGCAGATGCCGTCCGATTACCAGACGATCTCCACGGCGGTTATCTCGCTGGCAAACGATCCGAACAGCGTCCTGACCTTTGCCCGCAGTACGGGCGCGACCGATTTTACCCGCCAGATGGCGGCGGTGGCCTTTGCCAGCGTGGCGCGTGACGATGTGGAAAACGCGCGGCTGATGATCCCGCAGCTGGTGCAGGCGCAGCAGCTTAATGAGGAGCAAACCCAGGAGCTGCGCGACATCGTGGCGTGGCGACTGATGGGCACCGATGTGACCGATGAACAGGCGCGCTGGCGTGACGATGCCATTATGCGTTCGAACTCCACGTCGCTGGTGGAACGCCGTGTGCGCATGGCGCTGGGCACGGGCGATCGTCGTGGGCTCAATACCTGGCTCGCGCGGTTGCCCATGGAGGCCAAAGAGAAAGACGAATGGCGCTACTGGCAGGCCGATCTGCTGATGGAGCGCGGTCGTGATGATGAGGCCAAAGAGATCCTCCATTCGCTGATGCAGCAGCGCGGATTTTACCCAATGGCTGCCGCGCAGCGTCTGGGCGAGGAATACACTTTCCGTATAGATAAAGCGCCTGCCAACGCGAACCCGGCACTGACGCAGGGGCCTGAAATGGCGCGCGTTCGCGAGCTGATGTACTGGAATATGGATAACACCGCGCGCAGCGAGTGGGCGAATTTGGTGACCAGCCGCACCACCGATGAGAAAGCCCAGCTTGCCCGCTATGCGTTTGATAATCACTGGTGGGATCTCAGCGTGCAGGCGACGATCGCCGGCAAGCTTTGGGATCATCTGGAAGAGCGTTTCCCGCTGGCGTACAAAGATCTGTTCGATCGCTACACCAGCGGCAAAGATATCCCGCAAAGCTACGCGATGGCGATTGCCCGTCAGGAGAGCGCGTGGAACCCGAAAGTCCGTTCCCCGGTGGGCGCCAGCGGCCTGATGCAGATTATGCCAGGCACGGCGACGCACACGGTGAAGATGTTTAATATTCCTGGCTACAGCAGTCCGTCGCAGCTTCTGGATCCGGATACCAACATCAACATCGGTACCAGCTATCTCCAGTACGTGTATCAGCAGTTCGGCAATAACCGCATCTTCTCTTCTGCGGCTTATAACGCGGGTCCTGGGCGCGTGCGGACCTGGCTCGGCAACAGCGCCGGACGCATCGACGCCGTGGCTTTTGTGGAGAGCATTCCGTTCTCGGAAACGCGCGGCTACGTGAAGAACGTGCTGGCCTATGACGCTTACTATCGCTACTTCATGGGGCAGAAAGATACCCTGATGAGCGATGCCGAGTGGCAGAGACGTTACTGATCGGCGTGGGTTGTGTTATGCTGTACTCGCTAAAGAGTACAAGAGGCAGCATAACATGACCCAGCATTCCCCGTATTCCTCGGCAATGGCCGAACAACGTCATCTGGAGTGGCTTCGTTTTGTGGAGCTGCTGCGTCAGTCTTACGAACAGGATCTGCATTTACCCCTTATGCAGCTGATGCTCACGCCGGACGAGCGCGAGGCGCTGGGCACGCGCGTGCGGATCATTGAGGAGCTGCTGCGCGGGGAGATGAGCCAGCGCGAGCTGAAAAATGAGCTCGGCGCGGGTATTGCAACGATCACCCGCGGCTCGAACAGCCTGAAGTCGGCGCCGGTTGAGCTGCGCCAGTGGCTGGAAGCGGTATTGCTGAAAAATGCCGGATGACGGCTTTTCTTTAATCCGGCCAAAAAAACTTACCGATAAATCGCGTTATGGAACGGGCTTAAGGCCAGAATCACGGCCTGGTGATAAACGCCTGAACGCGTCAGCGCGCCTGCGGTAAAGACGCCAATCGCTCCTTCTTTACGGCCAATCTCATCGATTCCGGTGTACTGCGACATCACCGGCCCGAGCGCTTCACCCGCACGGACTTTTTCCAGAATGATCTCCGGCAGCGGCAGGGTGGCAGAACGCGCTTCACCGCGCTGCTCGCGGCTTTCGATGACCACCCAGCTAAAAGTTGCGCCTTCGTCGATACCTGCTTCAATCGCTACCCAAAAGTCAGCATTCGGTGCCGCGGCCTTTGCGTTTGCCACGCGATTTCGTGCGCCAGCGCGCGTTTCCTCGCTGCCAAACGGCTGTTCAGGAACGCCACTCTCGACGCCGATGGCCTCAATATGGCAGGATCCTGCGCCGAAGATCTCGTCAAATGCCCTTAGAATTGCCTGAATTTTGGCAGGATTAGTGGTAGCAGAGACAACATGGTGCATAATTAAGCTCGATTCAAAAAAAACTCATCGCAGTATAACGGAAAAAAAGCATGTTACAGGTATACCTTGTTCGCCACGGTGAAACGCAGTGGAACGCCGAGCGACGTATTCAAGGCCAGTCAGACAGTCCTCTCACCGAGAAGGGTGTGCAGCAAGCGTGGCAGGTGGCGGAACGCGCCAGAACGCTGGGCATTACCCACGTGATTACCAGCGATTTAGGTCGCACACAGCAGACGGCGCGCATCATCGCAGATGCCTGCGGCTGTGACGTCATGCTGGAGCCGCGCCTGCGCGAGCTGGATATGGGCGTGCTGGAGAAACGCCATATCGATACGCTGACGGAAGCGGAGGAGGGCTGGCGCCGCACGCTGGTGAACGGTACCGAAGATGGCCGCATTCCTGAAGGCGAATCCATGCAGGAGCTTAGCGTACGCATGCATGCCGCCCTGGCGGAGTGCCTGAAGCTGCCGGCGGGAAGCCGTCCGCTGCTGGTGAGTCACGGGATTGCGTTGGGTTGCCTGGTGAGCACCATTCTGGGGTTACCGGCTTACGCTGAGCGCCGTTTGCGCCTGCGCAACTGCTCCATTTCCCGGATTGATTATCAGGAAAGCGCGTGGCTGGCG
The DNA here is from genome assembly GCF_055666685.1 of Enterobacter sp. E14S. Taxonomy (NCBI): domain Bacteria; kingdom Pseudomonadati; phylum Pseudomonadota; class Gammaproteobacteria; order Enterobacterales; family Enterobacteriaceae; genus Enterobacter; species Enterobacter sp. E14S. Next base: position 116,785 of record NZ_JBVODQ010000010.1, on the reverse strand, counting down.
TCGGGCTGGGTAGTGGAGATGGCAGGGGACATTTCGCATCTTGATGCCCCTGCGCTTGACGAACTGCAGCGTTAACGACGTATCGGAATCAAAAATTCCATACGCAGATTGATTGGGCCTTCTTCCGGTTTGGCATCCTGCGCCGGGTAGTAGCGCTCAATGTCCTGACCTTTACGGCGATTCAGATTCAGCATCGGCATGCAGGTTCCGTAAACGGTCAGGATAAACTCCTGAACCCCCGTTCCCAGCCCTTCATAGGCGAACATCACGTATTCGCCGCCTTCCAGCACGACGGGCTTCGAACCCTGAATATACCCATTGGCCATCTCTGGCGTCAGCGCGGTGGTGTAGAACACCTCCTGCTCGTCGTCTTTTTCCTGGCTTGGGTGCGTTTCGTTGAGGCCATACAGGATTGGCGGGATCGTCGGTGCGTGGCTCAGGAAGTCGCGCCAGAACTGGACGCGCATCTGATGACGGAACTCTGAAATCTGCTCCAGTGAGCAGGAGTAGCTCTGCGTCGTGCCGATCAAATGGGTTTCCGGCAGCGCGACAATTTCATATTTCGGCATTGCGAATTCGCCCAGACGCAGCGGCGGACGCATGCCAAACGAGCTCCAGTCAGGCGAGCGACGATACAGCGCTGGCGTCAACGAGAACTGTTTTTTAAAGGCGCGGGTGAAGGTCTGCTGCGAATCGAAACGATATTGCAGGGCAATATCCAGAATAGGCCGCGCGGTCAGGCGCAATGCCACAGCAGATTTTGATAAACGACGTGCGCGAATATAGGCCCCGATAGCATGACCGGTGACATCCTTGAACATCCTTTGCAAATGCCACTTGGAATAGCCTGCTTTAGCCGCCACATTATCAAGTGACAAAGGCTGGTCGAGATGACCTTCCAGCCAGGTGAGCAGGTCGCGAATAATTCCAGCCTGATCCATATACTATCCTCATCCTTAAAACAGCAGGTGCCTGATAACAGGTTAGCGGATAATAGCATTTTTTGATGTTTTAGCATTCAGTGTTTTTTTTGCGCATTCATGCTTTTTAGAGCACATTACAGGCAGATATATTCTAATCCTGTGATCTTGCTACATTTTTGTCTAAAGTGTTGAATAATCGCTCAGTGTAATTTTAAAGAATGGTAACAATATGAAATACAAGACTTTGATCTTCACCGCGTTGATGCTGATGGTCGGGCGCGTGGCGCAGGCAGAACAGATTGGCTCCGTCGATACCGTGTTCAAAATGTTCGGCCCGGACCATAAAATCGTGGTGGAAGCGTTTGACGATCCGGACGTGAAAAACGTCACCTGCTACGTCAGCCGCGCGAAAACGGGCGGTATCAAAGGCGGGCTGGGACTGGCGGAAGATACCTCCGATGCGGCGATTTCCTGTCAGCAGGTGGGGCCGGTTGAGTTGAGCGATAAAATTAAAAACGGCAAAGCGCAGGGCGACGTGGTATTCCAGAAACGGACTTCGCTGGTGTTCAAAAAACTGCAGGTGGTGCGTTTCTATGATGCCAAACGCAACACCCTGGCGTACCTTGCCTACTCTGACAAAGTGGTGGAAGGCTCGCCGAAAAACGCAATCAGCGCGGTGCCGATTATGCCGTGGCGGGAATAAAAAAACGGCGCAAATGCGCCGTTTTTTAATGCGTTAACTGCGGGATTACTCCTGCAGATCGCCGCAGAAACGATAACCTTCGCCGTGGATCGTGGCGATGATTTCCGGCGTATCTGGCGTAGATTCGAAATGCTTACGAATACGACGGATGGTCACGTCTACGGTACGGTCGTGCGGTTTCAGCTCACGGCCGGTCATTTTCTTCAGCAGCTCTGCACGGGACTGAATTTTGCCCGGGTTTTCGCAGAAGTGCAGCATCGCGCGGAATTCACTGCGCGGCAGTTTATACTGCTCACCGTTCGGGCTAATCAGCGAACGGCTATTGATATCAAGTTCCCAGCCGTTGAATTTGTAGCTGTCTACGCTACGACGCTCTTCGCTGACCGTACCCAGGTTCATGGTGCGGGACAGCAGGTTGCGTGCACGAATGGTTAACTCGCGAGGATTGAACGGCTTGGTGATGTAGTCATCCGCACCGATTTCCAGGCCAAGAATTTTATCAACTTCGTTATCACGGCCCGTCAGGAACATTAACGCGACGTTCGCCTGCTCGCGCAGTTCGCGCGCCAGAAGAAGACCGTTTTTGCCCGGCAGGTTAATATCCATGATCACCAGGTTGATATCATTTTCAGAAAGGATCTGATGCATCTCTGCGCCATCGGTCGCTTCAAAGACATCGTAGCCTTCTGCTTCGAAAATGCTCTTTAACGTGTTGCGTGTTACCAACTCGTCTTCAACGATAAGAATGTGCGGGGTCTGCATGTTTGCTACCTAAATTGCCAACTAAATCGAAACAGGAAGTACAAAAGTCCCTGACCTGCCTGATGCATGTCGCAAATTAACATGATCGGCTTAACGTGACTAAAGTACGTAATTGCGTTCTTGATGCACTTTCCATCAACGTCAACAACATCATTAGCTTGGTCTTGGGTACTTTCCCTTTGGACCCGACAGTGTCAAAAACGGCTGTCATCCTAACCATTTTAACAGCAACATAACAGGCTAAGTGACACCAGACACCCAATAAAACTACGCTTCGTTGACATATATCAAGTTCAATTGTAGCACGTTAACAGTTTGATGAAATCATCGTAGCGGAATGCTAGCCTTTGTCACAATTTTTCAATAAACCAACTAGTTGCGGACATTGATTTATAAACGAAGCGAATCCAATCAGAATAGGGTATTCATGTTGCTATTATCATTATAAAACATAGGGATAATAGTGTTCTGTTAACATTCTAACTGATTGTTCAGACAAGGAATAGTTTAGCGTTTTTAATTTGTTATGAAACGCTATTTCGGTGATTTGTGTTGCAATTTTGTAAATTCGCGCTGCGTAATATGTTGAAGTGCATCACATTTTTACCCGCTAACTGATTAAAAAGAGAGCATAAATGCATCTGTCGATTGTACTGGTTGCCCCGGCCAGAGCCGAAAATATAGGCGCTGCCGCGCGCGCCATGAAGACTATGGGATTCACCGATTTACGTATCGTGGACAGCACTGCGCACCTGGAGCCTGCTGCCCGTTGGGTAGCGCACGGTTCAGGCGATATCCTCGATAATATAACCACTTACGCTACGCTTGCTGATGCGCTGCACGATATTTCGTTTACCGTTGCGACCACCGCGCGCAGCCGTGCGAAGTTCCATTACTATGCTACGCCAGCGGAGCTGGTGCCGATGCTGAGCGAGAAAAGCCAGTGGCTGGAGAAGGCCGCGCTGGTGTTTGGTCGCGAAGATTCCGGATTAACCAACGAAGAGCTGGAGCTGGCGGACGTTCTTACCGGTGCGCCGATGGTCGCCGATTATCCCTCCCTGAATTTAGGCCAGGCGGTTATGGTCTATTGCTATCAATTAGCCTCCCTAATACAAATCCCCCAGCCTCCGGCAGAAGCGGCAAATGAAAATCAGCTGGCTGCGCTGCGCGCTCGCGTTGAGCAACTATTGTCTCAGCTGGGGGTGGCGGACGATCAGAAAATGGCTGACTGGTTGCAGCAGCGTTTGGGCCGTCTTGAGCAGCGGGACACCGCAATGCTGCATCGTTTGCTGCACGATATTGAAAAAAAATTGGCGGAGTAAAATCCTGTCATAAGTTTTTACTATGGCGAATAAGTCTGTCCGGGAGGGTTGCATCTGGGCGAATCGGATGAAAATAAATCTGCAAACAGCGGGACGTGAGAGTCTCCCGAATTGTGATCAAATTAAAAATTCGTTGACTTAAGGTGCCCGATCCTTTAACCCTAAAAGAATACAGGACAGACAGATAATAATGACAGAGTACACAACATCCATGAAACGCATCAGCATCACCACCATTACCACAACCATCATCATTACCACAGGTAACGATGCGGGCTGACGCGTACAGGAAAAACAAAAAAAAGCCCGCACCTGAACAGTGCGGGCTTTTTTTTCGGCTAAAGGAAACGAGGTAGAACCATGCGAGTGTTGAAGTTCGGCGGTACATCAGTGGCAAATGCAGAACGTTTTCTGCGTGTTGCCGATATCCTGGAAAGCAACGCCAGGCAGGGGCAGGTTGCTACCGTGCTCTCTGCCCCGGCAAAAATCACGAACCATCTGGTGGCGATGATTGAAAAAACCATCGGTGGCCAGGATGCACTCCCGAACATCAGCGACGCAGAACGTATCTTCGCTGACTTGCTGCAAGGGCTGGCAGAGGCGCTGCCTGGCTTCCCGCACGCTCAGCTGAAGTCCTTCGTTGAGCAGGAATTCGCGCAAATCAAACATGTCCTGCACGGCATCAGCCTTCTCGGACAGTGCCCGGACAGCGTCAACGCGGCGCTGATCTGCCGGGGCGAAAAACTCTCTATCGCCATCATGGCCGGCGTGCTGGAAGCGCGCGGCCATAGCGTGACCGTAATCGATCCGGTTGAAAAACTGCTGGCGGTGGGCCACTACCTCGAATCCACCGTTGATATTGCCGAATCAACCCGCCGTATCGCCGCAAGCAAAATTCCTTCTGACCATATGATCCTGATGGCAGGCTTCACCGCCGGTAACGAGAAGGGCGAGCTGGTGGTGCTGGGCCGTAACGGCTCCGACTACTCCGCCGCCGTGCTGGCCGCCTGTTTACGCGCGGACTGTTGTGAGATCTGGACCGACGTCGACGGCGTCTATACCTGCGACCCGCGCCAGGTACCCGATGCCAGACTGCTGAAGTCGATGTCGTACCAGGAGGCGATGGAGCTTTCCTACTTCGGCGCCAAAGTGCTTCACCCGCGTACCATCTCCCCGATTGCCCAGTTCCAGATCCCTTGCCTGATTAAAAACACCGGTAACCCGCAGGCGCCGGGTACGCTGATTGGCGCGAGTACCGATGAGGACGGTTTGCCGGTCAAAGGCATCTCCAACCTCAACAACATGGCGATGTTCAGCGTCTCCGGTCCGGGGATGAAGGGGATGGTCGGCATGGCGGCGCGCGTCTTTGCGGCTATGTCCCGCAACGGTATCTCGGTGGTGCTGATTACCCAGTCTTCTTCCGAATACAGCATCAGCTTCTGCGTGCCGCAGGCCGACTGCCTGCGCGCCCGCCGCGCGCTGGAGGAAGAGTTCTATCTGGAGCTGAAAGAAGAGTTGCTGGAGCCGCTCGCCATTCAGGAACGTCTGGCGATCATCTCCGTGGTTGGCGACGGCATGCGCACGCTGCGCGGTATCTCCGCCAAGTTCTTTGCCGCGCTGGCGCGCGCCAATATCAATATCGTGGCGATTGCCCAGGGCTCGTCTGAGCGTTCAATTTCTGTTGTCGTGGACAACGATGACGCTACCACCGGCGTACGCGTGGTTCACCAGATGCTGTTCAACACCGATCAGGTTATCGAGCTGTTCCTGATTGGCGTCGGCGGGGTGGGCGGCGCGCTGCTGGAGCAGGTGAAGCGTCAGCAGGAGTGGCTGAAGAAGAAACATATCGATCTGCGCGTCTGCGGGATTGCCAACTCCAGAGCGTTGCTGACTAACGTTCACGGTCTGAACCTGGAAAACTGGCAGGGCGAGATAAACGAGGCGAAAGAGCCGTTCAACCTGGGCCGCCTGATCCGCCTGGTGAAAGAGTATCATCTGCTTAACCCGGTGATCGTCGACTGTACCTCTAACCAGGCGGTGGCCGACCAGTACGCCGACTTCCTGCGTGAAGGGTTCCACGTGGTGACGCCGAACAAAAAGGCCAATACCTCGTCGATGGATTACTATCACCAGCTGCGTCTGGCGGCGAGCAAGTCGCGCCGCAAGTTCCTGTACGACACTAACGTGGGGGCCGGCCTGCCGGTTATCGAGAACCTGCAGAACCTGCTGAACGCGGGCGACGAACTGCAGCGTTTCTCCGGCATTCTCTCCGGCTCGCTGTCGTTTATCTTCGGCAAGCTGGATGAGGGCATGAGCCTGTCGGAAGCCACCCGCGCCGCGCGCGAGCTGGGCTATACCGAGCCGGATCCGCGTGACGATCTCTCCGGTATGGACGTGGCGCGTAAATTATTGATTCTCGCCCGTGAAACGGGCCGTGAGCTTGAGCTTTCCGATATCGTGATTGAACCCGTGCTGCCGGCAGAATTTGACAGCAGCGGTGATGTCGCCTCATTTATGGCAAATTTGCCGCAGCTTGACGACGCTTTTGCCGCGCGCGTTGCGAAAGCCCGTGATGAAGGTAAGGTATTGCGCTATGTTGGCAACATTGAAGAAGATGGCGTGTGCCGGGTGAAGATTGCCGAAGTGGATGGCAACGACCCGCTGTACAAAGTCAAAAACGGCGAAAACGCCCTCGCGTTTTACAGCCACTATTATCAGCCACTGCCGCTGGTGCTTCGCGGCTATGGCGCAGGGAACGATGTTACGGCGGCGGGTGTGTTTGCCGATCTGCTGCGTACCCTGTCATGGAAGTTAGGAGTTTAACATGGTCAAAGTTTATGCCCCGGCTTCCAGCGCGAATATGAGCGTCGGATTTGACGTGCTGGGCGCGGCGGTGACGCCGGTGGATGGTTCACTGCTGGGCGATACGGTCACGGTGGAAGCGGCAGACAGCTTCAGCCTGAATAACGTGGGCCGCTTCGCCAGCAAACTGCCGTCCGACCCGCGCGAGAATATCGTCTATCAGTGCTGGGAACGCTTCTGTCAGGAGATCGGCAAAAACGTGCCGGTTGCCATGACGCTGGAAAAAAGCATGCCGATTGGCTCGGGTCTGGGTTCCAGCGCCTGTTCGGTGGTCGCCGCCCTGGTGGCGATGAACGAGCACTGCGGCAAGCCGCTGAACAACAACCGCTTGCTGGGGTTGATGGGCGAGCTGGAAGGGCGCATCTCCGGCAGCATTCACTATGACAACGTGGCGCCGTGCTTCCTCGGCGGCATGCAGCTGATGATCGAAGAAAATGGCATCATCAGCCAGCAGGTGCCAGGGTTTGATGAGTGGCTGTGGGTGCTGGCCTATCCGGGCATTAAGGTCTCTACCGCGGAAGCGCGTGCGATCCTGCCCGCGCAGTATCGTCGTCAGGACTGCATCGCCCACGGGCGTCATCTGGCGGGCTTTATTCACGCCTGCTACACCCGTCAGCCGCAGCTGGCGGCGAAGCTGATGAAGGACGTCATTGCCGAGCCGTACCGCACGAAGCTGCTGCCCGGCTTTAACGAGGCGCGACAGGCATCCATGGATATTGGCGCGCAGGCGTGCGGCATCTCCGGCTCCGGCCCGACGCTGTTCGCCCTGTGCGACAAGCCTGACACCGCGCAGCGCGTGGCGGACTGGCTCTCTAAACACTACCTGCAAAATCAGGAAGGCTTTGTTCATATTTGCCGTCTGGACACGGCTGGCGCACGAGTACTGGGATAATTAATGAAACTCTATAACCTTAAAGATCATAACGAGCAGGTCAGCTTCGCGCAGGCGGTCACTCAGGGGCTGGGCAAAAATCAGGGGCTGTTCTTCCCGCATGACCTGCCGGAATTCCAGCTGACCGAGATTGATGAGCTGCTGAAGCAGGACTTCGTCACCCGCAGCACCAAAATTCTGTCTGCGTTTATCGGCGACGAAATTCCGCAGGAGCTGCTGGAAGAGCGCGTGCGTGCGGCGTTCGCTTTCCCGGCGCCGGTTAAGCAGGTTGAGCCTGACGTTGGCTGCCTGGAGCTGTTCCACGGCCCGACCCTGGCGTTTAAAGACTTCGGCGGCCGCTTTATGGCGCAGATGCTGACCCACATCAGCGGCGACAAACCGGTGACCATCCTGACCGCGACCTCCGGCGATACCGGTGCGGCGGTGGCTCACGCGTTCTACGGACTGAAAAACGTTCGCGTGGTGATCCTCTATCCGAAAGGCAAAATCAGCCCGCTGCAGGAAAAACTGTTCTGTACGCTCGGCGGCAACATTGAAACCGTGGCGATCGACGGCGATTTCGATGCCTGCCAGGCGCTGGTCAAGCAGGCCTTCGACGACGAAGAGCTGAAGGTGGCCCTGGGACTGAACTCTGCTAACTCCATCAACATCAGCCGTCTGCTGGCGCAGATCTGCTACTACTTCGAAGCGGTGGCGCAGCTGCCGCAGGAAGCGCGCAACCAGCTGGTGATCTCCGTGCCAAGCGGTAACTTCGGTGACCTGACGGCGGGCCTGCTGGCGAAATCCCTGGGTCTGCCGGTGAAACGCTTTATCGCGGCGACCAACGCTAACGACACCGTGCCGCGCTTCCTGAAAGACGGGAAGTGGGCGCCGAACGCCACGCAGGCGACGCTCTCCAACGCGATGGATGTGTCACAGCCGAACAACTGGCCGCGCGTGGAAGAGCTGTTCCGCCGTAAGATCTGGCGTCTGGGTGACCTGGGCTACGCCGCCGTGACGGATGAAACCACCAAAGCGACCATGCGCGAGCTGAAGGCGGTGGGGTATACCTCTGAACCGCACGCGGCGATTGCCTACCGCGCGCTGCGCGACCAGCTTAACCCGGGTGAATATGGCCTGTTCCTGGGCACCGCGCATCCGGCGAAGTTCAAAGAGAGCGTGGAAGCGATCCTGGGCGAAACGCTGCCGCTGCCGAAAGAGCTGGCCGAGCGCGCCGACCTACCTCTGCTGTCACATGAGCTGCCGGCAGATTTTGCCGCGCTGCGTAAGCTGATGATGACCCGCGCGTGATTGTGTTGCCCGGTGGCGGCTACGCCTTACCGGGCCTACAACGACCACGATGACCTAATCGTAGGCCGGGTAAGCGCAGCGCCACCCGGCAATCGCAACACCGATCTCTATGCCGGGTAAGGCGAAGCCGCCACCCGGCTTTTTTATGGAGAAATTAAGGAGAGAAAAAGCAGGAAAAAAGTAGAAATTCCCAATAAATGCGGTCACTTAGCGTTTAGGATTGCAGAGAATAACATCCCCCGTTCCCCTCGCGTAATCTCCTTACATCGGCCCACGTTGGGCAAGAAGAATAAGGAGTCACCTGTGTCTACACTGAAACCTGCACTCATCGCGCTTTCACTGGTGCTGGCCGCCCCCATGGCGGTTCAGGCATCTGAAATTACCCTCGTACCGGCGGTCAAACTGCAGATTGGCGACCAGGACAACAACGGTCATTACTGGGACGGCGGCCGCTGGCGCGACCATGACTGGTGGAAGGCGCATTATGACTGGCGTGATAACCACTGGCGTCCACATGATGAGCATCGTAAACATGAAGATCGTCACGATGACCATCACCACGATGACCACCGCGACGATCGCGGCCCGGACTGGAAACACCATTAATGCAAAACCCCGCCAGCTGGCGGGGTTTGTTTTTATTGCTCGTGGCGCTTAAACACCAGCTCGCCTTTCCCTGACGACGCTTCGTCAAAGAAATAGCCTTCGCTGTTGAAGGCGGTCAGCTGCTCCGGCTTCGTCAGGCGGTTCTGGATGATGTAGCGGCTCATCAGGCCGCGCGCTTTCTTGGCGTAGAAGCTGATCACTTTAAACTTACCGTTCTTCTCGTCGAGGAACACCGGTTTGATAATCTCCGCATCCAGCTTTTTCGGCTTCACCGACTTGTAGTATTCATCTGATGCCAGGTTTATCACCACGTTATCGCCCTGGGCGTGCAGCGCCGCGTTCAGTTTGTCGGTAATGATATCGCCCCAGAAATGGTACAGATCTTTGCCTTTGGCATTTTCCAGGCGAATCCCCATCTCGAGACGATACGGCTGCATCAGATCCAGCGGGCGCAGTACGCCGTACAGACCCGACAGCATGCGCAGATGCTGCTGGGCAAAATCGAAATCGGCTTCGCTAAAATCTTCCGCCTGCAGGCCGGTGTAGACGTCACCTTTAAACGCCAGAATCGCCTGGCGAGCGTTCGCCGGGGTGAAATCCGGATGCCACTCGTGAAAGCGGGTCGCGTTAAGATCGGCCAGCTTGTCGCTGATGCTCATCAGCGAGGCGATTTGCGGCGCAGAGAGCTTACGCGCTTCGCGGATCAGCTGTTGCGAGTAGTCCAGCAGTTCAGGCCGGGTATAGCGCTCGGTGGCGAGCGGGCTCTGGTAGTCGAGCGTTTTTGCAGGTGAAATCAGAATCAGCATATCCAATCCTTGCAGGAAATTTAGAGCGACTTTAGCAAAAAATCGTCCTGAATTGATCGATAGCTATTATTGCCGCGGCAAATCATCCCACGTGCCGGGGGCAAGCTGCGCCTTAACGTCGGGATAGCGGGCGGGATCAAATACCGGCGGAACGCCGAGTTTGCGCTGACGCAGATAGTCTCTGGCAATCAGAGTCACAACGGGCGAGAGCAGCAGGATAGCGGTGAGGTTCGTGATCGCCATCAGCGCCATAATGATATCGGCCAGCTGCCAGACCAGCGGCATACTGAGGAAGGAGCCAGCGATGATCATCATTATGACCGCGATACGCAGGGTTCCGATTGCGGCGCGGGAGTCGAGTTTCAGGAAGATAAGGTTATTTTCGGCGTAGAGATAATTCACCACAATCGAGCTGAAGGCAAACAGCACCAGGACGAGCGAGACAAATCCTGCTCCCCAGCCGCCGGTCAGGTTCACCAGCGCCTGCTGGAGAAGCTGTATCCCGGCGGTACCAGAAGAATGCGGGACGGGGCCTGCCAGCAGCAAAATCATGGCGCTGGCGGAGCAGATGATAATGGTATCGGTAAAGACGCCAATCATCTGCACAATGCCCTGTGCGGCCGGGTGCGGCGGCCAGGAAGAGGCGGCAGCGGCCGCGTTGGGGGTTGACCCCATCCCGGCTTCATTGGAGAACATGCCCCGCTGAAAACCCGCCATCAGCGCCTGGCTGAAGGTGTAACCCAGCGCCCCGGAGGCCACCTCGCGCCAGCCAAAAGCGCTTTTGACGATGGTCGCAATCACGCCAGGCACCTGGTCGATATGCAGTGCGGCGACGAACAGGCTCGCGGCAACCCAAAGCAGCGCCATAACGGGAACCAGCCACTGCATCAGGCGGGCAACGCCCTTGAGACCGGCTGAAATGGTGAGCAAAACGACGAGGGCTAACACGATACCGGCGATCCACTCGGGGCAGGAGCAGGCATAGCGCAGGGCATTGGCGACAGAATTTGCCTGGACGGTATTAAAAATAAGGCCGTACGCGAGCAGTAAAAAAAGCGAGAACAGAACCCCCATCCAGCGCATCCCTAAGCCACGCGCCATGTACCAGGCAGGACCGCCGCGAAACTGGCCGTTTTTATCTTTCTCTTTATACAGCTGGGCGAGCGAACTTTCGGCAAAGGAGGTGGCCATACCGAGTAGCGCCGTTACCCACATCCAGAAGACCGCGCCTGGCCCACCGGCGCTGATGGCCAGCGCAACGCCCGCCAGATTCCCGCTGCCGAGGCGTGCCGCCAGGCTGGTACAGAGTGCCTGGAACGACGTTAATCCGCCCGGCTGGGGCGTAACGCTGTTTTTCAGACTTCTGCCAAACTTGCGAATATAACGAAACTGGATAAATCCACTGCGTAGCGTAAACCAAATACCTGCTCCCAGAAGCAGGTAAATCATTATCGAACCCCACAGGACTTCGTTAATAAAGAAAAAGAAATCAGGCATTAACGTCCCTCTTGTTGATGCCAAAGTGAATATGTAAGCGCTACCACTGATTGGGCATGCTGTTGCTTAGCAGCCTGTTAATCTTCCGAGTTTACCATACTCTACCTAAGCGCACTGTCTGCGGTTGCGCTGCCTCTCACTCGTGTTATCATCAGGGCAGACCGGTTACATCCCCCTAACAAGTAAACCTGTCATTTTTCCGCTGCAGGCATGCTGTCGGTAGCGTGAATTATCCAGGGCACGTTAAAAGAGAAACACTATCATGACGGATAAATTGACCTCCCTTCGTCAGTTCACCACTGTCGTAGCTGACACCGGAGATATCGCGGCAATGAAGCTGTACCAGCCGCAGGATGCCACAACCAACCCTTCTCTGATCCTTAACGCCGCACAGATCCCTGAGTATCGCAAACTGATTGACGACGCAGTGACCTGGGCGAAAGCACAGAGCAACGACCGCGCGCAGCAGGTTGTGGACGCTACCGACAAGCTGGCAGTGAACATCGGTCTGGAAATCCTGAAGCTGGTTCCTGGCCGTATCTCTACCGAAGTGGATGCACGTCTCTCCTACGACACCGAAGCGTCTATCGCAAAAGCGAAACGTCTGATCAAAATGTACAACGACGCTGGCATCAGCAACGACCGTATCCTGATCAAACTGGCTTCTACCTGGCAGGGTATCCGCGCGGCAGAGCAGCTGGAAAAAGACGGTATCAACTGTAACCTGACCCTGCTGTTCTCCTTCGCGCAGGCGCGTGCATGTGCAGAAGCAGGCGTATACCTGATTTCTCCGTTCGTGGGCCGTATTCTGGACTGGTACAAAGCCAACACCGATAAGAAAGAATACGCGCCGGCTGAAGATCCAGGCGTGGTTTCTGTTACTGAAATCTACGAATACTACAAACAGCACGGCTATGAGACTGTGGTTATGGGCGCAAGCTTCCGTAACGTCGGTGAAATCATTGAGCTGGCTGGCTGTGACCGCCTGACCATCGCGCCTGCACTGCTGAAAGAGCTGGCAGAAAGCGAAGGTACCATCGAGCGTAAACTGTCCTACACCGGTGAAGTGAAAGCACGCCCGGAGCGCATCACTGAATCCGAGTTCCTGTGGCAGCACAACCAGGATCCAATGGCTGTAGACAAACTGGCGGACGGTATCCGTAAGTTTGCTGTTGACCAGGGCAAACTGGAAAAAATGATCGGCGACCTGCTGTAATCATTCTGCGTGACCGGGCTTCCGGTCACGCGTCTTACCCCCGCCTCTGTCTGAATTTCCTCTCTGCGTGTATCATTCCCTTTAATCAGTACTCTTTGAATGGAATGGATATGAATACCTTACGCATCGGCTTAGTGTCGATTTCTGACCGCGCCTCCAGCGGTGTTTACCAGGATAAAGGCATCCCCGCTCTGGAAGAGTGGCTTGGCAGCGCGCTGACCACCCCGTTCGAGATCCAGACCCGCCTGATCCCGGACGAGCAGCCGATCATTGAGCAGACCTTGTGTGAGCTGGTGGATGAGATGAGCTGTCACCTTGTTCTGACAACGGGCGGAACCGGCCCCGCGCGCCGCGACGTGACGCCGGACGCAACGCTGGCGATTGCCGATCGTGAAATGCCGGGCTTCGGCGAGCAGATGCGCCAGATAAGTCTACACTTTGTTCCGACGGCCATTCTTTCCCGCCAGGTGGGGGTGATCCGCAAGCAGGCGTTGATTCTGAACCTGCCGGGGCAGCCGAAGTCGATCAAAGAGACGCTGGAAGGGCTGAAGGCGGAAGATGGCAGCGTCATCGTTCACGGCATCTTTGCAAGTGTACCGTATTGTATACAGCTTCTTGACGGTCCGTATGTGGAAACCGATGAGAAAGTGGTAGCAGCTTTTCGTCCGAAAAACGCACGTCGCGAAACAATCTCCTGAAATTAACCAATATGTGGCATTAGCTGAAGCGGCGATAGCGTGGTAAAGCTTTTACGGTATAGTAATTTTTTCTTTACGATTCCTGTAAAAATAAATCCACAACACACGCATAATGGTTCGCTATGTCACATAACACCCGACCTCTGAATCGACAGGACTACAAAACCCTCACGCTCGCGGCCTTAGGCGGCGCGCTGGAGTTTTACGACTTTATCATCTTCGTCTTCTTCGCCGCCGTGGTGGGAGAACTCTTCTTCCCGGCGGATATTCCGGAATGGCTGCGTCAGGTGCAAACCTTCGGCATTTTTGCCGCCGGGTATCTGGCGCGTCCGCTGGGCGGCATTATCATGGCCCACTTTGGCGATCTGGTCGGGCGCAAGAAGATGTTTACTCTTAGCATTCTGCTGATGGCCGTGCCGACGTTGGCCATTGGTCTGCTGCCCACCTATGCCTCGATGGGCATTCTTGCTCCGCTGCTGCTGTTGCTGATGCGCGTCCTTCAGGGCGCGGCGATTGGCGGTGAAGTGCCGGGCGCATGGGTGTTTGTCGCGGAGCATGTTCCGGCGCGCCGCATTGGAATCGCCTGCGGAACCTTAACCGCGGGGTTAACGGTCGGGATTTTGCTCGGTTCCGTCGTCGCGACAATTGTAAACACCAGCATGACGCAGCAGGCCGTGCACGACTGGGGCTGGCGTATTCCGTTCCTGCTGGGCGGGGCGTTTGGTCTGGTCGCGATGTACCTGCGCCGCTGGCTGCAGGAGACGCCGATTTTCCTCGAGATGCAGCAGCGCAAAGCGCTGGCGCAGGAGCTGCCGGTGAAGGCGGTCGTGGTACGCCATAAAAAAGCGGTGGTGGTGTCGATGCTGCTCACCTGGCTGCTCTCGGCGGGCATTGTGGTGGTGATATTGATGTCCCCGGTGTGGCTGCAAAAGCAGTACGGCTTCGCCCCTGCCGTGACGCTACAGGCGAACAGTATCGCGACAATCATGCTCTGCTTTGGCTGTCTCGCCGCCGGGCTGGCGGCAGATCGTTTCGGCGCCAGCGTTACCTTTATCGTCGGCAGCCTGTTACTGGGCGCATCAAGCTGGGCGTTTTACCATCTGGCGGGCAGCCATCCTGAGCAGCTGTTCCTGCTGTACGGCACGGTAGGGCTGTGCGTGGGCGTTGTCGGGGCGGTACCGTACGTGATGGTCCGCGCATTCCCGCCGGAGGTACGCTTCACCGGGATCTCATTTTCCTATAACGTGTCGTATGCCATTTTTGGCGGGCTGACGCCTATTGCCGTCACCGTGCTGATGGGCGTGTCGCCGATGGCGCCAGCCTGGTATGTACTCGCGCTCTCTTTGATGGGGCTGGGATTAGGGATTTGGCTGGGGCAGATGAGGGGATGTCGTGCCCGCGAGGCGGACACGACAGAGGGATCAGTGTTTTTCACCAATCGGTAGAATGGTGCGGTCAAACTGCTCGTTCAGCACTTCACCCATTGCGAGGTAGATAGCGCTTGCGCCGCAAACCAGACCAATCCAGCCTGCAACATGAACGATGCCTTCGTTATCCACCAGGTGACCGATCGCCAGCAGGGCGAACAGCACGGTCAGGCTCAGGAAAACGAACTGCAGCATGCGGTTACCTTTCAGGGTACCGAAGAACATGAACAGGGTGAAGACGCCCCACAGGCCCAGGTAAACGCCCAGGAAATGGGCGTTTGCCGCGTCTGCCATGCCCATTTTAGGCAGCAGCAGAATGGCAACCAGGGTCAGCCAGAAAGAACCGTAAGAGGTGAAGGCGGTTAAGCCGAAGGTATTGCCTTTCTTATATTCCAGCAGGCCCGCGAAGATTTGCGCGATACCGCCGTAAAAAATGCCCATCGCCAGGATGATGCCATCCATCGGGAACATCCCGATATTGTGCAGGTTCAGCAGGATAGTGGTCATGCCAAAACCCATCAGGCCCAGCGGAGCCGGATTAGCCAACTTAGTGTTGCCCATAAGTCCTCAAAAAAATCATCATTAATATGGTGAAATGGTTAAACCCGCGTCAGTTCTCCCTGACTGGGCGCGGCATCATAATGGGCGCAATCGATGGCGTCTATGATCTCATCAGGGTGAAATTAAAATTTTTTTTATGCTTGCCCCTTGATGGATGCCGCCGCGACCCCATCTTGTAGTCAACCGCAGTGTGTGGACCTGAAAAAAATCAAATCTGGGCAGTTGAAAAAGCACGTTCTGCCCTTATTACAGGTACACAACCACATGTTGACTGAATTTTTAGTGGAGACGTTTAGATGGGTAAAATTATTGGTATCGACCTGGGTACTACCAACTCTTGTGTAGCGATTATGGATGGCACTACTGCACGCGTGCTGGAGAACGCCGAGGGCGATCGCACCACGCCTTCTATCATTGCTTATACCCAGGATGGTGAAACTCTGGTTGGTCAGCCGGCTAAACGTCAGGCAGTGACAAACCCGCAAAACACCCTGTTTGCGATTAAACGCCTGATCGGCCGCCGCTTCCAGGACGAAGAAGTTCAGCGTGACGTTTCCATCATGCCTTACAAAATCATCGCGGCAGATAACGGCGATGCATGGCTTGATGTGAAAGGCACCAAAACTGCACCACCGCAGATTTCTGCTGAAGTGCTGAAAAAAATGAAGAAAACCGCTGAAGATTATCTGGGTGAGCCGGTAACTGAAGCTGTTATCACCGTACCTGCTTACTTCAACGATGCTCAGCGTCAGGCAACTAAAGATGCTGGCCGTATCGCAGGTCTGGAAGTAAAACGTATCATCAACGAACCAACCGCGGCTGCACTGGCTTACGGTCTGGATAAAGAAGTTGGCAACCGTACTATCGCGGTTTACGACCTGGGTGGTGGTACCTTCGATATCTCTATTATCGAAATCGACGAAGTTGATGGCGAAAAAACCTTCGAAGTTCTGGCAACCAACGGTGATACCCACCTGGGTGGTGAAGACTTCGATACTCGTCTGATCAACTACCTCGTTGACGAGTTCAAGAAAGATCAGGGCATTGACCTGCGTAACGACCCGCTGGCCATGCAGCGCCTGAAAGAAGCCGCTGAGAAAGCGAAGATCGAGCTCTCTTCCGCTCAGCAGACCGACGTGAACCTGCCGTACATCACTGCAGACGCGACCGGTCCTAAACACATGAACATCAAAGTGACCCGTGCGAAACTGGAAAGCCTGGTAGAAGACCTGGTGAACCGTTCTATCGAGCCGCTGAAAGTTGCTCTGCAGGACGCTGGCCTGTCCGTATCCGATATCCAGGACGTTATCCTGGTGGGTGGTCAGACCCGTATGCCAATGGTTCAGAAGAAAGTGGCTGAGTTCTTTGGTAAAGAGCCACGTAAAGACGTTAACCCGGACGAAGCGGTCGCAATCGGCGCTGCGGTTCAGGGTGGCGTACTGACCGGTGAAGTTAAAGACGTACTGCTGCTGGACGTTACCCCGCTGTCTCTGGGTATCGAAACCATGGGTGGTGTGATGACTGCGCTCATCAACAAGAACACCACCATCCCAACGAAACACAGCCAGGTGTTCTCTACCGCTGAAGACAACCAGTCTGCGGTAACCATCCATGTGATTCAGGGTGAGCGTAAGCGTGCGGCGGATAACAAATCTCTGGGTCAGTTCAACCTGGACGGTATTAACCCGGCACCGCGCGGCATGCCGCAGATCGAAGTGACCTTCGACATCGATGCTGACGGTATCCTGCACGTGTCTGCGAAAGACAAAAACAGCGGTAAAGAGCAGAAGATCACCATCAAGGCATCTTCTGGCCTGAACGAAGCGGAAATCGAAAAAATGGTTCGCGATGCCGAAGCTAACGCGGAATCCGACCGTAAGTTCGAAGAGCTGGTTCAGACCCGCAACCAGGGTGACCATCTGCTGCACAGCACCCGTAAACAGGTTGAAGAAGCAGGCGATAAACTGCCAGCGGAAGACAAGACTGCTATCGAAGCTGCACTGAGCGCGCTGGAATCCTCACTGAAAGGTGAAGATAAAGCGGACATCGAAGCGAAGATGCAGGAACTGGCGCAGGCTTCTCAGAAGCTGATGGAAATCGCTCAGCAGCAGCACGCTCAACAGCAGGCGGGCGCTGACGCTTCGGCGAACAACGCGAAAGACGACGACGTTGTCGACGCTGAGTTCGAAGAAGTTAAAGATAAAAAATAATCGCCCTGATGCAGGGTAATTAATCGGCACGGGCGTAGGAGAACTCTCCACGCCCGTGCTCGCATGTTAAGGGGCTTAAAAAAACCAATGGCAAAGCAAGACTATTACGAGATTTTAGGCGTTCCGAAAACTGCGGAAGAGCGTGAAATCAAAAAGGCGTACAAGCGCCTGGCCATGAAATTCCACCCGGACCGTAACCAGGGTGACAAAGAGGCTGAAGCCAAATTTAAAGAGATCAAAGAAGCCTACGAAGTCCTGACCGATGCGCAAAAACGTGCGGCCTATGACCAGTACGGTCACGCAGCCTTTGAACAGGGCGGCATGGGCGGCGGTGGATTCGGTGGCGGCGGCTTTGGCGGCGGCGCTGACTTCAGCGATATCTTTGGCGATGTATTTGGCGACATTTTCGGCGGCGGCCGTGGTCGTCAGCGCGCGGCGCGCGGCGCGGACCTGCGCTACAACATGGAGCTGACGCTGGAAGAGGCCGTTCGCGGCGTAACCAAAGAGATCCGTATCCCGACGCTGGAAGAGTGTGACGTTTGCCACGGCAGCGGCGCGAAAGCGGGCACACAGCCTCAGACCTGTCCAACCTGTCACGGCTCTGGTCAGGTACAGATGCGTCAGGGCTTCTTCGCGGTACAGCAGGCCTGTCCTCACTGTCACGGTCGCGGCACGCTGATTAAAGATCCATGCACCAAATGCCACGGGCACGGTCGCGTTGAGAAAACCAAAACTCTGTCCGTTAAGATCCCGGCTGGCGTCGATACGGGCGACCGCATCCGTCTGGCGGGTGAGGGCGAAGCAGGCGAGCACGGCGCACCGGCAGGCGATCTGTACGTTCAGGTTCAGGTCAAGCAGCACGCCATCTTTGAGCGTGAAGGTAATAACCTGTACTGCGAAGTGCCGATCAACTTCGCGATGGCGGCACTCGGTGGTGAAATCGAAGTGCCTACGCTGGACGGTCGCGTGAACCTGAAAGTGCCTGGCGAAACCCAGACCGGCAAGCTGTTCCGCATGCGCGGAAAAGGCGTTAAATCCGTTCGCGGTGGCGCGCAGGGCGATCTGCTGTGCCGCGTCGTCGTCGAAACGCCGGTTGGCCTGAACGACAAACAGAAACAGCTGCTGAAAGAGCTGCAGGAAAGCTTTGGCGGTCCGACGGGTGAGAAAAACAGCCCGCGTTCCAAAAGCTTCTTCGATGGCGTCAAAAAATTCTTCGATGATTTGACCCGCTAATTCGTTAGCTGGTTTTCATCTTCGAAAAGCCCGGAAGCGATTCCGGGCTTTTTTATTTGCGCGTATAGCTCGGTTAAACTGAGTCTATACTCAACATTAATCTGTTTTTGCCGAGCTATTTGGCTTGGTATTATGGTTTTATCGAGGTATTGTTGTAAAAGAGAGAACGTAAATGAAATTACTACACCGTTTCTTTAGCAGTGAGGCGTCCGGTGGCGTGATCCTGATTATTGCCGCAGCGGCCGCGATGGTGCTGGCTAACCTTGGCATCACGCAGGATCTCTACCATGCATTTCTGGAAACGCCCGTTGAGCTGAAGGTCGGGGCGCTGGAAATTAACAAGAACATGCTGCTGTGGATCAACGATGCGCTAATGGCGGTGTTCTTCCTGCTGGTGGGACTGGAGGTTAAGCGTGAGCTGGTTCTGGGCTCGCTTGCCAGCCGCCAGCGCGCGGCGTTTCCGGTGATCGCAGCCATCGGCGGAATGGTCGTTCCGGCGTTGCTCTTCCTGGCGTTCACCTGGCAGGATCCTGTTGCGCGTGACGGCTGGGCGATCCCGGCCGCGACGGATATCGCCTTTGCGCTCGGTGTCTTAGCCTTGCTCGGTAGCCGCGTGCCGGTGGCCCTGAAAATCTTCCTGATGGCGCTGGCGATCATCGATGACCTGGGCGCCATTGTGATTATCGCGCTGTTCTACACCAGCGATCTGTCGATCCTGTCCCTGAGCGTCGCCGCCGGGGCGATTGCGGTGCTGGCGCTGCTGAACATCTTCAACGTTCGCCGCATCGGTATCTATATCCTGGTGGGGATGGTTCTGTGGACGGCGGTGCTGAAATCCGGCGTGCACGCTACGCTGGCAGGAGTAATCGTCGGCTTCTTCGTGCCGCTTAAGCCGCAGGACGGCAAGTCGCCTGCCAAACAGCTGGAGCATGTGTTGCACCCGTGGGTTGCCTTTATGATCCTGCCGCTGTTTGCGTTTGCCAACGCGGGCGTTTCCCTCGGCGGCGTGACGCTGGACGGGCTGACGTCCGTACTGCCGCTGGGCATCATTGCCGGGCTGTTTATCGGCAAGCCGTTGGGCATTAGCCTCTTCTGCTGGCTGGCGACGAAGCTGAAGCTGGCGTCATTGCCGCATGGCACCACGTTTTCGCAGATTATGGCCGTCGGCGTGCTGTGTGGAATCGGGTTTACGATGTCGATCTTTATCTCGACGCTGGCGTTTGGTGCGCATGCGCCTGAGCTTATCGTCTGGGCTAAACTCGGCATTCTCATCGGGTCATTACTGGCCGCGGTAATCGGTTATACCTTGTTGAAGGTGAAATTGTCCGGACAGGCCGTCCAGGCATAACGGAACACCGGGAGGAGGCGTTCTTCCTCCCGATACACACTCAGGGAGAGAAGACGCGATGTCTCATTTAAATTACAACCATCTGTACTACTTCTGGCACGTCTATAAACAGGGCTCGGTGGTGGGGGCGGCAGAGGCGCTCTACCTGACGCCGCAAACCATCACCGGGCAAATCAAGGCCCTGGAAGAGCGTCTGCAGGGCAAGCTGTTCAAGCGTAAGGGGCGTGGGATTGAACCCAGCGAACTGGGTGAACTGGTGTTCCGCTATGCGGACAAAATGTTCACCCTGAGCCAGGAGATGCTGGATATCGTCAACTATCGCAAAGAGTCGAACCTGCTCTTTGACGTGGGCGTGGCGGATGCGCTGTCCAAGCGGCTGGTGAGCGGCGTGCTGGATGCGGCGGTAGTCGAAGATGAGCAAATCCACCTGCGCTGCTTTGAATCCACCCACGAGATGCTGCTGGAACAGCTGAGCCAGCACAAGCTGGACATGATTATCTCGGACTGCCCGATTGACTCCACCCAGCAGGAAGGGCTGTTCTCGGTGAAGATTGGCGAATGTGGCGTGAGCTTCTGGTGCATTAATCCACCGCCGGAGAAACCGTTCCCTGCGTGCCTTGAAGAGCGCCGCCTGCTGGTGCCGGGAAGGCGTTCCATGCTCGGACGCAAGCTGCTGAACTGGTTTAACTCGCAGGGGCTGAAGGTAGAAATCCTCGGTGAGTTCGACGATGCGGCGCTGATGAAAGCCTTTGGCGAAGCGCATAATGCGATCTTCGTTGCGCCGACGCTGTACGCGCACGATCTCTATTCGGACGACAAGATTACGGAGATAGGCAGAGTGGATAACGTGATGGAGGAGTATCACGCCATATTTGCCGAAAGAATGATTCAGCACCCGGCGGTGCAGCGAATCTGCAATCGTGACTACTCGGCGCTGTTTACGCCACCGGCAATCTGAAGGCATAAAAAAACCCGCGTTAAGCGGGTTCTTTAAACAAGCAACAACAAGTAGCGATTAAGCCAGTTTGTTGATCTGCGCGGTCAGGTTTGCTTTATGACGCGCTGCTTTGTTTTTGTGGATCAGACCTTTAGCAGCCTGACGATCCACGATTGGTTGCATTTCGTTAAATGCGTTCTGCGCTGCAGCTTTGTCGCCTGCTTCGATTGCTGCGTATACTTTCTTGATGAAAGTACGCATCATAGAGCGACGGCTTGCGTTGTGCTTACGAGCCTTTTCAGACTGAACGGCACGTTTCTTAGCTGATTTGATATTAGCCAAGTCCAACTCCCAAATATGTTCTATGTGGACAATTCAAAGGCCGAGGAATATGCCCTCTTTGCCTTCTTTTGTCAATGGATTTGTGCAAATAAGCGCCGTTAATTAGCGACGCTACGTTACGTAGTGATGGCGCAGGATTCTACCAGCTTGTCTTCCCTGAATACAGCCTTTCGGCATAAAAATCGCAGTTCACGAGCAGATTTTTTCGCTGCGAAAGGTCAGCCTGATGAAATCATTACGGCTTTCTGTTTTGCGCGAACAATCGCCGGTTAACCTTAACCGCTGTACAAGGTATACTTTGGCGATTTTCACTGTTTTGAGCCAGACATGAAGCTGATACGCGGCATACATAATCTCAGCAGCGCGCCACACGGGTGCGTGCTGACTATTGGTAATTTCGACGGCGTGCATCGTGGTCATCAGGCGCTGTTGCAGGGATTGCGTAAAGAAGGGGAGGCCCGTGGCCTGCCCGTTGTAGTGATGATTTTCGAGCCGCAGCCGCTGGAGCTGTTCGCGGGCGATAAATCTCCCGCCCGCCTCACTCGCCTGCGCGAGAAATTGCGCTATCTGGCGGAGTCCGGCGTGGACTATGTATTGTGTTTACGTTTCGATCGTCGCTTTGCCGCGCTGACAGCACAAAATTTCGTCAGCGACCTGCTGGTTAAGCGTCTTGGCGTACAGTTTCTCGCCGTGGGTGATGATTTCCGCTTTGGCGCTGGTCGTCAGGGCGATTTCTTGCTATTACAGAAGGCTGGTCTGGAGTATGGATTTGACGTCACCAGCGCGATGACCTTCTGCGAAGGCGGCGTGCGCGTCAGCAGCACGGCGGTGCGTCAGGCGCTGGCTAATGATGACCTGGACACGGCAGAAACCCTGCTGGGGCATCCGTTCACCATCTCTGGCCGCGTGGTCCATGGCGATGCGCTGGGGCGCACGATAGGCTTCCCGACGGCGAATATACCGCTGCGTCGTCAGGTTTCCCCGGTTAAAGGGGTGTATGCGGTGGAAGTGGCAGGACTGGGCGATAAGCCGTTCTACGGCGTCGCCAACATTGGCACGCGTCCGACCGTCGCCGGTGTGCGTCAACAGTTAGAAGTGCACCTGCTGGACGTTGTAATGGACCTCTATGGTCGCCATATAGATGTGATACTGCGTAAAAAAATACGCAACGAGCAGCGATTTGGTTCGCTGGATGAACTAAAAGCGCAAATTGCGCGAGATGAATTGACGGCCCGCGAGTTTTTTGGGCTTTGAACCCGGCTTAACTGCCTACGTGATAAATACGGAACCGAGAATCTGATGAGTGACTATAAATCAACCCTGAATTTGCCGGAAACAGGGTTCCCGATGCGCGGCGATCTCGCCAAGCGCGAACCGGGAATGCTGGCGCGTTGGACCGATGATGACCTGTACGGCATCATTCGTGCAGCCAAAAAAGGCAAAAAAACCTTCATTCTGCATGATGGCCCTCCATATGCGAATGGCAGCATTCATATTGGTCACTCGGTTAACAAGATTCTGAAAGACATTATCGTGAAGTCCAAAGGCCTCACGGGATATGACTCGCCTTACGTTCCAGGCTGGGACTGCCACGGTCTGCCAATCGAGCTGAAAGTGGAGCAAGAGTTTGGCAAGCCTGGTGAGAAGTTCACCGCCGCCGAGTTCCGTGCGAAGTGCCGCGAATACGCAGCCACGCAGGTTGACGGTCAGCGCGCTGACTTCATCCGTCTGGGCGTGCTGGGCGACTGGTCGCACCCGTACCTGACCATGGACTTCAAAACTGAAGCCAACATCATCCGTGCGCTGGGTAAAATCATCGGTAACGGCCACCTGCACAAAGGCGCTAAGCCGGTGCACTGGTGCGTGGACTGCCGCTCTGCGCTGGCAGAAGCGGAAGTGGAGTATTACGACAAAACCTCTCCGTCTATCGACGTGGCGTTCCATGCCGTCGATCAGGATGCGGTGAAGGCTAAATTTGGCGTCTCTTCGGTAAACGGCCCGATCTCTTTGGTTATCTGGACCACCACCCCGTGGACCCTGCCGGCGAACCGTGCGATTTCCCTGTCCGGTGAGTTCGAATACGCGCTGGTGCAGATTGACGGTCAGGCGGTTATCCTGGCGAAAGATCTGGTTGAGAGCGTGCTGAAGCGCGCGCATATCAGCGACTACACCGTGCTGGGCACCGTGAAAGGCGACGCGCTGGAGCTGATGCGCTTCAAACACCCGTTCCTGGACTTCGACGTTCCGGCGATCCTGGGCGACCACGTGACGCTGGAAGCGGGTACCGGTGCGGTACATACCGCCGGTGGCCACGGTCCTGACGACTACAACATCAGCCTGAAGTACGGTCTGGAAATCGCTAACCCGGTTGGCCCGGACGGATCTTACCTGCCAGGCACCTATCCGGCGCTGGACGGTATCAACGTCTTCAAAGCGAACGACATCATCGTTGACATGCTGCGCACCAGCGGCGCGCTGCTGCACGTTGAAAAAATGCAGCACAGCTATCCGTGCTGCTGGCGTCATAAGACGCCGATCATCTTCCGTGCAACCCCGCAGTGGTTCGTCAGCATGGATCAGAAA
Organism: Enterobacter sp. E14S; assembly: GCF_055666685.1. Classification (NCBI taxonomy): domain Bacteria; kingdom Pseudomonadati; phylum Pseudomonadota; class Gammaproteobacteria; order Enterobacterales; family Enterobacteriaceae; genus Enterobacter; species Enterobacter sp. E14S. Next base: position 92,567 of record NZ_JBVODQ010000010.1, on the reverse strand, counting down.
GGCCTGCGCGAGCAGTCTCTGAAAGAGATCAAAGGCGTGCAGTGGATCCCTGACTGGGGCCAGGCGCGTATCGAATCCATGGTGGCTAACCGTCCTGACTGGTGTATCTCCCGTCAGCGTACCTGGGGCGTGCCGATGTCTCTGTTCGTACATAAAGAGACGCAGGAGCTGCACCCGAACACTCTGGAACTGATGGAAGAAGTGGCGAAGCGCGTCGAAGTTGACGGTATTCAGGCGTGGTGGGATCTCGACTCCCGCGACATCCTGGGCGCTGACGCAGACAGCTACGAGAAAGTACCGGATACCCTGGACGTGTGGTTCGACTCCGGGTCTACCCACTCCTCCGTGGTTGACGTGCGTCCGGAATTTGCCGGTCACACTGCCGACATGTATCTGGAAGGCTCCGACCAACACCGCGGCTGGTTCATGTCATCTCTGATGATCTCCACCGCCATGAAGGGTAAAGCGCCTTACCGTCAGGTACTGACTCACGGCTTCACCGTGGATGGTCAGGGCCGTAAGATGTCCAAATCTATCGGTAACACCGTTTCTCCGCAGGATGTGATGAACAAGCTGGGCGCAGACATTCTGCGTCTGTGGGTGGCCTCTACCGATTACACCGGCGAAATGGCGGTCTCTGACGAGATCCTGAAGCGCGCTGCCGACAGCTATCGTCGTATCCGTAACACCGCTCGCTTCCTGCTGGCGAACCTGAACGGGTTCGATCCGGCAAAAGACATGGTGAAACCGGAAGAGATGGTGGTGCTGGACCGCTGGGCGGTAGGCTGCGCGAAAGCGGCGCAGGAAGATATCCTGAAAGCCTATGAGTCTTACGACTTCCACGAAGTGGTGCAGCGCCTGATGCGCTTCTGCTCCATCGAGATGGGCTCGTTCTACCTCGACATCATCAAAGACCGCCAGTACACCGCGAAAGCGGACAGCGTGGCGCGTCGTAGCTGCCAGACCGCGCTGTTCCACATTGCAGAAGCGCTGGTGCGCTGGATGGCGCCGATCATGTCCTTCACCGCGGATGAAATCTGGGGCTACCTGCCGGGCGACCGTGAGAAGTATGTGTTCACGGGCGAGTGGTACGAAGGTCTGTTTGGCTTAGCTGATGACGAAGAGTTTAACGATTCCTTCTGGGATGATGTTCGTTATATCAAAGATCAGGTCAACAAAGAGCTGGAAAATCAGAAAATCAATGGTATCAAATCGAATCTTGAGGCAAAAGTTACGCTGAAATATGCAGACGATGCCAAGGGAACGATTGATAAACTGAAACGGTTAGGTGAAGAAGTCAGATTTATCTTCATTACGTCTCAATTCGTGATTTCAGATGAGGCTGGCGGCATTGATGATGAAAATATCCAGTACAATGCTGGCAATACAACGGTTCAGGCTGTTGTAACTCGTGCCGACGGTGAGAAATGCCCGCGCTGCTGGCATTACACCACCGATGTTGGCCAGGTGGCGGAACACGCAGACATCTGCGGACGCTGTGTAAGCAACGTCGCCGGTGACGGCGAAAAACGTAAGTTTGCCTGATGAGTAAAACTCTCTGTTCAACAGGACTGCGCTGGCTGTGGCTGGTTGTGGTGGTGCTGATTATCGATCTGGGCAGCAAGTTCCTGATCCTCCAGAATTTCTCTCTGGGGGAGACGGTTCCGCTGTTCCCGTCGCTTAACCTGCACTACGCGCGTAACTACGGCGCAGCGTTTAGTTTCCTTGCCGACAGCGGTGGCTGGCAGCGCTGGTTCTTTGCGGGTATCGCTCTCGGTATCTGCGTGATCCTCGCGGTGCTGATGTACCGCTCGAAGGCCACGCAAAAGCTGAATAACATTGCCTACGCGCTGATCATTGGCGGCGCGCTGGGCAACCTGTTTGACCGCCTGTGGCACGGCTTTGTGGTCGATATGATCGACTTCTACGTCGGCGACTGGCACTTCGCGACCTTTAACCTGGCCGATACGGCAATTTGTATCGGTGCGGCGTTAATCGTGCTGGAAGGCTTCTTGCCTAAACCGGCCGCGAAAGAGCAGGCGTAACACACTCGCCCGGTGGCGTAATGCTACCGGGCAAAACAAGCGAGCAATTTGCATGTCTAAATCCGTACAGAGCAACAGCGCGGTTCTCGTTCACTTCACGCTGAAGCTGGATGACGGCTCCACGGCCGAATCCACCCGCAATAACGGCAAACCGGCCCTGTTTCGTCTTGGCGATACCTCCCTGTCTGAAGGTCTTGAGCAGCAGCTTCTCGGTCTGAAAGAGGGTGAGAAAAAGCCTTTTCGCTGGAGCCGGATGCCGCCTTTGGCGTGCCGAGTCCGGACCTGATCCAGTATTTCTCGCGCCGCGAGTTTATGGACGCGGGTGAACCGGAGATCGGAGCGATTATGCTCTTTACCGCTATGGACGGCAGCGAAATGCCTGGCGTGATCCGCGAAATCAACGGCGACTCTATTACCGTTGACTTCAACCATCCGCTTGCCGGGCGTACCGTTCATTTTGATGTTGAAGTGCTGGAAATCGATCCTGCACTGGAGGCCTGAAATGCAGATCCTGTTGGCTAACCCGCGCGGCTTTTGCGCCGGTGTAGACCGCGCTATCAGCATTGTTGAAAACGCGCTGGAGATTTACGGCGCGCCGATTTATGTGCGTCACGAAGTGGTGCACAACCGCTACGTGGTCGACAGCCTGCGCGAGCGCGGCGCCATCTTCATTGAACAAATCAGCGAAGTACCGGACGGTGCGATCCTGATCTTCTCCGCGCACGGCGTCTCACAGGCGGTACGCAATGAGGCGAAAAGCCGCGATCTGACCGTATTCGATGCCACCTGTCCGCTGGTGACAAAAGTGCATATGGAAGTGGCTCGCGCCAGCCGTCGTGGTGAAGAGTCGATTCTGATTGGCCATGCCGGTCATCCGGAAGTCGAAGGCACCATGGGCCAGTACAGCAACCCGGAAGGGGGGATGTATCTGGTTGAGTCGCCTGAAGATGTCTTTACGCTGAATGTGAAAAATGAAGCCCGTCTGTCGTTTATGACCCAGACGACGCTCTCCGTAGACGATACCTCAGACGTGATTGACGCGCTGCGTCAGCGCTTCCCGAAGATCGTCGGTCCGCGTAAGGATGATATCTGCTACGCGACCACTAACCGTCAGGAAGCGGTGCGCGCACTGGCTGAACGGGCGGATGTGGTGCTGGTAGTCGGCTCCAAAAACTCGTCTAACTCCAACCGTCTGGCCGAACTGGCACAGCGTATGGGGAAAGCGGCTTTCCTGATTGATGACGCGTCGGATATTCAGGAGGCGTGGGTTAAGCACGCGGGCTGTGTCGGCGTGACGGCCGGGGCGTCTGCGCCAGATATTCTGGTACAGAACGTCATTTCCCGTCTGCAGGAACTGGGCGGTGGCGAAGCGGTGCCGCTGGAAGGACGTGAAGAGAACATCGTTTTTGAAGTCCCGAAAGAACTGCGCATCGACGCCCGCGAAGTCGAATAGACCTTTTTCTGATGAAAGGCCAGCACCTCCTGTGCTGGCCTTTTTTTTACCCGTTACTTTATCGTGACGACAAAATCATGTCTTTTACTGATATTTAAGTCGGTTTCACGTTAAATTCTAATTATCGGTGTTTTCAGTTGGCAGTGCTTCTCAAGGCTGGTTAATCTGAAAACGGTTTACATCATTTTAACGTAAGAGAATAACTATGCATGATGCACAGATCCGTGTCGCCATTGCGGGCGCGGGTGGACGTATGGGCCGTCAGCTTATTCAGGCGGCACTTCAGATGGATGGCGTCGCGCTTGGCGCGGCCCTGGAGCGTGAAGGTTCGTCGCTTCTGGGAACCGATGCCGGTGAGCTGGCGGGCGCAGGCCACACGGGTGTTACCGTGCAAAGCAGCCTGGAAGCGGTAAAAGAGGACTTCGATGTCTTCATCGATTTTACCCGCCCGGAAGGGACGCTCGCGCATCTGGCGTTTTGTCGCCAGCACGGCAAGGGGATGGTGATCGGCACCACCGGTTTTGACGATGCGGGTAAGCAGGCTATCCAGGATGCATCAAAAGAAATTGCGATTGTCTTCGCCGCAAACTTCAGCGTGGGCGTTAACGTCATGCTGAAGCTGCTGGAGAAGGCCGCGAAGGTGATGGGCAACTATACCGATATTGAGATCGTAGAAGCTCACCATCGTTATAAAGTTGATGCGCCATCGGGTACGGCGCTGGCGATGGGCGAAGCGATTGCTCATGCACTTGATAAAGATTTAAAAGACTGCGCGGTTTACACCCGCGAAGGTTACACCGGCGAACGCGTGCCGGGCACCATTGGTTTTGCAACCGTGCGAGCGGGTGACATCGTCGGCGAACACACGGCGATGTTCGCCGATATTGGCGAGCGCGTCGAAATTACGCATAAAGCCTCCAGCCGAATGACGTTCGCCAACGGTGCGGTACGTTCCGCTTTGTGGCTGAAAAACAAGAAAAACGGCCTTTTTGATATGCGAGACGTGCTCGATCTCAATAATTTGTAAGCATTATTACCCATCGTGATGTGGTTATTGCAGTCGTAATTGTTTGATTGCATAGGGCAATATTTTATTGCCCTTTTATTTTATCTATTTCATGGTATATTTTTGCTTAATGCTCTAAATATCTATCTCTTATAGAGTTTTAACGTTACTGAAATGTAAATTTTGACCATTTGGTCCACTTTATAGTGCTGCGCTAGCTCATTTTTCATTAAACCTGGCACGCAAGCGTTTTCCGCAGTGATTTACCTGATCTTTTTGTCGCTTAAGCCGCATTCCACTCGCCAGGCTTGCAAAAGAGTAAACAAAATATCCGTTTTAAGTTGACTTTTACCCACCAAATCCCCAGAATGCCGCCGTTTGCCAAAAATCCGCTGGCAACACATTTGCATTGATCCATGACATGCTATGAATTAATATGCAAATAAAGTGAGTGAATATTCTCTGGAGGGTGTTTTGATTAAGTCAGCGCTATTGGTTCTGGAAGACGGAACCCAGTTTATCGGTCGGGCCATAGGGGCAACGGGTTCGGCGGTTGGGGAAGTCGTTTTCAATACTTCAATGACCGGTTATCAAGAAATCCTCACTGATCCTTCCTATTCTCGCCAAATCGTTACTCTTACTTATCCTCATATCGGCAATGTCGGCACCAATGCGCCTGACGAAGAATCTTCTCAGGTACATGCGCAAGGCCTGGTCATCCGTGACCTGCCGCTGATTGCAAGCAACTTCCGCAATACCGAAGACCTCTCTTCTTACCTGAAGCGCCATAACATCGTGGCGATTGCCGATATCGATACCCGTAAGTTAACGCGTCTGCTGCGCGAGAAGGGTGCACAGAACGGCTGCATCATCGCGGGTGATAATCTCGATGCGACGCTGGCGCTGGAAAAAGCGAAAGCCTTCCCGGGCCTGAACGGCATGGACCTGGCGAAAGAAGTGACGACCGCTGAAGCCTACAGCTGGACTCAGGGTAGCTGGACGCTGGAAGGCGACCTGCCGGAAGCGAAAAAAGAGAGCGAGCTGCCGTTTCACGTGGTGGCCTACGATTTCGGCGCCAAGCGCAACATCCTGCGCATGCTGGTTGACCGCGGCTGCCGCCTGACGGTAGTTCCGGCACAAACGTCTGCCGAAGACGTGCTGAAGATGAATCCGGACGGTATTTTCCTGTCCAACGGCCCTGGCGACCCGGCGCCGTGCGATTACGCCATCGCCGCTATCAAGTCCTTCCTGGAAACCGACATCCCGGTATTCGGTATCTGCCTTGGCCATCAGCTGCTGGCGCTGGCGAGCGGTGCGAACACCGTTAAGATGAAGTTCGGCCACCACGGTGGTAACCACCCGGTGAAAGACATCGACAACAACACGGTGATGATCACCGCGCAGAACCACGGCTTTGCCGTCGATGAAGCCTCTATGCCGGCTAACCTGCGCGTGACCCATAAGTCGCTGTTCGATGGCACCCTGCAGGGTATCCACCGTACCGATAAGCCAGCATTCAGCTTCCAGGGTCACCCGGAAGCCAGCCCGGGCCCACACGACGCCGCGCCGCTGTTCGATCACTTCATCGAACTTATCGAGCAATACCGTAAGACCGCTAAATAATCAGGAGCCGAGAAGACAATGCCAAAACGTACAGACATAAAAAGCATCCTGATCCTTGGCGCTGGCCCGATCGTCATCGGCCAGGCCTGCGAATTCGACTACTCCGGCGCGCAGGCGTGTAAAGCCCTGCGTGAAGAGGGTTACCGCGTAATCCTGGTAAACTCTAACCCGGCAACCATCATGACCGACCCGGAAATGGCTGATGCAACCTACATCGAGCCGATTCACTGGGAAGTTGTGCGTAAAATCATCGAGAAAGAGCGTCCGGACGCGGTGCTGCCAACCATGGGCGGCCAGACGGCGCTGAACTGTGCGCTGGAGCTGGAGCGTCAGGGCGTGCTGGAAGAGTTCGGCGTGACCATGATTGGTGCGACCGCCGACGCGATTGATAAAGCAGAAGACCGTCGCCGCTTCGACGTGGCGATGAAGAAAATCGGCCTCGACACCGCGCGTTCCGGTATCGCACACAACATGGAAGAAGCGCTGGCCGTCGCGGCTGACGTGGGCTATCCGTGCATCATCCGTCCATCGTTCACTATGGGCGGCACCGGTGGCGGTATCGCCTACAACCGCGAAGAGTTCGAAGAGATTTGCGAACGCGGTCTGGATCTCTCCCCAACCAAAGAGCTGCTGATTGATGAATCGCTGATTGGCTGGAAAGAGTACGAGATGGAAGTGGTGCGTGATAAAAACGACAACTGCATCATCGTCTGCTCCATCGAAAACTTCGATGCAATGGGTATCCACACCGGCGACTCCATCACCGTTGCGCCAGCCCAGACCCTGACCGACAAAGAGTATCAAATCATGCGTAACGCCTCGATGGCGGTACTGCGTGAAATCGGCGTGGAAACCGGCGGCTCTAACGTGCAGTTCTCGGTGAACCCGAAAACAGGCCGTCTGATTGTTATCGAAATGAACCCGCGTGTGTCCCGTTCCTCCGCGCTGGCTTCTAAAGCGACCGGCTTCCCGATTGCGAAAGTGGCGGCGAAGCTGGCGGTGGGTTACACCCTCGACGAGCTGATGAACGACATCACCGGTGGCCGCACGCCTGCGTCCTTCGAGCCGTCCATCGACTACGTTGTGACCAAAATTCCACGCTTCAACTTCGAGAAATTTGCGGGCGCGAACGACCGTCTGACCACCCAGATGAAGTCTGTCGGTGAAGTGATGGCGATTGGCCGCACGCAGCAGGAATCCCTGCAGAAAGCGCTGCGCGGCCTCGAAGTGGGCGCGACCGGCTTTGACCCGAAAGTGAGCCTGGACGACCCGGAAGCACTGACCAAAATCCGCCGCGAGCTGAAAGACGCGGGCGCAGAGCGTATCTGGTATATCGCCGATGCCTTCCGTGCGGGCCTGTCCGTCGACGGCGTGTTCAACCTGACCAACATCGACCGCTGGTTCCTGGTGCAGATTGAAGAGCTGGTGCGTCTGGAAGAGCAGGTCGCGGAGCTGGGCATCACCGGCCTGGACGCTGACTTCCTGCGCGTGCTGAAGCGTAAAGGCTTCGCCGATGCGCGTCTGGCTAAGCTGGCGGGCGTGCGCGAAGCGGAAATCCGCAAGCTGCGCGACCAGTACGACCTGCACCCGGTCTACAAGCGCGTGGACACCTGTGCGGCTGAATTCTCGACCGACACCGCCTACATGTACTCCACCTATGAAGACGAGTGCGAAGCGAACCCGTCCGTCGACCGCGACAAGATTATGGTGCTGGGCGGCGGTCCAAACCGTATCGGCCAGGGCATCGAGTTCGACTACTGCTGCGTACACGCCTCGCTGGCGCTGCGCGAAGACGGTTACGAGACCATCATGGTCAACTGTAACCCGGAAACCGTCTCTACCGACTACGACACCTCTGACCGCCTCTACTTCGAGCCGGTTACGCTGGAAGACGTGCTGGAAATCGTGCGCATCGAGAAGCCAAAAGGCGTTATCGTGCAGTACGGCGGCCAGACCCCGCTGAAGCTGGCGCGCGCGCTGGAAGCAGCAGGCGTGCCGGTTATCGGCACCAGCCCGGACGCGATTGACCGTGCGGAAGACCGCGAGCGTTTCCAGCAGGCGGTTGACCGTCTGAAGCTGAAACAGCCGGCGAACGCCACCGTCACCGCCATTGAAATGGCCGTTGAGAAGGCGAAAGAGATTGGCTACCCGCTGGTGGTGCGTCCTTCCTACGTGCTGGGCGGCCGCGCGATGGAAATCGTTTATGACGAGGCCGACCTGCGTCGCTACTTCCAGACCGCGGTGAGCGTCTCCAACGATGCGCCAGTGCTGCTCGACCGCTTCCTCGACGACGCGGTTGAAGTGGACGTTGACGCCATCTGCGACGGCGAAATGGTGCTGATTGGCGGCATCATGGAGCACATCGAGCAGGCAGGCGTGCACTCCGGCGACTCCGCCTGTTCTCTGCCGGCGTACACGCTGAGCCAGGAGATTCAGGACGTGATGCGCCAGCAGGTGCAGAAGCTGGCCTTCGAGCTGCAGGTTCGCGGTCTGATGAACGTCCAGTTCGCGGTGAAAGACAACGAAGTCTACCTGATTGAAGTCAACCCGCGTGCGGCACGTACCGTACCGTTCGTCTCCAAAGCCACCGGCGTACCGCTGGCGAAAGTGGCGGCGCGCGTGATGGCGGGCCAGACGCTGGCGCAGCAGGGCGTGACCAAAGAGATCATTCCACCGTACTACTCGGTGAAAGAAGTGGTGCTGCCGTTCAACAAATTCCCGGGCGTTGACCCGCTGTTAGGGCCAGAAATGCGCTCTACCGGGGAAGTGATGGGCGTGGGCCGCACCTTCGCAGAAGCGTTCGCGAAGGCGCAGCTGGGCAGTAGCTCCACCATGAGAAAATCAGGCCGTGCGCTGCTCTCCGTTCGCGAAGGCGACAAAGAGCGCGTGGTTGACCTGGCCGCCAAGCTGCTGAAACAGGGCTTCGAGCTGGACGCGACCCACGGTACCGCGATTGTGCTGGGCGAAGCCGGCATCAACCCGCGTCTGGTGAACAAGGTGCATGAAGGTCGTCCGCACATTCAGGATCGTATCAAGAATGGCGAATACACCTACATTATCAACACCACCGCAGGCCGCCAGGCGATTGAAGACTCCAAGCTGATTCGCCGCAGCGCGCTGCAGTACAAAGTGCACTACGACACCACCCTGAACGGCGGTTTCGCGACGGCCATGGCGCTGAACGCGGATGCCACCGAGAAGGTGATTTCGGTTCAGGAAATGCACGCGCAGATTAGCAAGTAAGTCAAAATGCCCGGTGCCGTTCGGCTGCCGGGCATTCTCCCATCTTCAGAACCTTCTGGTTTTTCATCCGCATTCAGTCAGTTAGCCTAAAATGGTTAGGTCGATAACGAAATTCAACTGAGAGCAGGGGAAAACACCATGCAAAATAAATTACTGATCGCTTCCGTTCTGGCTGCCACGACAATGTTTACCGTTGCGGGCTGTTCGTCTAATCAGGCCGTAAAAACCACCGATGGCAAAACCATTGTCACCGACGGCAAACCACAGGTGGATGACGATACCGGTCTGGTGTCGTATAAAAACGCCGAAACCGGTCAAACCGAGCAGATTAACCGTGACCAGGTGAAATCCATGGGCGAGCTGGATAACTAATTCAGAATTCTGACGTAAGCCCGTCAATAATATTCACTATTAGCCTGTTGAATTACTGACTACACTCTTTTGTTAAAAGAAAGCAGTAACAACAGGCTAATCAATGATTCTGATAATTTATGCCCATCCTTATCCGCAGCATTCGCATGCGAATAAGCGGATGCTTGAGCAGGTAAGGACGCTTGATAACGTAGAGATACGTTCCCTCTATCAACTCTATCCCGATTTTAATATCGATATCGCCGCCGAACAGGAGGCGCTCTCCCGTGCCGATCTGATTATCTGGCAGCATCCGATGCAGTGGTACAGCACGCCCCCGCTCCTGAAGCTGTGGATTGATAAAGTCTTCTCCCACGGCTGGGCGTATGGCCACAACGGCAATGCGCTAAAAGGAAAAAGCCTGATGTGGGCGGTCACCACCGGCGGTGGGGAAAGCCATTTTGATATCGGTTCCTTCCCGGGTTTTGACGTCCTGGCGCAGCCGCTGCAGGCGACCGCGCTCTATTGTGGTCTGAACTGGCTCCCGCCGTTTGCGATGCACTGCACGTTTGTTTGCGACGATGAAACGCTGCAGGCGCAGGCTCGCCATTATAAACAACGCTTACTTGAGTGGCAGGAGACGCACCATGGATAGCCATACGCTGATACAGGCGCTGATTTACCTCGGCGCGGCGGCGCTGATTGTGCCCGTGGCGGTCCGCCTGGGGCTGGGCTCGGTGCTCGGCTACCTGATTGCGGGCTGCGTCATTGGGCCGTGGGGCTTTCGACTGGTCACGGATGCCGAAGCGATTCTCCATTTCGCTGAAATTGGCGTGGTGCTGATGCTGTTTGTGATCGGCCTGGAGCTCGACCCGCAGCGGCTGTGGAAGCTTCGCGCCTCGGTATTTGGCGGCGGGGCGCTGCAGATGGTGGCCTGCGGCCTGCTGCTGGGTGGGTTCTGCATCCTGTTGGGGATGGACTGGAAAGTGGCAGAGCTGATCGGCATGACGCTGGCGCTCTCCTCCACGGCGATTGCCATGCAGGCGATGAACGAGCGAAATCTGACGGTCTCCCGGATGGGCCGCAGCGCGTTCTCGGTGCTGCTGTTCCAGGATATTGCCGCCATCCCGCTGGTGGCGATGATCCCGCTGCTGGCCGCCAGCGGAGCATCAACGACGCTTGGCGCATTTGCACTCTCGGCGCTGAAAGTCGTCGGTGCTCTGATGCTGGTGGTCCTGCTTGGCCGCTACGTCACCCGTCCACTGCTGCGCTTTGTTGCGCGCTCTGGCCTGCGCGAAGTGTTCAGCGCCGTGGCGCTGTTCCTGGTGTTTGGCTTCGGTCTGCTGCTGGAGGAGGCCGGGCTGTCGATGGCGATGGGGGCGTTCCTCGCAGGCGTTCTGCTGGCGAGCTCTGAATACCGTCACGCGCTGGAAAGCGATATCGAGCCGTTCAAAGGGCTGCTGCTGGGTCTGTTTTTCATCGGCGTCGGGATGTCCGTCGATTTCGGCACGCTGGTGACGCACCCGCTGCGGATCGTCATCCTGCTCGTCGGCTTCCTGGTCATTAAAATGGTGATGCTGTGGCTGATTGCTCGCCCACTGAACGTGCCGGGCAGGCAGCGCCGCTGGTTCGCCGTGCTGCTGGGACAGGGGAGTGAATTTGCGTTCGTGGTCTTTGGCGCCGCGCAGATGGCAAACGTGCTCGATCCCGAGTGGGCGAAGGCGCTGACGCTGGCGGTGGCACTGTCGATGGCGGCGACGCCGGTGCTGCTGGTGGTGCTGACGCGCCTGGAGAAATCGGACAGCGAGCAGGAGCGCGAGGCCGACGAGATCGACGAGGAGCAGCCGCGCGTCATCATCGCCGGATTTGGCCGCTACGGGCAGATTGTGGGTCGTTTACTGCTGTCGAGCGGGGTGAAAATGGTCATCCTCGATCACGACCCCGACCATGTCGATACCCTGCGTAAATTTGATATGAAGGTGTTTTACGGGGATGCGACCCGCGTCGATCTGCTGGAATCCGCCGGGGCGGCAAAAGCCGAGGTGTTGATTAACGCGATTGACGATCCGGAAACCAGCATGCAGATGGTGGAGCTGGTAAAAGAGCATTTCCCGGCGCTGACTATTATCTCCCGCGCGCGCGATGTGGATCACTACATCCGGCTGCGGCAGGCGGGCGTAGAGGCGCCCGAGCGTGAAACGTTTGAAGGCGCGCTGAAGTCTGGCCGCGTGGCGCTGGAAAGCCTGGGGCTCGGCGCGTATGAAGCGCGCGAACGGGCAGACCTGTTCCGCCGCTTTAATACCGAGATGGTCGAAGAGATGGCGGCGATGGCCGGCAGTACGGCCACCGAGCGTGCGGCGGTGTTCAAACGCACCAGCGCGATGCTGACGGAAATCATTAACGAGGACCGTAACCACCTGTCGCTGATCCAGCGCCATGGCTGGCAGGGCACGGAAGAGGGCAAGCATACCGGCGATCCGGCTGACGAGCCCGAGAGTAAACCTTCCGCGTGAAGTGGAGTTGCCAGCAATATTAAAAAATTTCTTTATCTTTACCCTGCCGCCAGTCGACGAAAGATTAAGCTTTCCGTATAGTGGCGGCAATTTTTTGCATCCGGGAAATTTTCAATGATCAGTCTGATTGCAGCGCTGGCGGTGGACCGCGTTATCGGTATGGAAAATGCCATGCCGTGGAACCTGCCTGCCGATCTCGCATGGTTTAAACGTACTACGTTAAACAAGCCGGTAGTGATGGGCCGCCTGACCTGGGAGTCGATTGGTCGTCCATTGCCGGGCCGTAAGAATATCGTTATCAGCAGCCAGCCGGGCACTGACGATCGCGTCGAATGGGTTAAATCAGTCGACGAGGCAATTGCTGCATGCGGCAATGCCGAAGAGATCATGGTGATTGGCGGTGGGCGCGTGTACGAGCAGTTCCTGCCAAAAGCGCAGAAGCTGTATCTGACCCACATTGATGCAGAAGTGGAAGGGGATACCCATTTCCCGGACTACGATCCGGACGAGTGGGAATCGGTATTCAGCGAATTCCACGACGCGGATGCACAGAACTCCCACAGCTACTGCTTCGAGATTCTGGAACGTCGTTAAGTGATTTTCCCTCTCCCGGCCGGAGAGGGAAAATCGTATCAGGAGGCAACGGCCTCGCTTTCACCCAGGTCCAGCTGTCGGTTGGACGGCTGCATAAAGTAAGCTTTATCTTCCCAGCGTAAGCAGGTTAACTCTCCGCCCCAGCAGCACCCGGTATCCAGACCGTAAATCCCTTCCGGTGTTCCTTTTCCTTCCAGCGCAGCCCAGTGGCCAAATACCACGCTGTACTCGCTTGTCACCGGCCCCGGAATGGCAAACCACGGTTTCAGCGGAGCGGGCGCGCTCTCCGGCGTCTCTTTGGAATACATATCCAGCTGTCCGTTCGGGAAGCAGAAACGCATGCGGGTGAACGCGTTGGTGATAAAGCGCAGACGGGCCAGACCGCTGAGATCCTCGCTCCAGTGGTTCGGCATATCACCGTACATGGCATCAAGGAAGAAAGGATACGAGTCGCTCGCCAGCACCGCCTCAACGTCACGCGCGCAGGTTTTCGCCGTCTCAAGATCCCATTGTGGCGTGATCCCGGCATGCGCCATGACCAGCTTTTTCTCTTCGTCGATCTGCAGCAGGGGCTGACGGCGCAGCCAGTTAATCAGATCGTCCGCGTCCGGCGCATCCAGCAGTGGGGTGAGGCGATCTTTAGGTTTGTTGCGGCTGATCCCGGCGAAAACCGCGAGCAGATGCAGATCGTGATTGCCCAGCACCATGCGCACGCTGTCGCCCAGCGATTTGACGAAACGTAATACTTCAAGGGAGCCGGGGCCACGCGCGACTAAATCGCCCGTCAGCCAGAGCGTGTCCTGTCCTGGCGTAAAGTCGACCTGTTTTAATAATGCGATCAGTTCATCGTAGCAACCGTGAACGTCGCCAATCAGATATGTAGACATTAGATTAATGAATGAGTGTGGTTACGGCGAGACGGAAAACAGGAATGGCAACGCGAAAATCATTGCCATCGACGTCGACCATTTCATAATGGCCCTGCATGGTACCCATCGGCGTTTCAATCACCGCGCCGCTGGTGTACTGGTACTCTTCGCCAGGGGCGATGTGGGGCTGTTCACCAACCACACCTTCGCCCTGAACTTCGATTTCGCGGCCATTGCCGTTAGTGATAAGCCAGTAGCGCCCGCGCAGCTGCACGGGCATCCGCCCCAGATTGCGAATGGTCACGGTGTAAGCGAAAACAAAACGTTCTTCGTCCGGTGAGGACTGTGATTCAACATAGACGCTTTGTACATGGACACATACGCGGGGCGAATCAATCATGGCTTAACTCTCCTTCGGCGGCGCATTATCGCTGATGTAATTAGCCAGCTTACAGTACTGCTCTACGGAAATGTTCTCCGCACGCATTGCCGGGTCGATCCCCAGCTCGGCTAACACCTCAACGGTAAACGAATTGCTCAGGCTGTTACGGATCGTTTTACGGCGCTGGTTAAAGGCTTCTGTGGTAATGCGGCTCAGTACGCGCAGATCTTTAACCGGATACGGTTTCGTTTTGTGCGGCACAAGGCGCACAACCGCTGAATCCACTTTTGGTGGTGGTGTGAACGCTGACGGCGGTACTTCGAGTACCGGGATCACGTTGCAGTAATACTGTGCCATCACGCTTAAACGACCATACGCTTTACTGTTCGGGCCTGCAACCAGACGGTTAACAACCTCTTTTTGCAACATGAAGTGCATGTCGGCAATGGCATCAGTATAGCTAAAGAGGTGGAACATGAGCGGCGTGGAGATGTTGTACGGCAGGTTGCCGAAGACGCGCAGCGGCTGGCCCATTTTTTCCGACAGCTCGCCAAAGTTCATGGTCATGGCGTCCTGCTGATAGATGGTCAGCTTAGGCCCGAGGAACGGGTGCGTTTGCAGGCGTGCGGCCAGATCGCGGTCCAGTTCGATGACGGTCAGCTCGTCGAGGCGTTCGCCTACCGGCTCGGTCAGCGCGGCAAGGCCCGGGCCGATTTCGACCATCGCCTGACCTTTTTGCGGATTAATAGCCGAGACAATGCTTTCGATCACGAACTGATCGTTAAGGAAGTTTTGCCCGAAACGTTTACGGGCTAAGTGGCCCTGATGGACTCGATTAGTCATTGAGTATTAACAATCATTTTGATGGCGAGATTAAGCGCCGTAATAAAACTGCCGACATCCGCTTTCCCCTGGCCTGCCAGATCCAGCGCAGTACCGTGGTCAACGGACGTTCGAATAAAGGGTAAACCGAGGGTGATATTCACCCCGCGGCCAAAGCCCTGGTATTTTAGCACGGGCAGGCCCTGATCGTGGTACATCGCGAGCACGGCGTCGGCATTATCCAGGTATTTCGGCTGGAAAAGGGTATCTGCAGGCAGCGGCCCGCTGAGGTTCATCCCCTTCGCCCGCATTTCGTTGAGTACCGGAATGATGGTGTCGATCTCTTCAGTGCCCATGTGCCCGCCTTCACCGGCGTGCGGATTCAGGCCGCAGACCAGCACGTGCGGCTGCGGGATCCCAAACTTTGTCTGCAGATCGTGATGCAAAATCCCGATGATCTCGCGCAGGAGCTCAGGGGTGATCGCATCAGGAATGGCTTTGATCGGCAGATGGGTAGTCACCAGCGCAACGCGCATTTCCTCCGTCGCCAGCATCATCACCACTTTCGGGCTGTGCGAGCGCTCTTCGAAGAACTCCGTATGCCCGGTAAAGGGTATACCCGCTTCGTTGATGACGCCTTTGTGGACGGGGCCGGTGATCAGGGCGGCAAATTCGCCCTTCAGGCAACCGTCGCAGGCGCGCGCCAGGGTTTCAACGACATAGTGGCCGTTTTCCGTGCTGAGCTGGCCCGGTATGACCGGCGTACGAAGGGGGATGGAAAGAAGGGTGAGCGTACCGGCTTGCTGCGGTGCAGGCTGTTGGCCTTCAACGTAAGGGATGAGCGTTAAAGGCAGGCCGAGCAGCGTTGCCCGGTCTTGTAACAGTGTTGCATCGGCGCAGACAACCAGTTCTACCGGCCAGCTGCGCTGGGAGAGCTGGACAACGAGGTCAGGCCCAATCCCGGCGGGTTCGCCGGGCGTGATAACAACACGATGCTGTTTCATTAGTTGCTCAGAACTTTCACGTAAGCGCTGGCGCGTTGTTCCTGCATCCAGGTTGCGGCTTCTTCAGAGAACTTACGGTTAAACAGCATACGGTAGGCTCTGTCTTTCTGTGCCGCATCCGTTTTATCAACGTTACGGGTGTCCATCAGCTCGATCAGATGCCAGCCAAATGAAGAGTGGACCGGCGCGCTGATCTGGCCTTTGTTCAGCTTCATCAACGCGTCGCGGAAGGCAGGATCGTAAATATCCGCAGCCGCCCAGCCTAGATCGCCGCCCTGGTTAGCAGAGCCTGGATCCTGAGAGAACTCTTTTGCTGCCTTCGCAAATGAGGTTTTACCGCTCTTAATGTCAGCTGCGATCTGTTCCAGCTTCGCACGCGCCTGATCGTCAGTCATGATCGGTGACGGTTTCAGAAGTATGTGGCGAGCGTGAACTTCGGTGACGGAGATATTTTGGCTCTGGCCGCGCAGATCGTTCACCTTCAGAATGTGGAAGCCCACGCCTGAACGGATAGGACCAACGATATCCCCTTTCTTCGCCGTGCTCAGCGCCTGGGCAAAGATAGATGGCAGCTCCTGAATACGTCCCCAGCCCATCTGGCCGCCTTTCAGCGCCTGTTGGTCAGCGGAGTAGGTGATTGCCAGCTTGCCAAAGTCGCCGCCGTTACGCGCCTGTTCAACAATAGAACGCGCCTGGCTTTCTGCTTCCGCAGCCTGATCGGACGTTGGGTTCTCTGGCAGTGGGATCAGAATGTGGCTCAGGTTCAGCTCTGTGCTCGCATCGTTCTGGTTGCCCACCTGTTTTGCCAGCGCGTCCACTTCCTGAGGCAGGATTGTGACGCGGCGACGCACTTCGTTGTTACGCACTTCCGAAATCAGCATCTCTTTACGGATCTGGTTACGGTAAGTGGCGTAGCTTATGCCGTCATAGGCCAGACGGCTGCGCATCTGGTCTAAAGACATATTGTTCTGCTTCGCGATGTTAGCGATCGCTTGATCGAGCTGCTCGTCAGTGATCTTCACACCCATTTTCTGCCCCATCTGCAGAACGATCTGATCCATGATCAGACGCTCCAGGATCTGGTGGCGCAGCGTGGCGTCATCAGGAAGCTGTTGACCGGCTTCGCCCGAGTTGAGCTTCACCGATTTCATCAGACCGTCAACGTCACTTTCAAGCACGACGCCGTTGTTAACCACAGCAGCGACTTTATCAACAACCTGGGGGGCCGCGAAGCTGGTATTCGCAACCATAGCGACACCGAGCAGCAGCGTTTTCCAGTTCTTCATACTTTTTCCATTTCAATTAACCGCAAAGCGGATTACGTTGCAAATCAAGCACATTACAAGGCGCTACTGTACGGCAGAATATTCGAGCGCAGCATTTTCTGCGTACCCAGACCGTAGTTGGAACTCAGGCCGCGTAACTCGAAGTTAAAGCCAATCACGTTATCGTATTTGCTCTGATTGTTTTCACTGTTCCAGCCGTTAAGCTTGCGTTCGTAGCCGACACGCAGCGCGTAACAGCAGGAGTTATATTGCAGACCCACCATCTGGTCAGCAGGTTTATTGGCGTTAGTGTCGAAGTAGTAAGCGCCTACGATTGACCAGCGGTCGGCGATTGGCCAGCTCGCTGCGCCACCCACCTGCGAAATACCGTCTTTATAGGGTTCTGAGCCAGCATAAGATGGCAATGTTGCCTGAATATATTCCGGGCTGGCGTAACGATACGTCAACTGGACCATACGGTCTTCATCGCGACGGTACTCAACAGCAGCACTGCTTGTGGCAATATTATCGAGGCGAGTGTCATATTGCACACCGCCACGCAGGCCCCAACGATCGGTCATACGCCAGTAAGTATCTCCCGCCCAGACCAGCGATCCCGTTTTGTTATCTTTCTCCCAGTTAATGTTGTCATCACCGGTGCGTGACTCGGTGAAATAGTAGATTTGACCAACAGAAACGTTAAAACGTTCAACGGCAGCATCATCATAAACACGTGTTGTGACGCCGGTCGTTAACTGGTTAGCAGACGCGATGCGGTCAAGACCGCCATAAGTACGGTCGCGGAACAGGCCGCTGTAGTCAGACTGCAGTAAAGAGGAGTCGTAGTTCTGGATTTTGCTCTGGTCGCGGTATGGCACGTACAAATACTGCATACGCGGTTCAAGCGTCTGGGTATAACCATCTGCCAGCATAGCCATATCACGTTCGAAGATCAGCTTGCCGTCCATTTTGAACTGCGGGAGCGTTCGGTTAACCGACTCTTCAAGGTCGGCATTTCTACTGGCATTGTAATTATCGATATTTTTTTGCTGATAGTGAGTCGCCATCAGCTTGGCTTCGGTATTCAGGCTCGCCCAGTCGTTAGACCACGGCAGATTGATCGTCGGCTCAAGGTGAACACGCGTCGCTTCAGGCATGTCCGAATCCGTGTTAACGAAATGTACCGCCTGAGCGTAAACTCGGGTATCGAATGGACCCACGTCATTCTGATACCAGTTAACGTCCAGCTGTGGCTCTGCCCCATAGGTAGACGTGGACTGGTCAGAAAATACCTGGAATTGCTTGGTCGAGACGGTTGCGTCAAAGTTCTGTACCGCATAGCCTACGCTGAATTTCTGCGTGGCATAGCCATCGGTACTTGAGCCGTATTTGGACGAGAAGTCATTAAAATAAGACGAATCGCTAACTTTGGTGTAGTCAACATTAAAGCGCCAGACCTGATCCATCACACCGGCATGCTGCCAGTAGAATAACCAACGGTGTTTATCGCCTTCGGTCGGATGCTCGTCCTGGAAGACTTTATCCGACGGCAGATAATCCAGCTCCATCAGACCCGCACCGGCGTGGGTCAGATAGCGGAACTCGTTCTCCCACATGATGTTGCCGCGCTTGTGGATATAGTGCGGCGTGATCGTCGCATCCATGTTTGGCGCGATGTTCCAGTAATACGGCAGGTAGAACTCAAAGTAGTTCGTGGTGCTGTATTTGGCATTCGGGATCAGGAAACCGGAGCGGCGTTTGTCACCCACGGGAAGCTGCAGATAAGGGCTGTAGAATATGGGAACAGGGCCCAGCTTGAAGCGGGCGTTCCAGATCTCTGCGACCTGTTCTTCGCGGTCATGGATAACTTCGCTACCGACCACGCTCCAGGTATTGGAACCCGGCAGACATGACGTGAACGTGCCGTTTTCCAGGATCGTATAGCGGTTTTCACCGCGCTGTTTCATCAGATCTGCGTCACCGCGCCCCTGGCGACCCACCATCTGGTAATCACCTTTCCAGACGTTAGTATCTTTAGTATTCAGGTTTGACCAGGCTTTCGGACCTTTCAGGATGACCTGATTGTCGTCATAGTGCACATTACCCAGCGCATCCACCGTTCGTACCGGCTCGGCCGCACCTTCCGGCTGCTTCTGGTGCAATTGCACTTCATCTGCCTGCAGGCGGCTATTGCCCTGGTTAATATCGACATTGCCCGTAAAGGTGGCATTGTCAGGGTAAGTCCCTTTCGAACTGTCGGCAGTAATGGTTACCGGCAAGCTATTTGTATCGCCACTCACCAGTGGGCGATTATAACTTGGGACGCCAAGCATACACTGCGAGGCGAGATCGGCCGCCAGCCCCTGTTGACTGTACAGGGCGGAGCCAATCATTGTGGCCAGGAGGGTGGGGATACGTTTTTTCATACGTTGTATTTTATTGTTCCGTCATCAGTGGCTACGGCTTACAAACGCTCAGAGACTATCTTACTCATCTGCGCAGTACCAGCGTTAATCCTGCCCGTTTGCGTGCCAGAGTGTTAGGCTCGCTATCGAATGACGAGTATGATAAAGCAAATTATAGGCGATGTCCTTCAATTGACCGTGACTTGAACACAGTGATGATGACGTTGCGTCGGCCAGGAATATGACTATCCGGGGAGTATATGCAGTATTGGGGTAAAATAATCGGCGTTGCGTTCGCCATCATCATGGGTGCCGGGTTCTGGGGGATTGTGCTTGGGCTTATTATCGGCCATATGTTTGATAAGGCGCGCAGCCGCAAAATGGCCTGGTTTGCCAATCAGCGCGAGCGTCAGTCACTCTTTTTCTCCACCACCTTTGAGGTCATGGGGCACTTAACCAAATCCAAAGGGCGTGTCACAGAAGCCGATATTCAGATTGCCAGCGTCTTTATGGATCGCATGAACCTGCACGGCGACTCCCGTCTGGAAGCGCAAAATGCGTTTCGCATCGGTAAATCGGATAATTATCCGCTTCGCGAAAAAATGCGTCAGTTCCGCAGCATCTGCTTTGGACGTTTTGATTTAATTCGGATGTTTCTGGAAATTCAAATCCAGGCGGCCTTCGCCGACGGTTCACTTCACCCTAATGAACGTGACGTGCTGTACGTCATTGCGGAAGAGCTGGGCATCTCCCGCATGCAGTTCGACCAGTTCCTGCGCATGATGCAGGGCGGGGCGCAGTTTGGCGGAGGCTATCACCAGCAGTCGTCCGGCGGTGCCTGGCAGCAGGCGCAGCGTGGTCCGACGCTGGAAGACGCCTGCAACGTGCTTGGCGTTAAGCCCTCTGACGATCAGACCACGATTAAACGTGCCTATCGTAAGCTCATGAGCGAACACCATCCGGACAAACTGGTCGCGAAAGGCTTACCGCCAGAAATGATGGAGATGGCGAAGCAAAAAGCGCAGGAAATCCAGAAGGCGTACGAGCTCATTAAAGAGAAGAAAGGTTTCAAATAAGAAAAAGCCCGACGATGTCGGGCTTTTTTTTAGAAGTCCACCGGGGCTTTAAACGTCATCGCGTTACCGAAGGCCGGATGGGTGATGGTGAGCGTCTGCGCGTGCAGCTGCAGACGTGGCGCTAAGGCCAGCGCTTCAGGCGGCGCGTAAAACCGGTCGCCCAGAATCGGATGACCGAGGGCGAGCATATGCACGCGCAGCTGGTGCGAACGTCCGGTAATCGGCTTAAGCAGGACGCGCGCGGTATTATCCGGCGCGTACTCCAGCACTTCGTACTCGGTCTGCGCGGCCTTGCCGGTTTCGTAACACACCTTCTGCTTAGGCCGGTTCGGCCAGTCGCAGATCAGCGGTAAATCTACCAGCCCTTCCGCCTTTGCGGGGTGACCCCAGACGCGGGCGACGTACTGCTTTTTCGGCTCGCGCTCGCGGAACTGGCGCTTTAACTCGCGTTCCGCCGCTTTGTTCAGCGCCACCACAATCACGCCGCTGGTGGCCATATCCAGGCGATGGACAGACTCCGCCTGCGGATAATCGCGCTGAATGCGCGTCATCACGCTGTCTTTGTGCTCGTCCAGACGCCCCGGCACGGACAACAGGCCGCTGGGCTTGTTGACCACCATAATGTGTTCATCCTGATACAGAATGACCAGCCAGGGATCCTGCGGCGGATTGTAAGGCTCCATCACCATCTTGCGCTCCGTTTACTGATGCGTCACAACGATAAGACGCAGGGCATCCAGACGCCAGCTCGCCTGATTCAGGCTTTCCAGCACCTGCTGACGGTTACTTTCAATCGCCGCCAGCTCGTCGTCGCGAATGTTCGGGTTGACGGCTTTTAACGCTTCCAGACGCGACAGCTCCGCAGACAGTTTCTCATCGGCTTCACTACGCGCAGCGTCAATCAGCGCTCTGGCCGCTTTCTCAATCTGGGTTTCGCCCAGTTGCAGAATAGCGTGCACATCCTGCTGTACCGCGTTCACCAGCTTGCTGCCCGTGTGGCGGTTTACCGCGCTCAGCTGTCGGTTGAAACTCTCGAATTCAACCTGTCCCGCCAGGTTCGTGCCGTTTTTATCCAGCAGCAGACGCACCGGTGTTGGCGGAAGGAAGCGGTTGAGCTGCAGCTGTTTCGGCGCCTGCGCTTCCACAACGTAGATCAGCTCCACCAGCAGGGTGCCCACCGGCAGCGCCTTGTTTTTCAACAGGGAGATGGTGCTGCTGCCGGTATCGCCGGAGAGGATCAGGTCCAGCCCGTTGCGGATCAGCGGGTGTTCCCAGGTGATAAACTGGGCATCTTCGCGGGACAGCGCCACATCACGCTCGAAGGTGATGGTACAGCCATCTTCCGGCAGGCCCGGGAAATCCGGAACCAGCATGTGATCGGACGGAGTCAGGACAATCAGGTTCTCACCGCGATCGTCCTGGTTGATGCCGACGATATCGAACAGGTTCATGGAGAAGCTGATGAGACTGGTATCATCATCCTGTTCTTCAATACTTTCAGCCAGCGCCTGAGCTTTTTCACCGCCGTTGGAGTGGATCTCCAGCAGGCGGTCACGCCCTTGCTCCAGCTGCGCTTTCAGCGCGTCGTGCTTCTCACGGCAGGACTTGATCAGCTCATCAAACCCTTCCGTGTTTTCCGGCGCGGCCAGGTAGCCGATCAGATCGCCATGCACTTGATCATAAATGGTACGGCCCGTCGGGCAGGTATGTTCAAACGCGTCCAGACCTTCGTGGAACCAGCGTACCAGCACGGACTGCGCGGTTTTTTCCAGATACGGCACGTGGATCTGAATATCATGCGCCTGGCCGATACGATCCAGACGGCCGATACGCTGCTCCAGCAGATCCGGGTTAAACGGCAGATCGAACATCACCAGGTTGCTGGCGAACTGGAAGTTACGGCCTTCAGAGCCGATTTCCGAGCACAGCAGAACCTGTGCGCCGCTGTCCTCTTCTCCGAACCACGCCGCGGCGCGGTCGCGCTCGACGATGGACATGCCTTCGTGGAACACGGCGGCACGAATACCTTCGCGCTCGCGCAGGACCTGCTCCAGCTGCAGCGCGGTGGCCGCTTTGGCGCAGATCACCAGCACTTTCTGGGAGCGGTGCGCGGTCAGGTAGCCCATCAACCACTCCACGCGCGGATCGAAGTTCCACCAGGTGCCGGTATCACCTTCAAACTCCTGGTAGATTTGTTCCGGATAAAGCATGTCGCGGGCGCGCTCTTCCTGGGTTTTGCGCGCACCCATAATGCCGGAGACTTTAATCGCCGTCTGATACTGCGTCGGCAGCGGCAGCTTAATCGTATGTAGCTCGCGTTTCGGGAAGCCTTTGACGCCGTTACGGGTGTTACGGAACAGCACGCGGCTGGTGCCGTGGCGATCCATCAGCATGTCGATCAGCTCTTTACGCGCAGATTCCGCGTTGTCGCTGTCGCTGTTCGCAGCCTGCAAAAGCGGCTCGATATCCTGCTCGCCAATCAGATCGCTCAGGGTGTTGAGCTCGTCATCAGAAAGACGCTTGCCCGCCAGCAGCATGGCGACGGCATCGGCGACCGGGCGGTAGTTATTCTGTTCTTCCACGAACTGCGCAAAGTCGTGGAAACGGTTTGGATCGAGCAGGCGCAGACGGGCGAAGTGGCTTTCCAGACCCAGCTGCTCCGGCGTTGCGGTCAGCAGCAGGACGCCAGGCACGCGCTCGGCAAGCTGTTCAATCGCCATATATTCGCGGCTCGGCGCGTCTTCGCTCCAGACCAGGTGGTGCGCTTCGTCAACAACCATAATGTCCCACTCGGCATCGCACAGGTGCTCAAGACGCTGCTTGCTGCGGCGCACGAAGTCCAGGGAACAAATGACCAGCTGTTCGGTTTCAAACGGGTTGTCGGCGTCGTGCTGCGCTTCGGCATAGCGTTCATCGTCGAACAGGGAGAAACGCAGGTTAAAGCGGCGCAGCATCTCAACCAGCCACTGGTGCTGCAGGGTTTCTGGCACCACGATCAGCACGCGTTCGGCAGCGCCGGAAAGCAGCTGTTGATGCAGGATCATGCCCGCTTCGATGGTTTTACCCAGGCCCACTTCATCTGCCAGCAGCACGCGCGGCGCGTGGCGACGGCCCACGTCGTGGGCGATGTTCAGCTGGTGGGGGATCAGGCTGGTGCGCTGGCCGCGCAGGCCGCTCCACGGCATGCGGTACTGTTCACTCTGGAACTTACGCGCGCGATAGCGCAGGGAGAAGCGATCCATACGGTCGATTTGCCCGGCAAACAGGCGGTCCTGCGGCTTGCTGAACACCAGTTTGCTGTCGAGCAGCACTTCACGCAGGATGACATTGGCTTCATCCGTATCAAGACGAGTACCAATGTAGGCGAGCAGTCCATTCTCTTCTTTTACGTCTTCAATCTTGAGCTGCCAGCCGTCATGGCTGGTCACGGTGTCACCCGGATTAAACATCACGCGGGTAACAGGGGAGTCATTGCGAGCGTACAGACGGTTTTCACCGGTGGCAGGGAAGAGGAGGGTAACCATACGCGTATCGATTGCTACGACGGTTCCTAGTCCAAGTTCGCTTTCTGTATCGCTAATCCAGCGTTGACCAAGTGTAAAAGGCATAGTTGTTCGGCTCTAATCTTTAATTGCAGGCAATAGTTCGACTACCGTCAAAAAAGACGGTCAACGAAAAATGGGTCCAGGAATGGAAAGGGCGCTATGGTACTGGATGGCAGCCATTTCGTCACGCGTCAAAATAGGCCAAGTTGCCCTGTAACCAGTGTAGCAAAATCATCGTCGATGAAGGGCAAAATTCCGTCGGCAACCGGCTGAAGCTGGCGCGTCAGATAGTGTTCGTAATCCAGAGGAGAGTGCTGATAATCCACGGGTTCCGGGCCGCTAATGGTCCAGACGTATTTGATGGTTCCCCGGTTTTGATACTGCGGCGCGCGGCCACGGCGTACGTTTTCTTCATCCGCCAGGCGCGCGGCGCGTACGTGCGGAGGAACGTTGCGCTGGTACTCCGCCAGCGGGCGGCGCAGGCGCTTGCGGTATACCAGCTGCGCGTCAAGTTCGCCCGCCATCAGGCTGGCTATCGTCTCGCGCACGTAGTCCTGATACGGCTCATTGCGAAACACCCGCAGATAGAGCGTCTGCTGGAACTGCTGCGCCAGTGGCGTCCAGTCGGTACGTACCGTCTCCAGCCCTTTAAAAACCATCCGCTGCGCGTCGCCTTCCTGAATCAGCCCGGCGTAGCGCTTCTTGCTGCCCTGATCGGTGCCGCGAATTGTGGGCATTAAAAAGCGGGCGAAATGGGTTTCAAATTCCATCTCCAGCGCGCTGGTTAACCGCTCTTTCTGCAAATGTTCCTGCCACCAGTCATTCACGAAGGCGACCAGCGCTTTGCCGATTTGCGCGGCGTCGTCTTCTGAATGCGCGCCCTTAAGCCACACAAAGGTGGAGTCCGTGTCGCCGTAGATGACGTCATAGCCCCGGGACTCAATCAGCGCTTTGGTCTGGCGCATGATCTCGTGCCCGCGCATGGTGATCGAAGAGGCCAGACGCGGATCAAAGAAGCGGCAGGCGCTGGTGCCCAGCACGCCGTAAAAGGCATTCATAATGATTTTCAGCGCCTGTGATAGCGGCTTGTTGCCGTGGCGCTTGGCCTCATCGCGGCCGTGCCAGATGTTTCCCACGATTTCAGGCAGGCAGTGTTTTTCCCGCGAGAAGCGTGCGCCGAGGAAACCTTCGGTGCTGTGCTCATCGTCCGGCTGGGCCATGCCCTCAATCAGCCCGACGGGATCGATCAGGAAGGTACGGATAATCGACGGGTACAGGCTTTTGTAGTCCAGCACCAGCACCGAGTCATACAGTCCTGGTCGGGAGTCCATCACGTACCCGCCGGGGCTTGCCTGCGGCGGTACGTCCCCGAGGTTGGGAGCGACGTATCCCGCCCGGTGCATGCGCGGAAAATAGAGGTGGCTAAAAGCCGCCACGGAGCCGCCGTGCCTGTCTGCCGCCAGGCCGTTTACCGTCGCGCGCTCCAGCAGGAACGGCATAATCTCGGTTTTGTGGAAAATCTGCGTGACCAGCTCGCAGTCTTTCAGGTTATAGGTGGCAAGCGCCGGTTTATCTTCATTAAAGCGCCGGTCGATCTCGTCCATTCTGTCCCAGGGGTTGTCGATGGATTTGCCCTCGCCAAGCAGTTCCTGTGCGACGGCTTCGAGGGAGAATGAAGAGAAATTCCAGAAGGCGGACTTAAGCGCTTCGATGCCGTCGATAATCAGGCGACCGTTGGCCTGCGCGAAGAAAATACCGTTCTTAAAACCGTGTTCGCGCCATTCCAGCTCGCTGTTTCCGCGCCCCAGCATCAGCGGGATGCGGTAGCGCTCGGCGTGCTTTTGCAGGACGCGAAGGTCGAACTGCACCACGTTCCAGCCGATCAGAACGTCGGGGTCGTAGTCGGCAAACCACTGGTTAAGCTTCTCCAGCAGCTGCGGGCGGCTGTTGACGTACTCAAGCCGGAAATCCAGCGCGGAGGCATTACCATTCGGCGGCCCGAGCATATAGACAACCCGATCGCCGCAGCCTTCCAGCCCGATGCAGTACAGTTCCCCGTGACGGGTGGTTTCGATATCCAGGGAGACCCACTTCAGCGGCGGGCGGTAGTGCGGATTCGGCTTCAGGCGCGCGTTAACGAGGCTGCCGCTCTGCGCGGTGCCGTCTACCCAGACGGGGGCGGTAATGAACCGCTCCATCAGAAAGCGTTCCGGTGGGCGGATATCCGCCTCATAGAGCGTCACGCCAGCCTCGCGGAGCAGCTTTTCATAGCGCATCAGCTGACGATGGGCGCGACAGTAGAGGCCGTAAACCGGCTGGCGGTGGAAATCTTTCAGCTCAAGCGGGGTCATGCGCCAGCCGTTTTCGCCGCGCAGCAGCTGCTTTACCTTTTCGACGTGGGCTTCAGGAATAAAGGCCACGGATTCCTGCGGGGGCAGCGTAACGTGTAGCGGACCGCTGTCGGTTGCCAGCCAGAACGCGACCTCGGTGCCCTGAGGGGTATCCCGCCAGTGTCGGGTCAGTAAAAAACCTTCTTGCGCCTGCGCCACGCCGTTATCCCAGAAAACAAAACCAGGCCTGATTATAGCCTGGTTAAGATTTTAATGCTGGGTTTATATACAGTTTACTGCCCGTAATAGGCCTTCGCGCCGTGCTTGCGCAGGTAATGCTTATCCAGCAGGGTTTGCTGCATATCCGGCAGCTGCGGCGCCAGCTGGCGACAGAAGATCCCCATATAGGCGACCTCTTCGAGCACGATGGCGTTATGCACCGCGTCTTCTGCGTTTTTACCCCAGGCAAACGGGCCGTGGGAGTGCACCAGCACGCCGGGCATCTGCGCCGCGTCGATTCCCTGTTTTTCGAAGGTTTCGACAATTACGTTCCCCGTTTCCCACTCGTACTCACCGTTAATCTCGGCGTCGGTCATCAGGCGCGTGCAGGGAATGGTGCCGTAGAAGTAGTCCGCGTGGGTGGTGCCGGTCGCCGGGATGGACTGGCCCGCCTGCGCCCAGATGGTGGCGTGGCGCGAATGGGTATGCACGATGCCGCCGATGGTCGGGAATGACCGATACAGCAGGCGGTGAGTCGGCGTATCGGAGGACGGTTTTTTCTTACCTTCGACCACTTCGCCGGTCTCGAGGCTGACAACGACCATATCGTCTGCGGTCATCACCGTGTAATCCACGCCGGAAGGCTTAATCACGAACACGCCTTTTTCGCGGTCAACGGCGCTGACGTTGCCCCATGTCAGGGTGACCAGATTATGTTTCGGCAGCGCCAGGTTGGCTTCGAGCACCTGACGTTTGAGATCGTCTAACATTATTGTCTCCTGCCGGATGGCGCTTCGCTTATCCGGCCTACGGAACCGTAGGCCCGGTAAATGCAGCGCCACCGGGCATTCAGGGCTTAGCGTTTTGAACCGTAATAGACTTCGTTCCAGCGCAGCGCGTCTTTGAAGGCGGGCAGGCGGGTATCGTTATCAATGACGGTCAGCTCGATATCGTGCAGTTCCGCGAACTGACGCATATCGTTCAGATCCAGCGCGTGGCTGAACACCGTGTGGTGCGCGCCGCCGGCCAGGATCCAGGCCTCTGAGGCGGTTGGCAGGTCAGGCTGTGCTTTCCACAGGGCGTTGGCCACAGGCAGTTTCGGCAGAGAGTGCGGCGTTTCAACCGCATCGACGCAGTTCACCAGCAGACGGAAGCGATCGCCCAGGTCGATCAGGCTGGCGTTGATGGCCGGGCCCGTACGGGTGTTGAAGATCAGACGCGCCGGATCGGCTTTGCCGCCGATGCCGAGGTACTGCACGTCGAGGATCGGTTTCTCTTCGACGGCGATAGAAGGGCACACTTCCAGCATGTGGGAGCCGAGCACCAGGTCGTTGCCGTTTTCGAAGTGATAGGTGTAGTCCTCCATAAAGGAGGTGCCGCCCTGCAGACCGGTCGACATCACCTTCATGATGCGAAGCAGAGCGGCAGTTTTCCAGTCGCCTTCGCCCGCAAAGCCGTAGCCCTGCTGCATCAGACGTTGTACCGCCAGGCCCGGCAGCTGTTTCAGGCCGTGGAGGTCTTCAAAGGTAGTGGTAAAGGCGTGGAAGCCGCCCTGTTCCAGGAAGCGCTTCATGCCCAGCTCGATGCGCGCCGCGTCCAGCACGTTCTGACGTTTGTCGCCGTTGATTTGTGCCGCAGGCGTCAGGCGGTAGCTGCTTTCGTACTCGTCCACCAGCGCGCTCACGTCGCCGTCGCTGATTTCATTCACCACCTGCACCAGGTCGCCCACGGCCCAGGTGTTCACGGAGAAGCCGAACTTGATCTGCGCGGCCACTTTGTCGCCGTCGGTGACCGCCACTTCACGCATGTTGTCGCCGAAACGCACCACTTTCAGATGGCGGGTATCCTGTTTGGATACTGCCTGGCGCATCCAGGAGCCGATACGCTGTTGCGCCTTGCCGTCCTGCCAGTGGCCGGTGACCACCGCGTGCTGCTGACGCATACGCGCGCCGATAAAGCCGAACTCGCGGCCGCCGTGCGCGGTCTGGTTCAGGTTCATAAAGTCCATGTCGATGCTGTCCCACGGCAGGGAGGCGTTGAACTGGGTATGGAACTGCAGCAGCGGTTTGTTGAGGATAGACAGGCCGTTGATCCACATTTTGGCGGGCGAGAAGGTGTGCAGCCACACCACCAGACCGGCGCATTTGTCGTCGTAGTTGGCGTCGCGGCAGATGTGGGTAATTTCATCCGGCGTCGTGCCCAGCGGTTTCAGCACCAGTTTGCACGGCAGTTTAGCTTCCGCGTTCAGCGCGTTAACGACGTGCTCCGCGTGTTTCGTCACCTGCTGCAGCGCTTCCGGTCCGTACAGATGCTGGCTGCCAATCACAAACCACACTTCATAGTTATTAAAAATGGTCATCATCGTGTCCTTAATGGGTCAGGGTTGCCGTAGTGTCCGCGGTGCTTTTAGCCGGGGCGACAGGGAGATAGTGAAGTTCGGCGCTTTTTGCCCATTGCTGGTAGCGCTGATAAAGCTGTTCAAAGCGTTGCGCCTGCCGGGCGCGCGGCTGGAGCGTGTTTTCGACGGCGCTCGCCATATGCTGCTGCGCGGTCGGGATGTCGGCATGAACGCCCGCAGCCACGGCGGCGAAAATCGCCGCGCCCAGCGCGCAGCACTGATCGGAGGCTACAATCTGCAGCGGACGGTTTAGCACGTCGCAGCAGGCCTGCATGATCACCGGGTTTTTACGGGCGATACCGCCCAGCGCCATCACGTTGTTCACGTCGATGCCCTGCCCGGTGAAGCACTCCATAATGGCGCGGGCACCGAAGGCCGTTGCGGCAATCAGACCGCCGAACAGCGCAGGGGCGTCGGTCGCCAGGTTGAGATCCGCGATCACCCCTTTCAGACGCTGGTTGGCAAACGGCGTGCGGCGGCCGTTAAACCAGTCCAGCACCACCGGCAGGTGATCGAGAGACGGATTTTTTGCCCAGGCTTCGGTGAGCTGCGGCAGAAGCTGCTTTTTGCTGTCGGCTATCTGGGTTTTCAGTTCAGGATGCGCCGCCGCCAGCTGGTCCAGCGGCCAGCCGAGCACGCGGCCAAACCAGGCGTAGATATCGCCAAACGCGGACTGACCCGCTTCAAGACCGATGAAGTCCGGCACCACGCTGCCGTCAACCTGGCCGCAGATGCCTTTCACCGCGCGGTCGCCGACGGTGGCTTTATCCGCCGTCAGGATGTCGCAGGTGGAGGTCCCGATGACTTTGACCAGCGTGTTTGGCTGTGCGCCCGCGCCCACGGCGCCCATATGGCAGTCAAAGGCACCGCCCGAGATGGCCACGTTCTGCGGCAGGCCGAGGCGCGTCGCCCACTCTTCGCAGAGGGTGCCGACCGGAATATCGGCGGTGAAGGTGTCGGTAAACAGCGGGTACGTCAGGCTCTTGTTGAGGATCGGGTCTAGCTCATCGAAGAACGCGGCCGGAGGCAAGCCGCCCCAGCTTTCGTGCCACAGGGATTTATGCCCGGCGCTGCAGCGGCCGCGGCGGATATCCTGCGGGCGGGTGGTGCCGGAGAGCAGGGCAGGCACCCAGTCGCACAGCTCAACCCATGACGCCGCAGCCTGCGCAACGGCTGCGTCGGCACGGGTGACGTGAAGGATCTTGGCCCAGAACCATTCGCTGGAATAAATCCCGCCGATGTAGCGCGAGTAGTCCGTTTTGCCCGGCTGATGGCACAGGCGCGTAATGGCTTCAGCCTCTTCTACGGCGGTGTGGTCTTTCCACAGCACGAACATGGCGTTCGGGTTGTCGGCAAACTCCGGGCGCAGCGCCAGCACGCGGCCTTCGGCATCCACAGGGGCAGGCGTGGAGCCGGTGCTGTCGACGCCAATTCCGACAATCTCAGCCCGCTGGGCGTCGGTCAGTTCAGCCAGGACGGTTTTGATCGCCGCTTCCATCGACTCGATATAGTCACGTGGGTGGTGACGGAACTGGTTGTTAGGCGCATCGCAGTAGCGCCCCTCTTGCCAGCGCGGGTACCACTCAACGCTGGTTGCTATCTCCTGGCCGGACGTACAGTCCACTGCCAGCGCGCGAACCGAATCGCTGCCAAAATCGAGGCCAATCGCAATTGCCATGGTGTTGCTCCATCGAAAAAACAGGTATGGAAGAACATTAGAGACTGGGGAAAAAAGTCGTCAGGCAGGATCCGCTAATCTTATGGACTAAATTGCTGTTACAACGGAAAGTGTGACGCCGTGCAAATATTCAATGTGGACATTTCTGCCGCACTTATAGACACTTTTGTTACTGGTTATCTGCCTGCTCTGGCGGAGAAATCAGGGGGAAAGGCTGAAACATGGCGGACGTAAAAGCGGCGTGATGCTTTTTGGATCTTTTCGCGGGCCATTTTAAAGCTGCTTTTAGTGATATGGACAATTGGTTTCCTTCAGGACCCTTGGGAGAACTGAATCTATGGCCGAAACGCAAAACGATCCCCTGCTGCCGGGATACTCGTTTAACGCGCACCTTGTGGCGGGACTGACCCCTATCGAGGCTGAGGGATACCTCGACTTTTACGTCGACCGACCGCTCGGCATGAAAGGGTATATCCTCAATCTGACCGTGCGAGGAGAAGGGATCATCAAGAACGGCGACCAGCAGTTTGTCTGCCGCCCCGGCGATATCCTGTTGTTCCCGCCGGGGGAGATCCACCACTATGGCCGTCATCCGGATGCCAAAGAGTGGTATCACCAGTGGGTCTATTTCCGTCCGCGCGCCTACTGGCAGGAGTGGCTTTCGTGGCCGGCTATTTTTGCGCACACCGGTTTTTATCGCCCGGATGAGGTTCATCTGGCGCAGTTTCGCGAGCTTTTTGCGCAGATTATCGAGGCGGGACAGGCCGGTGGTCGCTACGCCGAACTGCTGGCGATTAACCTGCTTGAACAGCTGCTGCTGCGACGGATGGAGGCGATTAACGAATCGCTTAACCCCCCGCTGGACAACCGCGTGCGCGACGCCTGCCAGTACATCAGCGACCACCTGGCCGATAGCCAGTTTGATATCGCCAGCGTTGCTCAGCACGTCTGCCTGTCGCCGTCGCGTCTGTCGCATCTGTTCCGCCAGCAGCTGGGCGTCAGCGTTCTGAGCTGGCGTGAGGATCAGCGCATCAGCCAGGCAAAGCTGCTGCTTAGCACCACCCGGATGCCGATTGCCACCGTCGGACGAAACGTGGGCTTTGAGGATCAGCTCTATTTCTCCCGGGTATTTAAAAAATGCACCGGCGCCAGCCCGAGCGAATTCCGCGCAGGATGTGAATAAACGGTAAAAAAAGATAAACAAACAGGTGAATGCAGAAAGCAACCTGTAAACTATTCAGACAATTGTTGCCTTGACGCGGTGCGGGGCGCTAAGCAGAATCGCTGATTCGTTTTCTGACCGGAATAGTTATGCAGGCATTGCTGGAACACTTTATTACCCAGTCCGTTATGTACTCGCTCATCGCCGTGGCGCTGGTGGCGTTTCTGGAATCGCTGGCGCTGGTTGGGCTGATCCTGCCCGGCACCGTGATGATGGCAGGGCTTGGGGCGCTGATTGGCAGCGGCGAGGTTAATTTCTGGCAGGCGTGGCTGGCCGGGATTATCGGCTGCCTGCTCGGCGACTGGATCTCCTTCTGGCTGGGCTGGCGCTTTAAGAAGCCGCTGCACCGCTGGTCGTTCATGAAAAAGAACAAAGCCCTGCTGGATAAAACCGAGCATGCGCTGCATCAGCACAGCATGTTTACCATTCTTGTCGGCCGCTTTGTCGGGCCAACGCGTCCGCTGGTGCCGATGGTGGCGGGGATGCTGGATCTGCCCGTCGCGAAATTCGTGGTGCCGAACATTATCGGCTGCGTCTTCTGGCCGCCGTTCTACTTCCTGCCGGGGATCCTCGCGGGCGCTGCCATCGATATTCCTGACGGTATGCAAAGCGGCGAGTTTAAGTGGCTGCTGCTGGGCACGGCTGTGCTGCTGTGGCTGGCGGCCTGGCTCTGCTGGCGGCTATGGCGCAGCGCGAAAGCCAGCGTCGATCGCCTGACGCGCTATCTTCCGCGCTCTCGCCTTTTGTGGCTGGCCCCGCTGACGCTTGGCGTGGCTGTGGTAGCCCTGGTTGCGCTGATTCGTCACCCGCTGATGCCGGTGTACGGCGAGATTTTATTAAAAGTGGTGAGCCGTTAACGACGATTTCCCTCTCCCTGTGGGAGAGGGTCAGGGTGAGGGCATCAGACCGCACGAATGCCCAACAGTGAAGACGCCCCCGCCTTACCGCTCAGCAGTTCTTCTGTTTTTCCATCCCACAAAATACGCCCTTCGGCAATCACTACCGATCGCGGGGCGATGCGGGCAGCATCCTCAATACTGTGTGAAACCATCAGCATCGTCAGCTGCTGGCGCTGACAGACGTCCTGCACCAGCGCCAGAATCTCCTGGCGCAGCGCGGGATCGAGCGCCGAGAACGGCTCATCCAGCAGCAGGATCGGCTGCTCGCGGACCAGACATCGCGCCAGCGCCACGCGCTGACGCTGGCCGCCGGAAAGCTCGCCCGGCAGCCTGTCGATGAACTCGTTGATCCCCATCTGGGCGGCAATGATCTCCAGCTTCTGGCGCTGGGCATCGTTCAGCCTGAGTCCCGGATGCATTCCCAGCGCGATGTTTTGCCGCACCGTCAGGTGGGTAAACAGGTTGTTTTCCTGAAACAGCATTGAGACCGGACGTTTTGAGGGCGGCGCGTGGGTATGATCGTGATTGTCAATGACGATCGCGCCGCTTGCCGGCTGCAGAAAACCCGCAATCAGATTAAGCAGCGTGCTTTTTCCCGCGCCGCTTGGGCCAAGCACGGCGATCATCTCCCCCTGGCGCGCGGAGAGCGTGAAGCGCATCGGCAGATGCTGGTAAAGCCAGGTTACATCAGTCAGTTTTAACATCACGCCCCGGAAGTTTTTCGATAACGGTAAATAAGGCAAAGCACAGCAGCAGCAGTAACAGCGCGGTGACCGCGCCGTCCTGACTGCGATAAGAGCCGATTTGCTGATAGAGCCAGTATGGCAGCGTGCGGAAATCGTCATTGCCAAAGAGAGCCACCACGCCAAAATCCCCAATCGACAACACGCAGGCAAACGCCAGCGCCTGCGCCAGCGGGCGTTTTAGCGCGCGCAGTTCCACCACCCTCAGCCGCTGCCAGCCCTGCATACCCAGCGACTGGCACAGTAAACCGTAGCGGCTGTTGACGTCGCGCATCGGGTTTTCCAGCACTTTGAGCGCGTAAGGAATGGCCATCAGGGCGTTGGTGAAAATCACAATGCCATCAGCCCTTTCCGGCAGGCCGATGGTGCTGTTGAACAGTAAAAAGAAGCCCGTCGCCAGCACGATGCCCGGCATCGCCAGAATCAGCATGCCCGTCAGCTCCAGCATTTGCCCGGCCTTACGGGCCTGCCGCGCATAGAGTTCGCGGCTGCTCCACAGCAGCATCATGGTCAGCATGACGCACAGTAACCCTGCCGCCAGCGCGATACGCAGCGAGGTCCAGGTCGCCTGCCAGAGGACGGGCTGTTGCAGGACGGCGATGAGATTGAGGTTCAGTCCGTCAACGATAACGGCCATCAGCGGTGGCAGCAGAAGCAGGAGCGCCAGCGCGATCAGGATAAAATCGGTAACGCGGCTGTGCAGGCTGTCCTGCGGGTCGCGCCAGCCGGTTATTTGATTACTGCCAGCGGGAATGGCTTTACTCAGCCGCTGGCTCAGCAGCACCAGCACAAGGCAGCACGCCATCTGCACCATCGCCAGCAGCGCGGCGCGACCGGGATCGTAGTCGTAACTCAGCGCCTGGTAAATCGCCAGCTCAATGGTGGTGGCCTGCGGCCCGCCGCCGAGCGACAGCACGGTGGCAAAGCTGGCAAAGCAGAGCATAAAGATTAACGCCGCGACGGGCGGGATCTGGCGGCGCAGCCACGGCCATTCGACAAAGCGGAAGAACGACACGCCGCGCATGCCGAGCTGGGCGGCAATCTGACGCTGTTCGCCGGGAATGTTTTCCAGCGCCTGCAAGAAGAGGCGCGTTGCCATCGGCATATTGAAAAACACGTGTGCGAGCAGAATGCCCTGCAGTCCGTAAGGAGAGAATGACCATTCCAGACCAAGCTGGCCGAACAGCGAAGCCAGCCAGCCCTGGCGACCGTAAACGCTGAGGATCCCAAATACCGCCACCAGCACGGGCAGGATCAGCGTCATGGCGCACAGGCGCAGCAGTGCCAGCCTGCCGGGAAAACGGCGCCGATACAGGGCGCGCGCAAGAAGAATAGCCGGGAGCACCGACAGCAGGGCAGAGAGAGACGCCTGCCAGAAGGAGAACCGGATAACGTGCCAGAGGTAGCTGTCGTGCCAGAGGGCGAGCAGGTCGCTCTCTGGCGCGTTGAACCACAGTGCAAGAAAAGCCCCCAGGCTGACAGCCACCATCACTGTGGCGGCGAGCAGCCCGGGAAGTAACCAGCCGGGAATCAACGGCTGACGGCGCGTTGCCATTCACTTACCCATGCTGCACGCTGCGCGGCGACCTGCTGCGGCGTAAACTCCAGCGAGGTGTTTGGTTTAGTCAACTGCTCGAAACCTGCGGGCAGCGCAACGTTAGTGACCGGATACATCCAGTTACCAGCCGGGATGGCATTCTGGAACCCCGGTGAAACCATAAATTTCAGGAACTTCTCGGCCAGCTCCGGCTGTTTGCTGGCGGCGGTACGCGCGGCGACTTCCACCTGCAGATAGTGCCCTTCAGCAAAATTAGCGGCAGCATAGTTATCTTTCTTCTCGGCGATAATGTGATAGGCCGGAGAGGTGGTGTAGCTCAGCACAAGGTCGCTTTCGCCTTTCAGGAACAGGCCATAGGCTTCGCTCCAGCCCTTGGTCACGGTGACGGTTTTGGCGGCCAGTTTCTGCCACGCCTCCGGCGCTTTATCCCCGTAGACCTTTTGCATCCACAGCAGCAGACCCAGGCCTGGCGTACTGGTGCGCGGATCTTCATAAATCACGCGCCATTTCTGGTCACTTTCGACCAGCTCTTTCAGGCTCTTCGGCGGGTTTTTCAGCTTATTTTTGTCGTAAACAAAAGCAAAGTAGCCGTAGTCGAACGGCACAAAGGTGTCGTTTTTCCAGCCGCCCGGCACGTTAACGGCATCTGCCGCTACGCCGCTTTTGGTAAACAGTTTGGTTTGCGAGGCGGCTTCCAGCAGGTTGTTATCCAGCCCGAGCACCACGTCGGCCTTGCTGTTTTTCCCTTCCATGCGCAGACGGTTGAGCAGCGACACGCCATCTTCCAGCGCCACGAACTTCAGCTCGCAGTTACAGTCCGCTTCAAAGGCTTTTTTAACCACCGGGCCAGGGCCCCAGTCGGCAGAAAAGGAGTCATAGGTGTAGACCGTCAGGACGGGCTTCGCAAAAGCAGGCAGCGCAAACAGCGCCAGCAGGGGGAGAACTTTTTTTAACACTTTGCACCTCAAAGTTGAGTGGCAAAGGATTTTGAGAGACAGCCTCAAATCCCTTCGCCGGCGTTATCCGGATCAGGTTCGACGGGTATTATCTCAGCGCACATCTGTGATGCAGCACCCCGTTGAGAACGGCGCTATTGTAATGATTTGGTGAATATTACGAAAGCGTTATGGCTCCGGCGGCGCAAACCAGGCGGATTTAAAATCAAACCAGCCCAGAGTGTTCATCCGCAGGCCGCGCATGCTGCGCTGGCCCTGGATCATCAGCCAGTGGTGGATCAAGGGTACGATCGCCTGCTCGGCCAGAAGTTGCTGGCACCACGCTGCAAGATTCATTTCGCCCGCGCGCCACAGGGCGGCATCCTGCTGCCAGTCACGGTCGATGCAGTGCTGGATCAGCGGGACTTCATACAAATGCGAGAAAAGGGAAAAATCGAGCGGCAGGGTAAAGTTGGCGCTGTTGAGCCAGATATCACTGGCGATCTCCCCCTGATGCCATTCGTCATAGTCCACTTCCCTGACCTCTAACCTGACCCCCTCGGCTGCCAGCAGCCGGGTCATGATTCTGGCGATAAAACGATGCTCCACGTGCTCGCGGTAGTAGGTCAGGGTGATGGACTCCAGCCCTGCGGGTTTGTCGCAGTGCACCGGGCGGGCGTGGTGCCAGCGCGGAAGCAGGCCGTACGCCGGGAACCAGTATGTCTGGTACTGCTCTTCCGCATGGTAAATCAGATTGGAAGGGGACAAAACGTGGCTAACCCACTTGCGGACGGCCTGGTTTGCCCCACGGTGGGTGCGGCGGTCAAACAGGAGATAGTAACACCCTTCCTCGAGGCGACTCTCCACGGCTTTTTCTCCCGTGGTGGGGCCTTCCAGCGTCAGCCCGCAGCTCAGATCTTCATTGAGATCCGGCAATACCCAGACGTTCACTTCGTCGATCAGCGCCCGATAGCCAAAGTAGTCGTCGAACGCGCGGATTTTCAGCTGATTGCTGTTATTGCGGGACACGGAGTAGGGCCCGGTGCCAATCGGCAGGCTGGCAAAATTGTTCATTGATTCCCACTCGCCGGGCAAAATCATCGACGGCACGTAGCCCAGCAGCCAGGGAAGCCACTTATCCTGTTGCGACAGCTCAATATCCAGCGTCCAGGCCGTGGGCGAGTGGACGCGGGAGATATGCGAGTAGAGCGGTAGCCTGCGGGCACGTTCCAGGGAGGCGATGACGTCGTGCATTTCCAGCTCGCGGCCGTGGTGAAAGTGGATGCCGGGGCGTAAAAAGAAGCGCCAGTGGCGCGGGGAAAGCTGCTGCCAGTGGTGCGCGATA
The DNA here is from genome assembly GCF_055666685.1 of Enterobacter sp. E14S. Lineage (NCBI taxonomy): Bacteria > Pseudomonadati > Pseudomonadota > Gammaproteobacteria > Enterobacterales > Enterobacteriaceae > Enterobacter > Enterobacter sp. E14S. Next base: position 55,044 of record NZ_JBVODQ010000010.1, on the reverse strand, counting down.
TCCGCCTCCAGTTCCCCGTTTTCCTCATTTATCCGCGTCAGGCCGCTGAAGATTTGCCGGGCCATGTGGGTTTCTGAGCGGCGTAAGGCCGTGCCGGGCAACAGATTTTTCATCGGACGGTAGTAGAGCACTCGCAGAATGTGGCGGCCCTGACGAAAGCTGCGCCCGAGATGGGAAACCAGCATCTGGCGCACGGCGGCTTTGTCGCCCACCAGCTGGACCAGCTGATCGATGCGGTCCTGCTCGAGCAGATCTTCCGCGCGCTGCTGCTGCAGCGCCAGCCCGGTATAGAGGAAGGTCAGCCGCGAACGTTTGCCGCGTCCCGCCTCCGCTTCCCAGCTTAACCAGCCCTGCTGCTGCATGGTGTTGAGCAGCGTGCGCATATGGCGGCGGGAGCAGCTAAGCAGGTCAGCCAGCTCGTTGAGCGTAGTCTCCTGCGATTGCCCCTCGCAGCACTGCCAGAGGCGGATAAACTGTTGTTGCAGACGACCGGAAGGCATAAAAGGGGAACTCCTGACAAAAAACCAGCAATTTATTTATCCCTATATTAGGCCAATAATTCTCCCCGATGAAGCGAGGAGGTAAATTATGAAGAGGTCTACCGCACGTCAGTTCTATCAGCAGTACTTTTCAGCGACAAAGGGATCGTCCTGGCTGGCCCGCCGGTGTGCAGAGCAACGGCTGAAAACGTTAGAAGAATTGATGCAGTGGGACGTTACAACACCGACCTCTTCCCGCTAACTCGCCTCGATCATGTGTGACTGAGTATTGGTGCTTATCACCCGCCAGCAAAATGTTTTTGCTGGCTTTTTTCGTTTACTATTCACCCAATTTCGATTCGCTTTCACAAGGACTTGCGCATGCTCTGGTTGATGACGATGGGGCGACGCCTGAACGGCGTGTATGCCGCTTTTATGCTGGTGGCCTTTATGATGGGCGTGGCGGGGGCGCTGCAGGCGCCGACGCTGAGCCTGTTTCTCAGCCGTGAGGTGGGGGCGCAGCCGTTTTGGGTTGGCCTGTTTTACACCGTTAACGCCATTGCCGGGATCCTGGTCAGCCTCGCGCTGGCGAAACGATCGGATAGCCAGGGCGATCGCCGCAGGCTGATCCTCTTTTGCTGCGCCATGGCCGTGGGCAACGCGCTGCTCTTTGCCTTCAACCGTCATTATCTGACGCTCATTAGCTGCGGCGTGCTGCTGGCGTCGCTGGCGAACACCGCCATGCCGCAGCTGTTCGCGCTGGCCCGTGAATATGCGGATAACTCGGCGCGGGAAGTGGTGATGTTCAGCTCGGTGATGCGCGCCCAGCTTTCGCTGGCGTGGGTCATTGGCCCGCCGCTGGCCTTCATGCTGGCGTTGAACTACGGCTTTACCACCATGTTTTCCATCGCCGCCGGGATTTTTGTCATCAGCCTGGCGCTGATTGCCTTCGCGCTGCCGTCCGTGGCGCGCGTCGAACAGACGACGGATAAACCTGTCACCGAGGTGAGCGGCTGGCAGGACAAAAACGTCCGCATGCTGTTTATTGCCTCCACGCTGATGTGGACCTGCAACACCATGTACATCATCGATATGCCGCTGTGGATCAGCAGCGATCTGGGCCTGCCGGACAAGCTCGCGGGGATCTTAATGGGAACTGCCGCCGGGCTGGAAATCCCGGCAATGATTCTGGCGGGTTACTACGTTAAGCGCTTTGGAAAGCGCAGGATGATGATTGTCGCCGTGGCGGCCGGGGTGCTGTTCTACGCGGGGCTGATCCTTTTCCATTCGCGGGAAGCGTTGCTGGCGCTGCAGCTGTTTAACGCCGTGTTTATTGGGATTGTTGCCGGGATCGGCATGCTCTGGTTTCAGGATCTCATGCCCGGTCGTGCCGGCTCGGCGACCACGCTTTTTACCAACAGCATTTCAACCGGGGTGATTCTGGCGGGCGTGATTCAGGGGGCGCTGGCGCAAAGCTACGGGCATGCGTCTGTCTACTGGATGATTGCGGCGCTATCCGTCGTGACGCTCCTGCTGACCTGCCGCGTAAAAGACGTGTGATCGGATGAACGAAACGGAGCCCGGGAAGGCCGGGCTCTGCGAACCGTTTTATTCTGAATACTGATATTTACGCTGCGCGCGTAGCGTCAGGAACATATGAACGAGGCCATGAAGCCGTGTGCCCAGAAATATGTCTTAATAAAGACCGTCAGGAATTTATGCAAATCTAAGACGGATTCCGTGACGGACGAAACCTTAACGGTCGGTTGCGTCACACTGTATTTATGCGTTCCGGTTAGTGGGCAGGATCAATATGCGTCATCACGTTCAGCACATTGAATTTTTGCATCACGTTATTTCTGGCATTCACAGCAATCTGATGCCCTTCTTTTACGCTTAATTCGGCGTTTACTTCCAGATGAACATCGACAAGGGCTAAATCGCCCATCTTGCGGGTTTTTAAATCATGGAGTCCGGTGACGCCCTCGGTTGCGAGAAGACACGTTTTGATGTCGTGCTCCAGCTCGGGTTCAAGCGAACGGTCCATCAGATCGTGCAGGGCATCGGCAGAGAATGTGTAACCCATATGGGCGATGAATACTCCGACAATCAGGGCCGCAATGAGGTCCATCGCGTGAAAGCCCACTAAATTCCCGGCAATACCGATGGCGACAACCACTGACGACGCTGCGTCAGAACGGGCATGCCAGGCATTGGCTATCAGCAGCGAGGACTGAATACGTTTTCCCGTGGCAAACATGTATCTGAACAGGCTTTCCTTTACTACCAGCGCCAGAATCGCCACCCACAACGCGGCCCCTTTCACCAGCTGATGCGTCTCGGGGTGAAGCAGTTTATTGCCTGCGGACCAGAGCATCCCGACCCCCACAAGCAGCAGAATAGCGCCAATAATGAGCTTTGCACCGTTTTCGAAACGCAGATGACCATAATGATGATCGATATCAGAGGCTTTCTGACTCTTTTTATTCGCAATCAGAACGACAAAGTCGGAGGATAAATCGGAAAGAGAATGAATCCCATCAGCAATTAAACCTTGTGAGCCGGAAAATATTCCTGCAAGTATCTGAAAGGCGGTGAGTAAACTATTTATTATCACGCTTACTAATGTGCATTTATGTATTTCCCGAGAACGGATATGAGACTCAATGCCATTTTTCTTTTCCATGATTATTTCCGCTACCAGCTGATTGAGCGATTATTTTGCGCAGGGAACATTAAATTGACATTAAATATAACGTCATTATTGGCTGGGTTTGGGCAGTATTTACAGAAGAAGGGTGGGTATCGGGATAAAACGCGGCCTGCAGAGTGGACTGCAGGCCGGAGGATTATTTCATAAATGCAGGTTGTTTGTTTTCGTAAGCGGCAATCGCCGCGTCGTGCTGGAGAGTTAAACCGATGCTGTCCAGACCGTTCAGCATGCAGTGACGGCGGAACGCATCAATGCTGAAGCTGTAGGTCTTATCCCCGGCTTTCACCACTTCTGCTTCCAGATCCACTTCAAATGAAATGCCCGGATTCGCCTTAACCAGCGCGAACAACTCATCGACCTGTTCATCGCTCAGCGTGACGGGCAACAGCTGGTTGTTGAAGCTGTTACCGTAAAAAATATCCGCGAAGCTTGGGGCAATGACCACTTTAAAACCGTAGTCGGTGAGCGCCCACGGCGCGTGTTCACGGGATGAGCCGCAGCCAAAGTTTTCGCGTGCCAGCAAAATGGAGGCGCCTTTGTATTCCGGGAAGTTCAGAACGAATTCCGGATTAGGCACTTCGCCCTTATCGTCCAGGAAACGCCAGTCGTTAAACAGATGTGCCCCAAAACCGGTACGCGTCACTTTCTGCAGAAACTGTTTAGGAATAATAGCGTCAGTATCGACGTTAGCGGCGTCCAGAGGGACAACCCGGCCCGTATGTTGGGTAAATTTCTCTGCCATGATTGTCTCCTTATTTCAGGCTGCGAATATCGGCGAAATGGCCGGTGACTGCCGCAGCGGCGGCCATTGCCGGGCTGACCAGATGGGTGCGCCCACCGCGGCCCTGACGGCCTTCAAAGTTACGGTTGCTGGTGGAGGCGCAGCGCTCGCCCGGATTCAGGCGATCGTTGTTCATGGCCAGACACATGGAGCAGCCGGGCAGACGCCACTCGAAGCCCGCTTCGATAAAGATCTTATCCAGACCTTCGGCTTCCGCCTGGGCTTTCACCGGGCCGGAGCCTGGTACCACCAGCGCCTGAACGCCTGGCGCCACTTTGCGGCCTTTGGCAATCTCGGCTGCGGCACGCAAATCTTCGATACGGGAGTTGGTGCAGGAACCGATAAAGACTTTATCAATGGCGACCTCGGTCAACGGCACGCCGGGCTTCAGGCCCATGTAGGCCAGCGCTTTTTCCGCACTGGCGCGCTCGACCGGATCGGTAAAGGATGCCGGGTCCGGGATATTGTCGTTAACGGAAATTACCTGGCCCGGATTGGTGCCCCAGGTCACCTGAGGCGCAATCTCTTCTGCCTGCAGCGTGACGACGGTGTCAAAGGCTGCGCCATCGTCGGTTTTCAGAGTTTTCCAGTACGCTACCGCGTCGTCAAAATTCTGACCTTTCGGCGCGTGCAGACGACCCTTCACGTAGTTGAAGGTGGTTTCGTCCGGCGCGACCAGACCGGCTTTTGCGCCCATCTCAATCGCCATATTGCACAGGGTCATGCGTCCCTCCATGCTCAGCGCCTGGATGGCTTCCCCGCAGAACTCAACAACGTGACCGGTGCCGCCTGCGCTGCCGGTTTTACCGATGATGGCCAGCACGATGTCTTTTGCGGTAATACCCGGTGCGGCTTTACCCTTCACTTCAATCTTCATGGTTTTGGCGCGGCCCTGTTTCAGGGTCTGCGTTGCCAGCACATGTTCCACCTCGGAAGTGCCAATCCCGAACGCCAGAGCGCCAAACGCGCCGTGGGTCGCGGTATGGGAGTCACCGCAAACGATGGTCATGCCCGGCAGGGTGATCCCTTGCTCTGGTCCCATCACGTGGACGATGCCCTGATACGGATGGTTCAGGTCGTACAGCTCAACGCCAAATTCATTGCAGTTCTTAATCAGCTCCTGCATCTGGATACGCGCCATCTCACCCGAGGCATTGATGTCTTTGGTCTGGGTGGAAACGTTGTGATCCATCGTCGCGAAGGTTTTACCCGGCTGACGTACCGGACGCTTGTGCGCGCGCAGGCCGTCAAATGCCTGAGGAGAGGTCACTTCGTGTACCAGATGACGGTCAATGTACAGCAGCGGGGTTTCGTTCGGTGCCTCGTAAACAACGTGCGCATCAAACAACTTTTCATATAACGTCTTAGCCATGATTACACCCCTTCAGCGACATAGCGGGCAATGATGTCGCCCATTTCATCGGTACTGACTGCCGCCGTGCCGCGTGCTAAATCGCCGGTACGGACGCCTTCTTCTAACGCCCGGTTAATGGCGTTTTCAATTGCGGTTGCCGCCTCGCCTGCATCCAGGCTGTAGCGCAGCAGCAGGGACAGGGAGAGGATTTGCGCAATCGGGTTAGCAATATTTTTACCGGCAATATCCGGCGCGGAGCCGCCCGCAGGCTCGTACAGACCAAAGCCTTCTTCATTCAGGCTTGCGGAGGGCAGCATGCCCATGGAGCCGGTGATCATCGCGCACTCGTCAGAGAGAATATCACCGAACAGATTGGAGCACAGCAGCACGTCAAACTGGGACGGATCTTTAATCAGCTGCATGGTCGCGTTGTCGATGTACATGTGCGACAGCGCGACGTCCGGATACTGCTTAGCAACTTCACTGACGATCTCGCGCCACAAAATGGAAGACTGCAGCACGTTCGCTTTATCAATGGAGGTCACTTTATGGCGGCGTTTGCGCGCCGACTCGAACGCGATGTGGGCGATACGTTCGATTTCGAAACGGTGATACACCTCGGTGTCGAACGCTTTCTCGTGTTGTCCGCTGCCTTCGCGTCCTTTTGGTTGACCGAAATAGATCCCGCCGGTCAGTTCACGCACGCAAAGAATGTCGAAGCCGCTGGCGGCGATATCCGCGCGCAGCGGGCAGAACTCTTCCAGACCCTGATACAGCTTCGCCGGACGCAGGTTGCTGAACAGCTTGAAATGTTTACGCAGCGGCAGCAGCGCGCCGCGCTCTGGCTGCTCTGCCGGCGGCAGGTGTTCCCATTTCGGGCCACCGACGGAACCAAACAGCACGGCATCGGCATTTTCGCAGCCTTCCACGGTCGCTTTCGGCAGCGGCGTACCGTGGTTATCAATCGCAATACCGCCCACGTCGTAGTGGCTGGTGGTGATTTTCATCGCAAAACGCGCGCGAACGGCTTCCAGTACTTTCAGCGCCTGTGCCATCACTTCCGGACCAATACCGTCGCCCGGCAACACAGCAATATGGTAATTCTTCGACATTACACGGTTTCCTTGTTGTTCTCTTTATTCTGAGCTTTGCGTTGCAACTCTTTTTCGACTTCGGCGGCGCGCCAGATGTTGTTCAGAACGTGCACCATCGCTTTCGCGGAGGATTCAACGATATCGGTCGCCAGGCCCACGCCATGGAAGCGGCGGCCATTGTGGGTAACAACTATGTCGACCTGACCCAGTGCATCTTTGCCGTGGCCCTTGGCCGTCAGGTCATATTTCACCAGCTCAACGTCGTACTCGGTGACGCGATTAATCGCCTGGTAGATGGCATCGACAGGGCCGTTACCGTTAGCGGCCTCTGCTTTAATTTCATCGCCGCAGGCCAGTTTGACCGAGGCGGTGGCGATGTCGCTGGAGCCGGACTGCACGTTGAAGTAATCCAGACGGAAGTGCTCCGGCTCTTCCTGCTGCTTGTTAATAAAGGCCAGCGCTTCCAGGTCATAGTCGAACACCTGACCTTTCTTGTCGGCCAGTTTCAGGAACGCGTCGTACAGCTGATCCATGTTGTAATCGCTGTCCTTATAACCCATCTCTTCCATACGATGTTTAACCGCTGCGCGACCAGAACGGGAGGTCAGGTTCAGCTGCACCTGATTCAGGCCGATGGATTCCGGGGTCATGATTTCGTAGTTTTCACGATTCTTCAGGACGCCATCCTGGTGAATACCGGAGGAGTGCGCGAAGGCACCGGTACCGACAATCGCTTTGTTAGCCGGAATGGGCATGTTGCAAATCTGACTGACGGTCTGGCTGGTGCGCCAGATTTCGTTGTGATTGATGCGGGTGTGCACGTCCATGATGTCTTTGCGCACTTTGATCGCCATGATCACTTCTTCCAGCGAACAGTTGCCCGCGCGTTCGCCGATACCGTTCATCGCGCCTTCTACCTGACGCGCGCCAGCGTGGACGGCGGCGATGGCATTGCCTACGGCCAGACCCAAATCATCATGGGTGTGGACGGAGATAATTGCTTTATCAATATTCGGCACACGGTCATACAGGCCGGTGATGATGTTGGAGAACTCAAACGGCATGGTGTAGCCGACGGTGTCCGGGATGTTGATGGTTTTCGCGCCCGCGTTGATGGCGGCTTCCACAACGCGCGCAAGGTCTTCGATTGGCGTACGGCCCGCATCTTCACAGGAGAACTCAACGTCATCGGTATAGTTGCGTGCGCGCTTAACCATGTAGACCGCGCGCTCAATCACCTCATCCAGCGTGCTGCGCAGCTTGGTTGCGATGTGCATAGGCGAGGTAGCAATAAAGGTGTGGATACGGAACGCTTCGGCGACCTTCAGCGACTCGGCGGCGACGTCGATGTCTTTCTCTACGCAGCGCGCCAGGGCACAGACGCGGCTGTTTTTAATGGTGCGCGCAATGGTCTGTACGGATTCGAAATCACCTGGGGAAGAGACAGGGAAACCGACCTCCATCACGTCAACACCCATACGTTCGAGAGCCAGCGCTATCTGCAGTTTCTCTTTTACACTCAGGCTTGCCTGTAATGCCTGTTCACCGTCACGTAAAGTTGTATCGAAAATAATGACTTGCTGGCTCATGGGTTAGGTCCTTGTCAGTCTTAGGGCGCCTTGCTACGAGCATAAAAAAACCCGCGCAGTGGCGCGGGTTTTTAGTCTTACTGGTGACGATTCAACGCTGAATTTCGCCCGCCAGTCTACCGCGCACAGTGGATGCGTTTAGTAGTAGTAGACCGGTGAAACGAATGGTGCGTGTCATGAATCGTGCTCCGTTAAATTCAATATGCTTTTAGTGGTACTGGATACGGTTGTTCATGTCAACCCCTGAGGATGAAAACGGGCCCGACAGACGGAATCAACAGGGTATTCACTTTAGCTAATTGTGCTGGTTTTAGCTTTTTTGACCCGATTAATTGTCTAATTTTGGACTTGAGAAAAGAGTTGCAGATACCAATAAATATAAATGTTTAAAAATGAGTGAAATGTTTTGAAGAGGATGCCTGGTGCTTAAAGGGTTTTGATATCATAAAGTTATAAATGCAGTGAATCTATTTCGAAACGCTGAAAAGCGAACAGAGATAACAGGTTGTTAACTAACTGTAGGGCGATGGTAATAACAGTTTAATAATGCTTAAGTCATCATTAACCTGACGGCAATTGTATATTGGTTTGATTTATGGTTTCATTTAAATCCTAAAGTCAAACATATCAGTTTTGCTCATTAATTTTCGTTAATATAAAGTCTTTATTTATTCCGAATTTTAAATAATTCTCTTTCGCTGATCGTATTTGCATGATAAATGATATTTTTCAGGATTATTACCGTACGTTGGCAAAGGGGTGTAGCGTGACAGTGGAGTCAGAAGTGCCAGAAAATAATATTAAACAACCTCAAGCTACTGATGGGATTAAACCGCAGTTACGCACGGTGGATCTGAATCTTCTGACGGTGTTTGATGCTGTCATGCAGGAACAGAATATCACCCGCGCTGCCCAAACCTTGGGGATGTCACAACCTGCCGTGAGTAATGCCGTTGCCAGGCTTAAGCTTATGTTTAACGACGAATTATTTGTTCGCTACGGGAGGGGGATCCAGCCTACGGCGCGCGCATTCCAGCTGTTTGGCTCCATTCGTCAGGCGTTGCAGCTGGTCCAAAATGAGCTGCCGGGATCGGGCTTTGAACCCTTAAGCAGCGAGCGCGTGTTCCATCTTTGTGTCTGTAGCCCTTTAGATAATTATTTAACGTCGATTATCTATAATAAAGTTGAAGAGATCGCACCAAATATCAATCTTGTTTTTAAATCATCCCTGAATCAAAACACAGAACATCAGTTACGCTATCAGGAGATAGAATTCGTTCTGGGGTATGAAGAGTTCCGTCGTCCGGAATTTTCCTGCGTGCCGCTGTTTAAAGATGAAATGGTTTTGGTCGCCAGTAAAAAACACCCGCGCCTGAATTCTCCGCTGCGAGAAAACGATGTTTATAACGAACAACACGCCGTTGTTGCGCTCGACAGATATGCTTCCTTTAGCCTGCCGTGGTATGACACTGCGGATAAACAGGCGAGCGTGGCTTATCAGGGCATGGCCATGGTCAGCGTATTAAACGTGGTTTCCCAGACACAGCTGGTGGCAATTGCGCCGCGCTGGCTGGCAGAAGAGTTTTCTGATCCTTTAAATCTGCAAATTTTGCCTCTGCCGCTCAAGCTAAATAGCCGTACCTGTTATCTTTCCTGGCATGAAGCAGCGGGCCGGGATAAAGGACATCAGTGGATGGAAGAGTTGCTGGTTGGCATCTGTCGCCGGTAAACGCATCAGGATAAATCGCATTGTTTTATGTGATTTATCCTGAGTTTTTTTAGATAACTGCTATTTTGTTCTGTGATGATTTTTTTTGGCTGCTCTACGGCACGCAAAAATAGATGATTTCCTGCATTGTCGCGCTTTTCAGCGATGATTTATCACCTCATTCTCTATTCCCAGAGGAATTAACCATATCTTCTGTGAACGGCTGCTTTTTCTGCTTTACGCACCGTTTATCTCCCCGGGTTTGCTAATTGCCTGCCTCATAACGAGCGGTTAAGGTAAAGAACACTCTGCAAAATATAAGATTGGTTCATCCCAATCGTAAGACGGTGCGGAAATGAATTCGGCAGTCCGTCTATAACAAAATGCCTGGAGGCAAAGCATGGAGATGTTGTCTGGCGCGGAAATGGTCGTTCGATCGCTGATCGATCAGGGCGTAAAACAAGTGTTCGGCTACCCTGGCGGTGCGGTTCTCGATATTTATGATGCGCTGCATACGGTTGGGGGCATTGACCATGTTCTGGTACGTCACGAGCAGGCGGCGGTACACATGGCTGACGGCCTGGCACGTGCGACGGGTGAAGTGGGCGTGGTGTTAGTCACGTCTGGCCCCGGCGCGACAAACGCCATTACCGGGATTGCGACGGCCTATATGGACTCTATCCCGCTGGTGATCCTCTCCGGGCAGGTGGCAACCTCACTGATTGGCTACGATGCGTTTCAGGAGTGCGACATGGTTGGGATTTCGCGTCCCGTTGTGAAGCACAGCTTTCTGGTCAAGCAAACAGAAGACATTCCCGGCGTACTGAAAAAAGCCTTCTGGCTGGCGGCGAGCGGACGTCCGGGACCGGTGGTGGTCGATCTGCCTAAAGATATTCTCAACCCGGCAAACAAGCTGCCTTATGTCTGGCCGGAATCGGTCAGCATGCGCTCTTATAACCCAACAACGCAGGGGCATAAAGGTCAGATCAAGCGAGCGTTGCAAACGCTTCTGGCCGCCAAAAAACCGGTGGTCTATGTCGGTGGCGGGGCGATCAACTCTGCCTGTGAAGCCCAGCTTCGTGAACTGATTGAAAAGCTTAACCTTCCCGTTGCGTCGTCGCTGATGGGGCTGGGGGCGTTCCCTGCCACCCATCGTCAGGCGCTGGGGATGCTGGGTATGCACGGTACCTATGAAGCCAACATGACAATGCATCATTCCGATGTGATCTTTGCCGTCGGCGTGCGCTTTGACGATCGCACCACCAACAACCTGGCGAAGTATTGTCCGAACGCCACCGTGCTGCACATTGATATCGATCCAACGTCAATTTCAAAAACGGTGTCGGCTGATGTGCCGATCGTCGGCGATGCCCGTCAGGTTCTGGAGCAAATGCTGGACCTGCTGACCCAGGAGAGTGCAACCCAGCCGCTGGATGAGATCCGCGACTGGTGGCAGCAGATTGAACAGTGGCGCGCGCGTCAGTGCCTGAAATATGACACGCAAAGTGAAAACATTAAGCCGCAGGCGGTCATTGAAGCGGTGTGGCGACTGACGAAAGGTGAGGCGTACGTGACCTCAGACGTGGGGCAGCATCAGATGTTTGCCGCCCTGTATTACCCGTTTGATAAACCGCGACATTGGATCAACTCCGGTGGTTTAGGAACCATGGGCTTTGGACTGCCTGCCGCGCTGGGCGTGAAGCTGGCGCTGCCGAATGAAACCGTCGTCTGCGTGACGGGGGACGGCAGTATTCAGATGAACATTCAGGAGCTGTCTACCGCGCTGCAATATGAACTGCCGGTACTGGTGCTGAACCTGAATAACGGGTATCTCGGTATGGTGAAGCAGTGGCAGGATATGATCTACTCTGGCCGCCACTCTCAGTCATACATGAAATCGCTGCCGGATTTTGTTCGTCTTGCTGAAGCTTATGGTCATGTAGGCATGCGGGTGACCGATCCGGCTGAGCTGGAGACGAAGCTCGCGCAAGCGCTTGAGCACGTTAAAAACAACCGCCTCGTCTTTATGGATGTGATTGTTGATGGGACCGAGCACGTTTATCCGATGCATATTCGTGGTGGTGGTATGGATGAAATGTGGTTAAGCAAAACGGAGAGAACCTGATATGCGCCGGATATTATCTGTTTTACTGGAAAACGAGTCTGGCGCACTGTCGCGCGTCATTGGCCTTTTTGCGCAGCGCGGCTATAACATTGAAAGCCTGACTGTTGCCCCGACGGAAGACCCGACGCTGTCGCGCATGACGATCCAAACCGTCGGCGATGCCAAAGTGCTTGAGCAAATTGAAAAACAGCTGCATAAGCTGGTCGACGTACTGCGCGTGAGCGAGCTGGGGCAGGGGGCCTACGTTGAACGTGAGGTCATGCTGGTGAAAATCCAGGCCAGTGGCTACGGGCGTGATGAAGTCAAACGCAATGCGGATATTTTCCGCGGACAAATTATCGACGTCACGCCTTCTCTTTATACGGTGCAGCTGGCCGGGACAAGCGACAAGCTGGATGCTTTCCTCGCGTCCGTGCGGGACGTCGCAAAAATTGTCGAGGTGGCGAGATCGGGTGTCGTAGGTCTGTCACGCGGCGAGAAAATCATGCGTTAGTTGTCAAAAAGGTTCGCCTCTTTCTGCCCGGTCACCAAAGCCGGGCTTTTTTTGCGTAATCAGCCGACAACGCAGATAAAAGCGGTTGCCGCGAAGTCTTTTCTGCGTTTAGATGTTAAAAGATTTAACCATAACCTTGACAGGGCCATGGACTCTTTTCTTTTTTTAAGGGGCAATTGTGAAACTGGATGAAATCGCCCGGCTAGCCGGCGTGTCACGAACAACGGCCAGCTATGTGATTAACGGTAAAGCAAAGCAGTACCGTGTCAGCGACAAGACCGTTGAAAAAGTTATGGCGGTGGTTCGTGAGCATAACTACCATCCGAATGCTGTCGCAGCCGGTCTGCGTGCCGGGCGTACCCGCTCTATTGGTCTGGTGATCCCTGACCTGGAAAACACCAGCTATACCCGTATCGCCAACTATCTTGAACGTCAGGCGCGCCAGCGCGGCTATCAATTGCTGATTGCCTGCTCGGAAGACCAGCCCGACAACGAAATGCGTTGCATTGAGCATCTGCTCCAGCGCCAGGTGGATGCCATCATCGTGTCGACCTCCTTGCCGCCAGAGCATCCGTTCTACCAGCGCTGGGCGAACGACCCATTCCCAATCGTTGCGCTGGATCGCGCGCTCGATCGCGAGCATTTCACCAGCGTCGTGGGTGCGGATCAGGATGATGCAGAAATGCTGGCCGCAGAGCTGAGAACGTTCCCCGCTGAAACGGTGCTGTATCTTGGCGCGTTGCCCGAGCTTTCCGTGAGCTTCCTGCGCGAGCAGGGATTCAGAACCGCCTGGAAAGACGATCCGCGCGAGGTTCACTACCTCTATGCCAACAGCTACGAACGTGAAGCCGCAGCGCAGCTGTTTGAGAAATGGCTGGAAACGCATCCGATGCCTCAGGCGCTGTTCACCACGTCATTTGCGCTGTTGCAGGGTGTCATGGATGTGACCTTACGTCGTGAAGGTAAACTGCCCTCCGACCTGGCAATTGCCACGTTCGGGGATAATGAGCTGCTCGACTTCCTGCAGTGCCCGGTGCTGGCGGTAGCACAGCGTCACCGCGATGTGGCTGAACGCGTGCTTGAGATTGTGCTGGCAAGCCTGGATGAGCCGCGCAAACCGAAGCCGGGTCTGACGCGTATCAAACGTAATCTCTACCATCGCGGAATTTTAAGCCGCCAAAAATGAAATGACCGGGGCGGAGAAATCTGCCCCATTTTGCTGTGATTATTCGTGCAGATAATTCCCGGAGAGAAATTAGGATAATTCTTGCGGGATCGTAATCGCCTATTTTTTTAATTCATTCTGGCATTTAAATTGTCCTTTTAAAGAACATCCGGGCGATTTTAAACAGCTATCTTTGTATAATTTTGTTACAAACCCTCTTCGGTCGATGAATATTCAGACGTTTTTCCTCTTACTGCTCCAGCTTACGTGGCAACCTCCGCGCTTACCGGGCACCTGGATGAATCTGGCGCTGTTATCCCCTGAGAATCTGTCATAAAATGCTGCCCGCGTCGCAAACTGACATTTTATATTTATCTGCGATGATATTGAGTGAGCTTTAACGCTAGTGTGCATATTCGGTTTTTTTCTTACAAATATTCATAACGTTAATTTTGCCTCGCCAGTTGTGCAGTTATTAACCAGGACTGTTTATCTCTGTAAATAGAGGGCTTTCGGGTCCTTATAGGGAGAGTCCTGGCTTGACAAGCTTTTCCCTCGCTCCGTAAACTCCTTTAGGTGGGAATTTGTGGGTTAAAGTGGTGAGGAGGGGTGAGACTGGCATGTTCCGTGGAGCAACGTTAGTCAATCTCGACAGCAAAGGGCGTTTATCGGTACCAACCCGATACCGCGACCAGCTGATTGAGAACGCTGCGGGTCAAATGGTTTGCACCATTGACATTAACTCCCCCTGCCTGCTGCTTTACCCCTTGCCTGAATGGGAAATTATTGAGCAAAAGCTGTCGCGACTGTCGAGCATGAACCCGCAAGAACGCCGCGTGCAGCGGCTGTTATTGGGACATGCCAGTGAATGTCAGATGGATAACGCAGGGCGGTTACTGATTGCCCCTGTGTTGCGGCAACATGCCGGTCTGACCAAAGAAGTGATGCTGGTCGGGCAGTTCAACAAGTTTGAACTGTGGGATGAAACGACCTGGTATCAACAGGTCAAGGAAGATATCGACGCTGAGCAGTCTGATTCCGCGACATTATCGGAACGGCTGCAGGACTTGTCTCTATAAATATGATGGAAAATTATAAACACAAAACGGTGTTACTGGACGAGGCTGTAAACGGTCTGAATATTCGTCCGGATGGCATCTACATTGATGGCACGTTTGGTCGCGGTGGTCACTCGCGTTTGATTCTCTCCCAGCTTGGAGAGGAAGGACGTCTGCTGGCAATCGATCGCGATCCGCAGGCAATTGCCGTTGCACAAACCATCAATGACCCACGCTTTTCCATCGTGCATGGACCTTTCTCTGCGCTCGCGGATTATGTTGCCGAGCGTGGCCTGACGGGCAAGATCGACGGGATTCTTCTCGATCTTGGCGTCTCTTCACCCCAACTTGATGATGCTGAACGTGGTTTCTCCTTTATGCGTGATGGTCCGCTGGATATGCGTATGGACCCGACGCGCGGTCAGTCTGCCGCTGAGTGGTTACAGACCGCTGACGAAGCAGATATTGCATGGGTCATCAAAACGTTCGGCGAAGAGCGCTTTGGCAAACGTATTGCGCGCGCCATCGTTGAGCGCAATCGCATTGAGCCCATGACCCGCACCAAAGAGTTGGCCGAAGTGATCGCGGCGGCGACACCGGTGAAGGATAAGCACAAACATCCCGCGACCCGTACCTTCCAGGCGGTTCGCATCTGGGTAAACAGTGAACTGGAGGAAATAGAGCTGGCGCTAAAAAGCTCGCTCGACGTGCTGGCCCCGGGTGGGCGGTTATCCATCATCAGCTTCCATTCGCTGGAAGACCGTATTGTGAAACGCTTTATGCGTGAGCAAAGCCGCGGTCCACAGGTGCCTGCGGGGCTGCCGATGACGGAAGAACAACTCAGGAAGCTGGGTGGCCGTCAGTTGCGAGCATTAGGCAAGTTGATGCCGGGCGAAGAAGAAGTGGCAGAGAATCCACGCGCCCGTAGTTCAGTGCTGCGTGTTGCAGAGAGGACGAACGCATGATCGGCAGAGTGACAGAGACCCTAAGCAAAGTTAAGGATTCGTTAGGAAGCAACGAGCGCCATGCCTTGCCTGGCGTGATCGGCGACGATCTTTTGCGGTTTGGGAAACTGCCACTCTGTCTGTTCATTTGCATCATTGTCACGGCAGTTACGGTGGTGACCACCGCCCACCATACACGTTTATTGACTGCGCAACGCGAGCAGATGGTACTGGAACGCGATGCGCTGGATATTGAATGGCGAAATCTGATCCTTGAAGAAAACGCGCTCGGCGATCACAGCCGGGTTGAACGGATCGCAACGGAAAAGCTGCAGCTGCAGCATGTTGATCCTTCGCAGGAAAATATCGTAGTACAAAAATAAGGGAAAACGCGACGCATGAAAGCAGCGGCAAAAACGCTAAAACCAAAACGTCAGGAAGAACAGGCCAACTTTGTTAGTTGGCGTTTTGCGTTGCTTTGCGGCTGCATTTTACTGGCGCTGGGTTTCCTGCTGGGACGCGTGGCCTGGCTGCAAATCATCGCCCCTGACATGCTGGTACGCCAGGGCGATATGCGCTCTCTGCGCGTCCAGGAAGTGTCGACATCCCGCGGGATGATCACGGACCGCTCGGGTCGTCCGCTGGCGGTGAGCGTGCCGGTGAAGGCGATCTGGGCCGATCCTAAAGAACTGCATGACGCCGGCGGTATCACGCTTGATAACCGCTGGAAGGCCCTTGCGGATGCGCTGAAGATGCCGCTGGACCAGTTAGCTTCACGCGTAAATACGAACCCGAGAGGGCGGTTTATCTATCTGGCACGTCAGGTGAACCCTGACATGGCGGACTACATCAAAAAATTGAAGTTGCCGGGGATCCATCTGCGTGAAGAATCCCGTCGTTACTATCCATCCGGCGAAGTGACTGCTCACCTCATTGGCTTTACTAACGTTGATAGCCAGGGGATTGAGGGCGTTGAAAAAAGCTTTGATAAATGGCTCACCGGTCAGCCCGGCGAGCGTATTGTGCGTAAGGACCGCTATGGTCGCGTGATCGAGGATATATCCTCTACGGACAGCCAGGCCGCACACAACCTTGCCCTGAGTATTGATGAGCGGTTACAGGCGCTGGTTTACCGCGAGCTGAACAATGCCGTGGCCTTCAACAAAGCGGAATCGGGCAGTGCCGTTTTAGTCGACGTCAACACGGGTGAAGTGCTGGCGATGGCCAATAGCCCGTCCTACAACCCTAACAATCTCACCGGTACGCAGAAGGATATTATGCGTAACCGTACCATCACCGACGTGTTTGAGCCGGGTTCGACCGTTAAGCCGATGGTGGTCATGACTGCCCTTCAGCGCGGTATCGTCAATGAAAATACCGTCCTGAATACCATTCCATACCGAATTAACGGCCACGAGATCAAAGACGTGGCGCGCTACAGCGAATTGACCCTGACCGGGGTGTTACAGAAGTCGAGTAACGTCGGTGTTTCAAAGCTGGCGTTAGCGATGCCGTCCTCAGCGTTAGTAGAGACTTACTCACGTTTTGGGCTTGGAAAGGCGACCAATTTGGGGTTGGTCGGAGAACGCAGTGGCTTATATCCTCAAAAACAACGGTGGTCTGACATAGAGAGGGCCACCTTCTCTTTCGGCTACGGGCTAATGGTGACACCGTTACAGTTAGCGCGAGTCTACGCAACGATCGGCAGCTATGGCGTTTATCGTCCGCTGTCGATTACCAAAGTTGATCCACCGGTTCCCGGCGAGCGTATCTTCCCGGAATCAACCGTCCGTACGGTTGTTCATATGATGGAAAGCGTGGCGCTGCCCGGCGGCGGCGGCGTTAAGGCGGCAATCAAAGGTTATCGCATCGCCATCAAAACCGGTACGGCGAAAAAAGTAGGGCCGGACGGCCGCTATATCAACAAATACATTGCCTATACCGCAGGCGTTGCGCCTGCAAGCAATCCGCGTTTTGCGCTGGTGGTCGTGATAAATGATCCACAGGCGGGTAAATACTACGGCGGCGCCGTCTCCGCGCCTGTGTTCGGGGCTATCATGGGCGGCGTGTTACGCACCATGAACATCGAACCGGATGCGCTGGCGACGGGCGAAAAAAGTGAATTTGTAATTAATCAAGGCGAGGGTACAGGTGGCAGATCGTAATTTGCGCGACCTTCTCGCTCCGTGGGTGCCAAATGCACCGGAGCGAGCACTGCGAGAGATGGTGCTGGACAGCCGCGTGGCTGCTTCTGGCGATCTTTTTGTGGCGGTGGTCGGTCATCAGGCGGACGGGCGTCGTTATATCCCGCAGGCGATTGCGCAAGGTGTGGCTGCCATTATTGCTGAGGCCAAAGATGAGGCAACCGACGGTGAGATTCGTGAAATGCACGGGGTGCCGGTCATCTATCTCAGCCAGTTAAACGAGCGTCTTTCCGCGCTGGCAGGACGTTTTTATCACGAACCTTCCGACCAGCTGCGCCTGGTAGGTGTCACGGGTACCAACGGTAAAACCACCACCACGCAGCTGATGGCGCAGTGGGCCCAGCTGCTGGGTGAAACCGGTGCGGTGATGGGGACCGTGGGTAACGGCCTGCTCGGCAAAGTGAGCCCGACGGAAAACACTACCGGCTCGGCGGTAGACGTACAGCATGTGCTTGCCGGTCTGGCAGGGCAGGGGGCAACCTTTGCTGCGATGGAAGTCTCTTCGCACGGTCTGGTTCAGCACCGCGTCGCGGCGCTGAAATTTGCCGCTTCCGTGTTTACTAACCTGAGCCGCGATCATCTTGATTATCACGGTGATATGGAGCATTACGAAGCCGCGAAATGGCTGCTGTTCTCCACTCACCATTACGGACAAGCCATCATCAACGCCGACGACGAAGTGGGCCGCCGCTGGCTGGCGAAGCTGCCGGATGCGGTTGCGGTGTCGATGGAAGACCATATTAATCCGAACTGCCACGGCCGCTGGCTGAAGGCGGTTGAGGTGAATTATCACGACAGCGGGGCGACAATCCGCTTTTCCTCTTCCTGGGGTGAAGGCGAAATTGAAAGCCGCCTGATGGGCGCGTTTAACGTCAGCAACCTTCTGCTGGCGCTGGCGACGCTGCTGGCGCTGGGTTATCCGATGGCTGAACTGCTGAAAACCTCAGCGCGTCTGCAGCCGGTTTGCGGCCGTATGGAAGTGTTCAGCGCGCCGGGCAAGCCGACCGTTGTGGTTGATTATGCCCACACGCCGGATGCGCTGGAAAAAGCACTGGAAGCGGCGCGCCTGCACTGCGCCGGTAAGCTCTGGTGCGTGTTTGGCTGCGGCGGCGATCGCGATAAAGGCAAACGCCCGCTGATGGGGGCTATTGCCGAGCAGTTCGCAGATATTCCGGTTGTGACCGATGACAACCCGCGTACCGAAGAGCCGCGCGCCATCATTAATGACATTCTGGCGGGCATGCTGGACGCGGGCCGCGCTCGCGTGGTGGAAGGGCGTGCGGAAGCCGTGACCAACACCATCATGCAGGCGCAGGAGAATGATGTTGTCCTGCTGGCGGGCAAAGGCCATGAAGATTATCAGATCGTTGGCAATCGCCGTCTGGACTACTCGGACCGCGTAACGGCAGCACGCCTGCTGGGAGTCGTGGCATGATTAGCATCACGTTAAGCCAGGCTGCTGCCATCCTGCAGGGCGACCTGCACGGGCAGGACCTGACCATTGATGCCGTAACGACGGACACCCGCAAAATCACCGCGGGCTGTCTGTTTGTGGCGCTGAAAGGCGAGCGTTTTGACGCGCATGATTTTGCGAAACAGGCCAAAGAGAACGGTGCTGGTGCGCTGCTCGTCAGCCGCAAGCTCGATATCGAGCTGCCACAAATTGTGGTGAACGATACGCGTCTCGCGTTCGGTGAGCTGGCCGCCTGGGTTCGTCAGCAGGTCCCTACTCGCGTTGTCGCCTTGACCGGTTCATCAGGCAAGACGTCGGTGAAAGAGATGACGGCGGCGATCCTCAGCCAGTGCGGGAATACGCTTTATACCGCGGGCAACCTCAATAATGACATCGGCGTGCCGATGACGTTACTCCGCCTGACCAAAGAACATGAATTTGCGGTGATCGAGTTAGGGGCAAACCACCAGGGCGAAATCGCCTGGACCGTGAGCCTGACTCGCCCGGAAGCCGCGCTGGTCAATAACCTCGCGGCGGCGCATCTGGAAGGTTTTGGCTCGCTGGAAGGCGTAGCGAAAGCCAAAGGTGAGATTTACACCGGTCTGCCGGATGACGGTATCGCCATCCTGAACGCCGACAACAACGACTGGCTGAACTGGCAAAGCATCATTGGTTCGCGTAAAACCTGGCGCTTCTCGCCGAATGCGGCCAACAGTGATTTTACCGCGACCAATATCCACGTGACGTCGCACGGCACGGAGTTCACCCTCACCACCCCAAAGGGTGGCGTAGATGTGCTGCTGCCGCTGCCGGGGCGCCATAACATCGCCAATGCGCTTGCGGCGGCGGCGCTGTCGACGGCAGTGGGCGCGTCGCATGAAGCGATTAAGACCGGGTTGGCGAACCTGAAAGCCGTGCCGGGGCGTCTGTTCCCGATTCAGCTTTCGGAAAACAAGCTGCTGCTTGATGACTCCTACAACGCGAATGTGGGCTCGATGACGGCGGCGGTGCAGGTGTTATCTGAAATGCCGGGCTACCGCATCATGGTGGTGGGCGATATGGCAGAGCTGGGCGACGAAAGCGAAGCCTGCCATACCCAGGTCGGTGAAGCGGCGAAAGCGGCGGGGCTGGACTGCGTGCTGAGCGCAGGAAAACTGAGCCAGGCGATTAGCCAAGCCAGCGGCGTTGGCGAGCATTTTGCTGATAAAGCCGCGTTGATAGCGCGCCTTAAGGCGTTGATTACAGAAAAACAAATTGTGACTGTGTTAGTGAAAGGTTCACGTAGTGCCGCCATGGAAGAGGTTGTGCACGCATTACAGGAGAACGGGACATGTTAGTTTGGCTGGCCGAACATTTGGTCAAATATTATTCAGGCTTTAACGTCTTTTCGTATCTGACGTTTCGCGCCATCGTCAGCCTGCTGACTGCGCTGTTCATCTCGTTGTGGATGGGCCCGCGCATGATTGCCCGTCTGCAAAAACTCTCTTTCGGCCAGGTTGTGCGTAACGACGGTCCGGAATCGCACTTCAGCAAGCGCGGCACGCCGACCATGGGCGGGATCATGATCCTGACCGCCATCGTCGTTTCCGTGTTGCTGTGGGCCTATCCCTCCAACCCGTACGTCTGGTGCGTTCTGACGGTACTGGTGGGTTACGGGATCATCGGTTTTGTGGATGATTACCGCAAAGTCGTCCGCAAAGATACCAAAGGCCTGATTGCGCGCTGGAAATATTTCTGGATGTCGGTGATCGCGCTGGGCGTGGCCTTCGCGCTGTATCTGGCCGGGAAAGATACGCCAGCCACCGAGCTGGTCGTGCCATTCTTTAAAGACGTGATGCCGCAGCTGGGGCTGTTCTACATCCTGCTGGCCTACTTTGTGATTGTCGGTACCGGCAACGCCGTTAACCTGACCGACGGTCTGGATGGCCTGGCGATTATGCCAACCGTCTTTGTGGCCGCCGGTTTTGCGCTGGTGGCGTGGGCGACCGGTAACATGAACTTTGCAAATTATCTGCACATCCCTTATCTGCGCCACGCGGGTGAGCTGGTGATCGTCTGTACGGCGATTGTCGGCGCGGGGCTGGGCTTCCTGTGGTTCAACACCTATCCGGCGCAGGTCTTCATGGGAGACGTCGGTTCCCTGGCTTTGGGCGGTGCGCTCGGCATTATCGCCGTACTGCTGCGTCAGGAGTTCCTGCTGGTGATCATGGGCGGCGTGTTTGTGGTTGAAACCCTGTCGGTGATTTTGCAGGTCGGTTCCTTCAAGCTGCGCGGTCAGCGCATCTTCCGTATGGCGCCGATTCACCACCACTATGAACTGAAAGGCTGGCCGGAGCCGCGCGTGATTGTGCGCTTCTGGATTATTTCGCTGATGCTGGTGCTGATTGGCCTGGCTACGCTGAAGGTACGTTAATCATGGCAGATTACCAGGGCAAAAAAGTCGTTATCATCGGGTTGGGCCTCACGGGGCTCTCCTGCGTGGACTTTTTCCTCGCACGCGGCGTGACGCCACGCGTGATGGATACGCGTGTCTCTCCGCCGGGTCTGGACAAACTGCCGGAACAGGTTGAACGCCACCTTGGTGGTCTGAATGATGACTGGCTGCTGGCAGCCGATCTGATTGTCGCCAGCCCGGGTATGGCGCTGGCGCATCCTTCGCTGAGCGCTGCCGCGGATGCGGGCGTTGAGATTGTCGGCGATATCGAACTGTTCTGCCGCGAAGCGCAGGCACCCGTTATCGCCATTACCGGTTCTAACGGTAAAAGCACCGTCACCACCCTGGTGGGTGAAATGGCGAAAGCGGCGGGAATGAACGTCGGGGTTGGCGGTAACATTGGTTTACCTGCTCTGATGCTGCTGGACAAAGGCTGCGAGCTGTATGTTCTCGAGCTTTCCAGCTTCCAGCTGGAAACCACCTCCAGCCTGCATGCTGCGGCTGCGACGATCCTCAACGTGACTGAAGATCATATGGATCGGTATCCATTTGGTCTGCAGCAGTACCGTGCCGCCAAGCTGCGCGTGTATGAAAATGCCAAAGTCTGCGTTGTAAACGCCGATGACGCGCTGACCATGCCCGTGCGTGGCGCGGACGATCGCTGTATCAGCTTCGGTATCACGATGGGGGATTACCACCTGAACCGTCAGCTGGGCGAAACCTGGCTGCGCGTGAAGGGTGAGAAAGTGCTGAACGTGAAAGAGATGAAGCTCACTGGTCAGCACAACTATACCAATGCCCTGGCGGCGCTGGCGCTGGCGGATGCAGTAGGGCTGCCGCGCTCCTCCAGCCTGAAAGCGTTAACCACGTTTTCTGGCCTGGCACACCGTTTCCAGCTGGCGCTGGAGCACAACGGCGTGCGCTGGATTAACGACTCCAAAGCCACCAACGTCGGAAGCACGGAGGCCGCGCTGAACGGTCTGCACGTTGACGGCACCCTGCATTTACTGCTGGGCGGCGACGGTAAATCAGCTGATTTCTCCTCCCTGAAGCCGTATCTCGCCGGAGATAACATCCGCCTGTACTGCTTCGGCCGTGACGGCAGCGAGCTGGCTGAACTGCGCCCTGAGGTTGCCGAGCAAACCGAAACCATGGAACAGGCGATGCGGCTGATTGCACCTCGCGTGAAGCCAGGCGATATGGTGCTGCTCTCTCCGGCCTGTGCCAGCCTCGATCAATTCAAGAATTTCGAACAGCGTGGTGATGTCTTTACCCGCCTGGCGAAGGAGTTAGGCTAATGCGTTTATCTCTCCCTCGCCTGAAAATGCCGCGCCTGCCAGGATTTGGGATCCTGGCATGGGTGTTTGCGGCGCTCAAAGGCTGGGTGATGGGCTCTCGTCAAAAAGATAACGACAGCCTGGTCATGTACGATCGCACCCTGTTCTGGCTCACCATGGGGCTGGCGGCGGTAGGCTTTATTATGGTGACGTCAGCGTCAATGCCCGTCGGGCAGCGTCTGGCGAACGATCCTTTCCTGTTTGCCAAGCGTGATGGTCTTTACATCATCCTGGCGTTCTGCCTGGCGCTTGTGACCTTGCGCCTGCCGATGGAGTTCTGGCAGCGGCACAGTACGGCGATGCTGATCGCCTCGATTATTATGCTGCTGATCGTACTGGTGGTGGGGAGCTCTGTTAACGGGGCATCACGCTGGATCGCCTTTGGCCCGCTGCGCATTCAGCCTGCGGAATTTACCAAGCTCTCCCTGTTCTGCTACCTGGCTAACTACCTGGTGCGTAAGGTTGATGAAGTGCGTAACAACCTGCGCGGCTTCTTAAAACCGATGGGCGTGATTCTGGTGCTGGCGGTATTACTGCTGGCGCAGCCTGACCTCGGTACCGTTGTCGTGCTGTTCGTTACCACTCTGGCCATGCTGTTCCTGGCGGGTGCGAAGCTGTGGCAGTTCATCGCTATCATCGGGATGGGTATTTCAGCGGTTGTGCTGCTGATCCTCGCCGAGCCTTACCGTATTCGCCGTGTGACCTCGTTCTGGAACCCGTGGGAAGATCCGTTCGGCAGCGGCTATCAGCTGACGCAGTCGCTGATGGCCTTTGGTCGCGGTGAAGTCTGGGGGCAAGGGCTGGGTAACTCGGTACAGAAACTGGAGTATTTACCGGAAGCGCACACTGACTTCATCTTCTCCATTATTGCGGAAGAACTGGGTTATATCGGTGTGGTATTAGCGCTTTTAATGGTATTCTTCGTCGCTTTCCGCGCCATGTCTATCGGCCGGAAAGCGCTGGAGATCGATCACCGCTTCTCAGGATTCTTAGCCTGTTCAATTGGTATCTGGTTTAGCTTCCAGGCATTGGTTAACGTCGGGGCCGCAGCAGGTATGCTGCCGACCAAAGGTCTGACGCTGCCGTTGATCAGTTATGGTGGTTCGAGTCTGTTGATTATGTCGACGGCCATCATGTTTTTGTTGCGTATAGATTATGAAACGCGTCTGGAAAAAGCCCAGGCGTTTACACGAGGTTCACGATGAATCAACCGAAGCGGTTAATGGTGATGGCAGGCGGTACCGGCGGACACGTGTTCCCGGGACTGGCGGTTGCGCACCATTTAATGGATCAGGGCTGGCAGGTACGCTGGCTGGGAACCGCAGACCGCATGGAAGCCGACCTGGTGCCGAAGCACGGTATCGAGATCGACTTTATTCGTATTTCCGGCCTTCGGGGCAAAGGCCTCAAGGCAATGCTGCTGGCTCCGGTGCGTATTTTTAACGCCTGGCGTCAGGCGCGCACCATCATGAAGCGCTTTAAGCCAGATGTGGTGCTGGGCATGGGCGGCTATGTCTCTGGTCCTGGCGGGCTGGCGGCGTGGTCGTTAGGCATTCCCGTCGTGCTGCATGAACAGAACGGTATTGCCGGTCTGACCAACAAGTGGCTGGCGAAAATCGCTACCAAAGTTATGCAGGCGTTTCCCGGTGCGTTCCCGAAAGCGGACGTGGTGGGTAACCCGGTGCGTGTCGACGTGCTGGCGCTCCCGCTGCCGGATGCTCGCCTGATGGGCCGTGAAGGGCCGGTTCGTGTACTGGTCGTCGGCGGCTCTCAGGGCGCACGCATTTTAAACCAGACGATGCCGCAGGTTGCCGCAAAGCTGGGGGATACCGTGACGATCTGGCACCAGAGCGGAAAAGGCGCTCAGCAGACCGTTGAGCAAGCTTACGCAGACGAAGGCCAGCCGCAGCATAAAGTCACAGAGTTTATCGACGACATGGCGGCAGCGTATGCCTGGGCCGATGTCGTGGTCTGTCGTTCAGGCGCGCTGACGGTGAGCGAGATCGCCGCCGCCGGTTTGCCGGCCCTGTTTGTGCCGTTCCAGCACAAAGACAGACAGCAGTACTGGAATGCGCTGCCGCTTGAGAAAGCCGGTGCCGCGAAGATATTTGAGCAGCCACAATTTACCGCCGACGCGGTCGCCACCACCCTGGCGGGCTGGAACAGAGACGCACTGCTGGAGATGGCGCAACGCGCGCGCGCGGCCGCTATCCCTGATGCGACGGAACGGGTGGCAAAAGAAGTGAGCCTGGCAGCCCAGGCTTAACCCTCGCAGCGCGTTTTGCGCTGCACGAATTTTAAGTAGTCGATGGCGTTTAGAGAATGAATACACAACAACTGGCAAAACTGCGTTCAATCGTGCCCGAGATGCGTCGCGTCCGGCACATTCACTTTGTTGGCATCGGTGGTGCTGGCATGGGCGGTATTGCCGAAGTGTTAGCTAACGAAGGTTATCAGATCAGCGGGTCTGACCTGGCGCCAAACCCTGTTACGCAGCAGCTGGCGTCGCTTGGGGCGACTATCTATTTCAACCATCGTCCAGAAAATGTGCGCGATGCGAGCGTGGTGGTGGTCTCCAGCGCCATCTCCTCTGACAACCCGGAAATTGTTGCCGCGCACGACGCGCGCATTCCGGTGATCCGCCGTGCAGAAATGCTGGCGGAACTGATGCGTTTCCGTCACGGCATCGCCATTGCCGGGACCCACGGTAAAACCACGACCACGGCGATGGTCTCCAGTATTTATGCGGAAGCGGGTCTCGACCCGACGTTCGTCAACGGCGGTCTGGTCAAAGCCGCGGGCGTACACGCGCGTCTGGGCCACAGTCGTTACCTGATTGCTGAAGCGGATGAGAGCGACGCGTCGTTCCTGCACCTGCAGCCGATGGTGGCGATTGTCACTAACATCGAAGCTGACCATATGGATACCTACCAGGGCGACTTCGAGAACTTAAAGCAGACCTTCATCAACTTCCTGCACAACCTGCCGTTCTATGGACGCGCGGTAATGTGCGTAGACGATCCGGTGATCCGCGAGCTGCTGCCGCGCGTGGGTCGTCAAATCACCACTTACGGCTTTAGCGAAGACGCTGACGTCCGCGTGGAAGAGTACAAACAGATTGGTGCGCAGGGGCACTTCACGCTGGCGCGTCAGGACAAAGAGCTGCTGCACGTCACGCTGAATGCGCCAGGTCGCCATAACGCCCTCAATGCCGCAGCGGCTGTGGCCGTCGCGACGGAAGAAGGCATTGATGATGATGCCATTCTGCGCGCGCTGGAAAGCTTCCAGGGCACCGGCCGTCGCTTCGACTTCCTCGGTGAATTCCCTCTGGACGCCGTGAACGGTAAAGCCGGCACTGCGATGCTGGTGGACGACTACGGCCACCATCCGACCGAAGTCGACGCCACCATTAAAGCCGCACGTGCAGGCTGGCCGGACAAAAATCTGGTGATGATCTTCCAGCCGCACCGCTTCACGCGTACGCGCGATCTGTACGACGATTTCGCCAGCGTCCTGTCACAGGTAGACACCCTGTTAATGCTGGACGTGTACGCCGCAGGCGAGACGCCGATTCCGGGTGCTGACAGCCGTTCCCTGTGTCGTACCATCCGTGGACGCGGTAAAGTTGACCCTATTCTGGTTTCTGACCCTGCACTGGTGGCGGAAATTCTGGCACCGGTCCTGACGGGTAACGATTTGATTCTGATTCAGGGTGCGGGAAATATCGGCAAGATCGCCCGTACCTTAGCTGAAATCAAACTGAAGCCGCAAACCCAGGAGGATGAGCATCATGGCTGATAAGATTGCTGTCCTGTCTGGCGGCACCTCCGCCGAGCGCGAGGTTTCCCTGAATTCCGGCGCGGCCGTGCTGGCGGGCCTGCGCGAAGGTGGCGTCAATGCGCAGCTGGTCGACCCAAAAGAGGTTGACGTGACGCAATTAAAAGCCATGGGCTTCGATAAAGTCTTTATCGCTTTGCATGGTCGCGGCGGCGAAGACGGCACCCTGCAGGGGCTTCTGGATTTGATCGGCATGCCGTACACCGGCAGCGGCGTGATGGCCTCCGCTATCTCTATGGATAAATTGCGCAGCAAGCTTCTGTGGCAGGGCGCGGGGTTACCCGTTGCGCCATGGGTTGCGCTGACGCGTCGCGAATTTGAATTGGGCCTGCCGGATAGCGTTAATGCACGCATTGCTGAACTGGGCTTACCGGTTATTGTAAAGCCCAGCCGGGAAGGCTCCAGCGTGGGAATGTCCAAAGTCGACAAAGCTGAAGATCTTTCGTCCGCTTTAGCACTGGCATTTCAACATGATGAAGAAGTTCTGATTGAAAAATGGCTCAGCGGGCCGGAATTTACCGTCGCGATGCTTGGCGAAGAAATTTTACCGTCAATTCGTATCCAACCGGCCGGAACCTTCTATGATTATGAGGCGAAGTATCTCTCTGATGAGACGCAATATTTCTGCCCTTGTGGTCTTGAAGCTGAGCGTGAAGCAGATTTACAGTCCCTGGTGCTTAAAGCCTGGCATATTCTGGGTTGTCAGGGCTGGGGACGCATCGACGTGATGCAGGACAGTGACGGACAATTTTATCTGCTGGAAGCGAACACCTCTCCGGGAATGACCAGCCACAGCCTTGTGCCGATGGCCGCGCGTCAGGCGGGGATGAGTTTCTCGCAGTTAGTCGTACGCATTCTGGACCAGGCGGGCTGATATGTCTCAGGCTGCATTGAACACGCGCAACCGCGATGACGAAGAAGAATATACTTCTTCACGCCGGAGTAATGGAACGCGTCTTGCAGGGATTATTTTCCTGCTCGGGGTGCTGTGCACCGTGTTTATCAGCGGCTGGATGGTGCTGGGCTGGATGGAAGATGCACAGCGGTTGCCGCTTTCTAAGCTGGTGGTCACCGGTGAGCGTCACTACACGCGTAACGACGATATTCGCCAGTCAATACTGGCGCTGGGCTCGCCTGGAACCTTTATGACGCAGGACGTCAATATTATCCAGAGCCAGATAGAACGTCTGCCATGGATAAAACAGGCGAGCGTAAGAAAGCAATGGCCTGATGAATTGAAGATTCATCTGGTTGAATATGTGCCCATTGCGCGTTGGAATGATCAGCACATGGTTGACGCAGACGGAAATTCCTTCAGCGTCCCGGCCGATCGTGTCAACAAGCAAAATTTACCGATGTTGTATGGCCCGGAAGGTAGCGAAAACGAAGTATTACAGGGTTTTCGTGAAATGGGTCAGGTGCTGGCGAAGGACAGGTTTACGTTAAAAGATGCAGCTATGACGGCGCGCGTTCCTGGCAGCTGACGTTAACAAACGGCATTAAGCTCAACCTGGGACGCGGCGACACAATGAAGCGTCTGGCGCGTTTTGTCGAACTTTACCCGGTTTTACAGCAGCAGGCACAGACTGACGGCAAACGGATAAGCTACGTTGATTTGCGCTATGACTCAGGCGCAGCAGTCGGTTGGGTACCGGCTCCGGTCGAGGAACCTAATCAGCAACAGAATCAGGCACAGGTACAGGCAGAACAACAATGATCAAGGCGACGGACAGAAAACTGGTAGTTGGACTGGAGATTGGCACCGCGAAGGTTGCCGCTTTAGTAGGGGAAGTTCTGCCCGACGGTATGGTCAATATCATTGGCGTAGGCAGTTGCCCGTCCCGTGGTATGGATAAAGGTGGGGTAAACGATCTTGAATCGGTGGTGAAATGCGTTCAGCGCGCCATCGATCAGGCTGAACTGATGGCAGATTGCCAGATTTCTTCTGTCTATCTGGCCCTTTCTGGCAAGCACATTAGCTGCCAGAACGAAATCGGTATGGTGCCGATTTCCGAAGAAGAAGTGACGCAGGAAGACGTTGAAAACGTCGTGCACACGGCGAAATCCGTGCGTGTCCGCGACGAACATCGCGTGCTGCATGTCATTCCGCAGGAATATGCGATTGACTACCAGGAAGGGATCAAGAACCCGGTCGGTCTTTCTGGCGTACGTATGCAGGCAAAAGTGCACCTGATCACATGTCACAACGATATGGCGAAGAACATTGTAAAAGCCGTTGAACGTTGTGGCCTGAAAGTTGACCAACTTATTTTCGCGGGTCTGGCGGCAAGTTATTCCGT
The DNA here is from genome assembly GCF_055666685.1 of Enterobacter sp. E14S. Lineage (NCBI taxonomy): Bacteria > Pseudomonadati > Pseudomonadota > Gammaproteobacteria > Enterobacterales > Enterobacteriaceae > Enterobacter > Enterobacter sp. E14S. Next base: position 25,976 of record NZ_JBVODQ010000010.1, on the reverse strand, counting down.
ACTGACCGAAGATGAACGTGAACTGGGTGTCTGTGTGGTCGATATTGGTGGTGGTACAATGGACATCGCCGTGTATACCGGCGGTGCGTTGCGCCACACGAAAGTGATCCCTTATGCCGGGAACGTTGTGACCAGCGATATTGCTTACGCTTTTGGTACGCCGCCGAGCGATGCAGAAGCGATTAAAGTGCGCCACGGCTGTGCGCTGGGATCTATCGTTGGCAAAGATGAGAGCGTTGAAGTGCCGAGCGTCGGTGGTCGTCCACCGCGTAGCCTGCAGCGCCAGACGTTGGCAGAGGTCATTGAGCCGCGCTATACCGAGCTGCTCAACCTGGTCAACGAAGAGATTTTACAGTTACAGGAACAGCTTCGTCAGCAGGGCGTTAAACATCATCTTGCGGCGGGGATTGTATTAACCGGCGGCGCAGCGCAAATTGAAGGTCTTGCGGCCTGTGCTCAGCGCGTATTCCATACGCAGGTGCGTATTGGTGCGCCGCTGAATATCACCGGTTTAACGGATTATGCTCAGGAGCCGTATTATTCAACGGCTGTGGGCCTGCTCCACTACGGGAAGGAATCTCATCTCAGTGGTGAAGCAGAAGTGGAAAAACGCGTCTCAGTGGGGTCGTGGGTCAAACGACTGAACAACTGGTTGCGAAAAGAGTTTTAATTTTTTTAAGAGACCGGAGAGAATTAGCGGTCTCGGGCGACAGGCACAACGGAGAGAGAAATTATGTTTGAACCTATGGAACTGACCAACGACGCGGTGATTAAAGTCATCGGCGTCGGTGGCGGCGGCGGTAACGCCGTAGAGCATATGGTGCGTGAACGCATTGAAGGTGTTGAATTCTTCGCAGTTAACACCGATGCGCAGGCACTGCGTAAGACGGCTGTTGGCCAGACTATCCAGATCGGCGGTGGTATCACCAAAGGGCTGGGAGCAGGGGCTAACCCGGAAGTCGGCCGTAATGCGGCTGAAGAAGATCGTGAAGCGCTGCGCGCTGCACTGGAAGGTGCGGACATGGTCTTCATCGCAGCAGGCATGGGTGGCGGTACCGGTACCGGCGCAGCACCTGTTGTGGCTGAAGTGGCTAAAGATTTAGGTATCCTGACCGTTGCTGTCGTGACCAAGCCTTTCAATTTTGAAGGCAAGAAGCGTATGGCCTTCGCGGAGCAGGGTATCACCGAGCTGTCCAAGCATGTGGACTCGCTGATCACCATCCCGAACGACAAGCTGTTGAAAGTTCTGGGTCGCGGTATTTCCCTGCTGGACGCATTCGGTGCAGCAAACGACGTGCTGAAAGGCGCGGTTCAGGGTATCGCTGAACTGATTACCCGTCCTGGCCTGATGAACGTTGACTTTGCAGACGTTCGCACCGTGATGTCCGAAATGGGCTACGCGATGATGGGCTCTGGCGTGGCGAGCGGTGAAGACCGTGCTGAAGAAGCGGCTGAAATGGCTATCTCTTCTCCACTGCTGGAAGATATCGATCTGTCTGGTGCGCGCGGCGTGCTGGTCAACATTACCGCTGGCTTTGACCTGCGTCTGGATGAGTTCGAAACCGTGGGTAACACTATCCGTGCGTTCGCCTCTGACAACGCGACCGTGGTAATCGGTACTTCCCTTGACCCTGAAATGAACGACGAGCTGCGTGTTACCGTTGTTGCGACCGGTATCGGTATGGACAAGCGTCCTGAGATCACCCTGGTGACCAACAAGCAGACTCAGCAACCGGTAATGGATCGTTACCAGCAGCACGGTATGTCTCCTCTGACTCAGGAGCAGAAACCGGCCGCGAAAGTGGTGAACGACCCAACGCCGCAAACGGCGAAAGAGCCAGATTATCTGGATATCCCGGCGTTCCTGCGTAAGCAAGCTGACTAAGAATTGGCTGGAATTAGGGGATTTGCGCTCTTTGTGCTAAACTGGCCCACCGTTAGTGATATACACTCTCGGTTGGATAGTTAATTTGGCGAGATTATACGATGATCAAACAAAGGACACTTAAACGTATCGTTCAGGCGACTGGTGTCGGTTTACATACCGGCAAGAAAGTCACGCTGACGTTACGCCCTGCGCCGGCCAATACCGGGGTCATCTATCGTCGCACCGACTTGAATCCACCGGTAGATTTTCCGGCCGATGCCAAATCTGTGCGTGATACTATGCTCTGTACTTGTCTGGTGAACGAGCATGACGTGCGGATTTCTACCGTAGAGCACCTGAACGCCGCCCTGGCGGGTCTGGGTATCGACAACATTATTGTTGAAGTCGATGCGCCAGAAATCCCGATTATGGATGGCAGTGCTGCACCGTTCGTCTATCTGTTGCTGGATGCCGGCATCGAAGAACTGAACTGCGCGAAGAAATTTGTACGCATCAAAGAGACCGTTCGCGTCGAAGATGGCGACAAGTGGGCTGAATTCAAACCGTACAATGGTTTCTCGTTGGACTTTACCATCGACTTTAACCATCCGGCGATTGACTCCAGCACCCAACGCTATGCGATGAACTTCTCTGCTGATGCGTTTATGCGCCAGATCAGCCGAGCCCGTACATTTGGCTTCATGCGTGATATCGAATATCTGCAGTCCCGCGGCCTGTGCCTGGGCGGCAGCTTCGATTGTGCCATCGTTGTTGACGATTATCGCGTACTGAACGAAGACGGCCTGCGTTTCGAAGATGAATTCGTTCGTCACAAAATGCTGGATGCTATCGGCGACCTGTTCATGTGTGGTCACAACATCATTGGTGCATTTACCGCGTTCAAATCCGGTCATGCGCTGAACAACAAACTGTTGCAGGCCGTCCTGGCAAAACAGGAAGCCTGGGAATATGTGACTTTCGAAGACGAAGCTGAACTGCCGCTGGCTTTCAAAGCACCAAGCATGGTTCTGGCGTAACGGTTCAAACCGTTTCGTAAAAAAATCGACTGGTTAACCTGGTACTCTCTCCGACCAGGAAGACCAGTCGTTTTTATTTTTACCCTTCTTCGTTTACCCCAGCGGTATCTCTCGTTTGTCTTACTCAGATAATATGTGCGTTAGCTGCATTCTTGACCATTTTTCCCCGCGGCGGCACTTCATTCCTGCTGATGTATATTGGCTTTAGTGGTACTATCTGGGCGCTAAAATGAATAACTGAACTCAGCCTCTGCAAGGCTGGCTTATTGGGTGGAGCAGGTGAGCGGAATACTGACGCGCTGGCGACAATTTGGCAGACGTTACTTCTGGCCGCATCTCTTATTAGGGATGGTTGCGGCGAGTTTCGGCTTGCCTGCGCTCAGCAACAGTGCCGAAGCGGCGACGCCCGCAAAAACCTCCACCACTAAACACGATCTCAACACGCGGGTTAACTTTACTAACCTCGCGTGGCTTGAAGCCAGCCGCCGCCCAAACTTCACCGTCGATTACTGGCACCAGCACGCTATCCGCACCGTTATCCGCCATCTGTCCTTTGCGATGGCACCGCAGGCCATGCCTGTTGCGGAAGAGGCGCTGCCGGTGCAGGCTCAGCATCTTGCCCTGCTGGACACGCTCAACGCGCTGCTTACGCAGGACAGCCAGCCGCCGGTCATGGTTCGTCAGACAACGCAGCGTGCGTTTGTCTCGCCTGTTTCATTCTCTGTTTCAACATGGATTAGCCAGGCTCACGGCATTCGCGCCGGGCCGCAACGCCTCAGCTAAATTAACTTTTTCAATACCTTAATTTATCTGCCCACAATGGGGCGTTTGAGAATTTATTATGCTAATCAAATTGTTAACTAAAGTTTTTGGTAGTCGTAACGATCGTACCCTGCGCCGTATGCGCAAAGCTGTTGCCGTCATCAACGGTATGGAACCGGCAATGGAGAAGCTCTCTGATGACGAGCTGAAAGCGAAAACGGCTGAATTCCGTGCGCGTCTGGAAAAAGGTGAAACCTTAGAAAGCCTGATCCCGGAAGCGTTTGCTGTCGTGCGCGAAGCGAGTAAGCGCGTATTCGGCATGCGTCACTTCGACGTCCAGCTGCTGGGTGGTATGGTGCTCAACGAGCGCTGCATCGCGGAAATGCGTACCGGTGAAGGTAAAACTCTGACCGCAACGCTGCCGGCTTACCTGAACGCGCTGACCGGTAAAGGCGTTCACGTCGTTACCGTGAACGACTATCTGGCGCAGCGTGACGCCGAAAACAACCGCCCACTGTTCGAATTCCTCGGTATGACCGTCGGCATCAACATGTCCGGCCTGCCTGCGCCAGCCAAGCGCGAAGCGTATAACGCGGACATCACCTACGGCACCAACAACGAATACGGCTTCGACTACCTGCGTGACAACATGGCGTTCAGCCCGGAAGAGCGCGTACAGCGTAAGCTGCACTATGCGCTGGTGGATGAGGTTGACTCCATCCTGATCGATGAAGCGCGTACTCCGCTGATCATCTCCGGCCCGGCTGAAGACAGCTCCGAGATGTACCGTAAGGTCGACAAAATTATTCCACACCTGCTGCGCCAGGAGAAAGAGGACTCGGATACCTTCCAGGGTGAAGGCCACTTCTCCGTAGATGAAAAAGCGCGCCAGGTGAACCTGACCGAACGCGGTCTGGTGAAAATTGAAGAACTGCTGGTGGCTGAAGGCATCATGGAAGAGGGCGAGTCCCTGTACTCCCCAAGCAACATCATGCTGATGCACCACGTGACCGCTGCACTGCGCGCCCACGCGCTGTTCACCCGCGACGTCGATTACATCGTTAAAGATGGCGAAGTGATCATCGTCGATGAACACACCGGCCGTACCATGCAGGGACGTCGCTGGTCTGACGGTCTGCACCAGGCTGTGGAAGCCAAAGAAGGTGTGGATATTCAGAATGAAAACCAGACGCTGGCGTCTATCACCTTCCAGAACTACTTCCGTCTGTACGAGAAGCTGGCGGGGATGACCGGTACTGCTGATACCGAAGCGTTTGAATTCAGCTCTATCTACAAGCTGGATACCGTGGTCGTTCCAACCAACCGTCCAATGATCCGTAAGGATATGCCGGACCTGGTGTACATGACCGAAGCGGAAAAAATTCAGGCGATCATCGAAGATATTCGCGACCGTACTGCGAATGGTCAGCCGGTTCTGGTGGGGACCATCTCCATCGAGAAATCCGAAGTGGTTTCTCACGAGCTGACTAAAGCGGGTATCAAACACAACGTTCTGAACGCCAAATTCCACGCCAAAGAAGCGGACATTGTTGCGCAGGCGGGTTATCCGGCTGCCGTAACCATCGCCACCAACATGGCGGGTCGTGGTACCGATATTATGCTGGGCGGTAGCTGGCAGGCTGAAGTGGCGGAGCTGGAAAACCCAACGCCAGAACAGATTGCGCAGATCAAAGCCGACTGGCAGGTTCGTCATGACGCCGTTCTGGCTTCCGGCGGTCTGCACATCATCGGTACTGAGCGTCATGAATCCCGTCGTATCGATAACCAGCTGCGTGGCCGTGCGGGTCGTCAGGGTGATGCCGGTTCATCCCGCTTCTACCTGTCTATGGAAGATGCGCTGATGCGTATTTTCGCCTCCGACCGCGTGTCCGGCATGATGCGTAAGCTGGGGATGAAGCCTGGCGAAGCCATCGAGCACCCGTGGGTGACTAAAGCGATCGCTAACGCACAGCGTAAAGTGGAAAGCCGCAACTTTGATATTCGTAAGCAGCTGCTGGAATATGATGATGTGGCTAACGATCAGCGTCGCGCGATCTACACCCAGCGAAACGAACTGCTGGACGTGTCCGACGTGAGCGAAACCATCAACAGCATTCGTGAAGATGTGTTTAAAGCCACCATCGACGCGCATATTCCACCGCAGTCTCTGGAAGAGATGTGGGATATCGAAGGCCTGCAGGAACGTCTGAAAAATGACTTTGACCTCGATCTGCCAATCAAAGAGTGGCTGGATAAAGAGCCTGAGCTGCACGAAGAGACCCTGCGCGAACGTATCTTTGAAACCGCGCTGGACGTCTACAAGCGTAAGGAAGAGGTTGTTGGTGCTGAAATGATGCGTCACTTCGAGAAAGGCGTGATGCTGCAGACCCTGGACTCCCTGTGGAAAGAGCACCTGGCGGCGATGGACTACCTGCGTCAGGGTATCCACCTGCGTGGCTATGCACAGAAAGATCCGAAGCAGGAATACAAGCGTGAATCCTTCTCCATGTTTGCCTCTATGCTGGAGTCACTGAAGTACGAAGTGATCAGCACCCTGAGCAAGGTTCAGGTGCGTATGCCGGAAGAAGTGGAAGCGATGGAGCAGCAGCGTCGTGAAGAAGCCGAGCGTCTGGCACAGATGCAACAGCTGAGTCATCAGACCGACGACAGCGAAGCCGCAGCGGCGATCGCCGCGCAGACCGGCGATCGTAAAGTGGGTCGTAACGATCCTTGCCCGTGTGGTTCCGGTAAAAAGTACAAGGCGTGCCACGGCCGTCTAAGCTAAGTTCATAAAAAAACAAAAAGGCGCAGATATCTGCGCCTTTTTTATGGAAGTGACAATATGAAAATACTGCAAATTGCCGTCGGGATTATTCGCAACCCGCAAAACCAAATCTTTATCACCCAGCGCGCTGCCGACGCCCATATGGCAAACAAGTGGGAGTTTCCGGGCGGTAAAATCGAGTCAGGTGAAACGCCGGAAGAGGCGCTGGTTCGGGAGCTTCAGGAAGAGGTGGGGATTACCCCGCTTGGCGCAACGCTGTTTGATAAGCTTGAGTACCAGTTTCCGGACAGGCACATCACGCTGTGGTTCTGGCTGGTAGAAAACTGGGAGGGGGAACCCTGGGGAAAAGAGGGACAGCCGGGTGACTGGGTGGAACTTCAGGCAAGTGATGCCGAAAAATTCCCGCCAGCTAATGAACCCGTGATCCTGCGGTTAGTCGCACAACCGTAGGCCTGCCAGGCGAAGCGCCAGCAGGCTTTACAGATTACTGCTGGATTTCGCTCCAGTCATCGCTATCCGAGAGATCGCCTTCGCTTGGAATGCGTTTCTCTTCCGCCGCCCATTCGCCCAGGTCAATGAGCTGACAGCGCTTGCAGCAGAATGGGCGGAACGGACTGACTTCGTCCCAGACAACGGTTTTGCCACAGGTTGGGCAGCTTACGGTGGTGACATCAGACATCGGTACTCCTTAACAACAGGCCAGTTCAAAATCGAGACGTTCCGGCACGGTGCCATTTTCACTGTCCAGCGGCATAAAGCGAATCGCAAAGCGGCTTTTATGCCCGGAAATCTGCGGGTAAAGCTGTTCGCCAAGAGACAGGTTGAGACGCAGAAGATCGGCATCATCACCGTTATCCTGGAAGAAACCATTCAGGCTGGTTTGCTTGCGGAACGGCGCAGAGTTACGGATCAGATCGAGGATCAGCGACAGCGTCTGATGCATTGGATCCAGGCTTGCCAGCCAGCTGTTCACCTGCGCGTCACGCTGCGCCTGTGGCATATGTAGCCACATATGCAGCGTCGGCAGGTCGAAGCTGCAGCAGCCGCCAGGGATGCTCAGCCGCTGGCGCACCAGGCCAATCAGGCGGTCTTCACGCAAAAACTGCCCGACGCGCGGCGCGGCCATCAGGACGGCGCTACTGCTTTTCAACTGCTGGCGGAGCGCGTCGATACGGCTCTGATCTACGCCGGGGACCTCTGTCCATGCCTGCAATTTACGCTGCTGGCGCTCCAGCTCTTTGAGTAATTCTGTGCGGACATCGCCGCGTTCAATCACATCCAGCAGATCGCCTACGTTGCGGAAGAAGTGCAGCGCTGTGGCATGATCGTTAACAGGCAGATGTTGTGAAAGTTGTTGAATAAGGAATTCGATGCGCAGCCAGGTGCGCATTTTTTCGTTGAGCGGATGCTCAAAAAGGATGTGTGTCGACATTATGGTTTTTCCTGTGCAACGGCCTGCGCGGCGAACGTCAGATACTGCGCGTGCAGACGGGCAACATCCGATGCAATGGCATCTGGTGCGCCGTTATTATCAATAACATCATCCGCCACGGCAAGGCGCTGAGCGCGCGTAGCCTGAGCGGCAAGAATTTGTTCAGCATGCTCCCGAGAGACGCGATCGCGCGTCATGGTTCTCTGGATTTGCGTTTCGGGTGCGACATCAATCACCAGCACACGATCGGCTTTCTTCTGCAGCTGATTTTCGACCAGTAGCGGAACCACCCACAGGACATAGGGCGAGCGGGCTGCGGCTATCTGACGTTGAGTTTCCTGGTGGATGATGGGGTGGAGCAGGGCATTAAGCCAGTCTTTTTCCGCAGAATCAGAAAAAATACATTCGCGAAGCTGACGGCGATTCAGTGTGCCATCGGCACTGATGACTGCCTGACCAAAATGTTCTGCGATGGCCTTTAGCGCGGGTGTATTGGGCTCTACCACCTGGCGGGCAATGATATCGGCATCAATAATCGTGACACCCAAACGAGAGAACGCGTCCGCAACGGTACTTTTGCCACTACCGATGCCGCCGGTTAATGCGACGATATACCCCATTAATTCAAATCCTGGGAATTATTCATTATTAAAATCAGTTGTTTAAAACTATTAGGTGCGCTGGCAACTGTTTGGCCCTGTTTACCGGCTTTTTACCAGGTAAATTTATAGGATTGTAGCGTAAAAAAAGAGAATTTCGCAGTCTTGCGGAGCAGGTATTAGTGCGTATGATAACGTCACTGGAGTTGTGCTTTTAACATATTTGCCTCTAACCCCAGGAATCCGCACATGCGTATCGAAGAAGATCTGAAGTTAGGTTTCAAAGACGTTCTTATCCGCCCAAAACGCTCTACACTGAAAAGTCGCTCAGACGTTGAACTCGAACGTCAATTCACCTTTAAGCATTCCGGTCAGACCTGGTCTGGCGTGCCGATCATCGCTGCCAACATGGATACTGTGGGAACCTTTGAGATGGCAACCGCCCTGGCACAGTTCGACATTCTCACCGCCGTGCACAAACATTACAGCCCTGAAGAGTGGAATGCGTTTGTTGCGTCCGCGTCTGCTGACGTGGTGAAGCATGTGATGGTTTCTACCGGCACTTCCGATGCCGATTTCGAGAAGACCAAACAGATCCTGAACGCTAGCCCGGCGCTCAACTTCGTTTGTATTGACGTGGCGAACGGTTACTCCGAACACTTCGTGCAGTTCGTCAGCAAGGCGCGTGAGGCCTGGCCGACGAAAACCATCATCGCGGGCAACGTGGTGACCGGTGAAATGTGTGAAGAGCTGATCCTTTCCGGTGCAGATATCGTTAAAGTGGGTATTGGCCCGGGCTCCGTGTGCACGACCCGCGTCAAAACCGGCGTCGGTTATCCGCAGCTTTCCGCCGTCATTGAATGCGCCGATGCGGCGCACGGTCTGGGCGGTCAGATCATCAGCGATGGCGGCTGTACCATGCCGGGTGATGTTGCGAAAGCCTTCGGCGGCGGCGCAGACTTCGTGATGCTCGGCGGTATGCTGGCAGGCCACGAAGAGAGCGGTGGTACCGTTGTTGAAGAGAACGGCGAGAAATTTATGCTGTTCTACGGCATGAGCTCTGAATCCGCGATGACCCGTCACGTCGGTGGCGTGGCAAAATACCGTGCGGCAGAAGGTAAAACCGTGAAGCTGCCTCTGCGCGGCCCGGTTGAATACACCGCGCGCGATATCCTCGGCGGCCTGCGCTCGGCCTGCACCTACGTTGGGGCATCCCGCCTGAAAGAGCTGACGAAACGTACGACGTTTATTCGCGTTCAGGAACAGGAAAACCGCGTATTCAATAGCCTGTAATGGCTTCTGCTGGCGCATGCCCGTGCGCCAGCCCCTAACCCGCGCTCATCGCATCCCCCAGATGGAAAATCGGCAGGTACATTGCCACTACCAGCGTGCCGATGATGACCCCTGTCACAATCAGAAGCACTGGCTCGAGAAGTGCAGCCAGATTGTCTGCCCGCTGAAAGGTCTGTTCCGTATGATGCCGGGCGAGGTTTGCCAGCATGATGTCCAGAGCACCTGACATTTCGCCGGTTCGTAAAAGCTGAATACACAGCGGGGTAAAGATGGCCGCTTTCTGAAAGGATGACCAGACGGGGAGACCTTTTTCAATGTCCTCCCGAACGCTGCGGAGTATTCCCCGCCAATAGCGACTTTCAACGGTCTCCTCTGCGCTCTCCAGGCCCTGTAAAAAGGGGATACCTGCCTGCTGCGTGAGTGACAGCACGGTAAAGATGTGTCCCAGTTTTTGGCCTTTTGCCAGCGCGCCCATCACGGGCGTATGGATCAGCATGCGCTGCCAGCGAGGGTTCTGCCTCAGAGCCCAGGCGGCGGCTAAGGGCGCTAATAACGCTGCGAATAACGCGAGGGCATAGGACTGGATAAACGCGGCCATCCCCATGACCATTTGTGTCAGCATCGGGAGCGGCGTGTTAAACGTTTTGTAGATCGCGGCAAACTCGGGCAAGACCAGAATGACCATCGCCAGCACCACGAGTACGGCCAGCGTCAGGACGATCGCCGGATAGCGCAGGGCCTTTTTCACCTTCTCTCCGAGCTGCTGCTGCGCTTTTTGCTGCTGCGCGAGCTGGCGGCAGCACTCCTCCAGTTTCCCTGTGAGCTCACCGGTTTTCACCATCGAGACATGCAGTGGGCTAAACACCGCTGGCCACTTTTTTAGCGACTCAGAAAAGGGGGAGCCCTCACTGAGCTCATCGGCAATGCTTTGCAGCAGCGCCTGCCACGGTTTTAACGGATGTTGCTCTGCCAGCATCTGCAGGCTGTGGGACAACGTCAGTCCCGCCTGCAGAAGCGTTGCGAGCTGGCGAAACATCTCGCAGCAGTGATGCGGCCGCCAGCGGTGCCGCTGAGCGCATCGGGTCAGCGCCAGAGGATGGAGATCGCTACGCATCAGCCTGGTGAAGGCGGCATTGCGGTCTGTGGCCCAGAGTGTTCCGCTTTGGGGTTCACCTTCTTTGGTGAGCGCTCGCCAGCGCCAGAGCTGATTAGCAGCCATCCGGCATTCCCAGCACGCGCACCAGCTCTTCGATCGTGGTCAGCCCTTGCTCGACGGCCATGCAGCCGTGCTCAAAAAGAGAAATCATTCCCGCCTGCCGGGCACTCGCCTCTATCACTTCGATTCCCGCTCCGCTGGCAATGGCCTGACGCAGGGCATTGTCGATCGCCAGCACTTCAAAAATGGCCACGCGGCCATAAAAACCGTGATAACAGCGATCGCAGCCGGTGGGCTGCCAGCGTGTAAGCGGTCTTGACCATACGGCACGTGGTAATTCAGCATGCTCGCTGGCTTCCCGGCGACAGTGCGGGCACAAACGCCGGACCAGCCGCTGGGCAATCACCATCGACAGCGCGGAAGATATCATCCAGCGCGCGACGCCCATCTGCTCCAGGCGAATCAGGGTTTCCGTCGTCGAGTTGGTGTGCAGCGTTGACAGCACCAGATGACCGGTCTGGGCGGCATTAATGGCAATTTCTGCCGTTTCGCCGTCACGGATTTCGCCGACCATAATGATGTCTGGATCCTGACGCAGCAGCGCCCTCAGCACGCTCTGGAATGTTAAACCCGCCCGGGGATTAATCTGCGTCTGGTTTAATCCCGCAAGGGGGATCTCAATCGGATCCTCCACGCTACAGATGTTGACGTCAGGGGTATTACGCGCCTGCAGCGCGCTGTACAGCGTCACGGTTTTGCCGCTGCCGGTGGGGCCGGTGACCAGAATCAGCCCCTGCGGCTGGTGGAGAACCTCATTGAAACAGGCCAGTTGTTCTGCGCTCATACCAAGCGCTTTCGGCTCAAGCGCCTGCTGAACCTGATGCAGCAGACGCAGCACAATTTTCTCGCCACCGCTGCAGGGAAGCGTCGCGATCCGAAACGAGACCGGCTCGTTCGCCAGCTCAATCGTAAACTGACCGTCCTGAGGTAAACGACGTTCAGCAATATCCAGGTTACCCAGCACCTTTAAACGTGCGCTGAACAGGCTGGCCAGCGAGGCGGAAAGCGGAGGCTGGGGGCAAAGAACCCCGTCGATGCGTAAACGGATCTGGCATGCGTGCTCCATCGGTTCGATATGAATGTCGGAGGCGCGCTGGTTGATTGCCTGCTGCAGCGTGTGGTTGAGAATATCCACCGTCGAGTGTGTTTGCGAAACGACGGGCAGATGCGATTGTGACGTTAGCTGCCGGTGTTTTTCCATGCGCTCAGCGCTCCAGCACTCAATATCAATCCGTTTCTGGGTCGCGAAGCGCAGCGCTTCCATGAGTTCAGCCGCGGGGCTGCCCACGACGGCGATGCTGACCATGTCACTGTCGCTGGTGAGCAGCAGAGCGTGATGGCGCTGACAAAGCGCCACGAGTTGATCGGTATTCATTATCCGCTCCTCAGTTATTGTCGAAGCGGAAAACGTCTTCGCAGGCCTGTTTCAGGGCGCTGTCCGCGCTGATGTTGCAGTCGCGCGTCCAGCCCGTCATACCGTTGCCGTCGCTCCACCGTGGCGTCATGGTTACCGTCAGCCCGTTAAGACTCTCCTGTCCTGTTAAGGTCACGGTCCCTTTCGCCACGCTCATTCCTGAAACGTAGCGTGTCGTGGTGGGGGAAGGGATACCGTTACTGCCGGCGTCGCAGCTCTCCACGCCACCGTGATCCAGCGCGCAAAGCTCAATGGCCGTGCGGTAGGGAACGAAGGTTTGCAGCATATCGGTCAGCGCCGCCTTTCGCAGGTAGTTCTGATAGGCGGGAACGCCGATGGCGCTCAGAATCGCAATGATGCCAATGACCACCATCAGCTCAATGAGTGTGAAGCCTTGTTGTCTGTCCATATCTGCTCCTTATGCAAAGTGGCGCTACTTTGTCAGCGGGAAAGAGCAGAAACGAGAGGCAAAAAAGGGAACGGGAAGGAGGCTTCAGAGATTTTATTCAGTGTTGCAGGGAAGAACAGCGGATCTGCGAGCGGGGCTGAAATTCCCCTCTCCGCCCGGAGAGGGGAGAATACGTTATTTGAAGCGCATTGAGAGGTCGAGGGCGCGAACGTGTTTGGTCAGCGCGCCGACGGAGATATAATCCACGCCGGTTTCGGCGAATTCACGGATCGTTTCGAAAGTGACGTTCCCGGACACTTCAAGCTGGGCCCGGCCGTTAGTCAGTTTTACCGCCTCGCGCATCTGTTCTGTTTCGAAGTTATCAAGCATGATGATATCGGCCCCGGCCTTGATCGCCTGCTCCAGCTCTTCCAGGCTTTCGACCTCTACCTCGACAGGCACATCCGGGTGCAGCCAGAAGGCTTTTTCCACCGCCTGACGCACGGAGCCAGAGGCAATAATGTGGTTCTCTTTAATCAGGAAGGCGTCGGATAAGCCCAGGCGATGGTTTGCGCCACCGCCGCAGAGCACCGCATACTTCAGCGCGGTGCGCAGGCCCGGCAGCGTTTTGCGGGTATCCAGCAGCTGGGTGCGGGTACCGGCCAGCAGGTCAACGTAGCGACGCACTTCACTGGCCACGCCAGAGAGCGTTTGTACAAAATTGAGCGCGGTACGTTCGCCGGTCAGCAAGACGCGGGAAGGACCGTCCAGTTCAAACAGCGGCTGGTTTGCCGTAATTGCATCGCCGTCTTCAACGTGCCAGATAATCTGCACATCATCACCCGCCAGCTGGGTAAAGACCTCTTCAACCCAACGCTTGCCGCAAAAAACGCCCTCTTCACGGGTGATAATGACCGCGTGCGAGCGCGTCTCTTTTGGCAACAATTGTGCGGTAATATCCTTATCAGCGTTAACGTCACCGCCCAGATCTTCTTTCAAAGCATGGGAGACGCTTGCCGGAATATCCATATTAATACGTTCCAGAAGCGCTTCACGTCGGTGGTCGGGGTTGTAGCGGCGAGGCGGCATGATAAAACTCCAAATTGGTAACGAATCATAATATTGAAACATGCTACTCTGAACCGAGTCATTGCACCATACAGAAGGAGTTCCAGCATGTTGTTAGAAAACGGATGGCTGGTGGATGCGCGGCACGTGCCCTCGCCGCACCACGATTGCCGCCCGGAGGATGAAAAGCCCACACTGCTGGTGGTTCATAATATTAGTCTCCCGCCGGGTGAATTTGGCGGCCCGTGGATCGATGCGTTATTCACGGGAACGATTGATCCCGATGCTCATCCCTTCTTTGCTGAAATTGCACATCTGCGCGTATCGGCTCACTGCCTGATTCGTCGCGATGGTGAAGTGGTTCAGTATGTTCCCTTTGATAAGCGCGCCTGGCATGCCGGCGTGTCGATGTATCACGGGCGCGAACGGTGCAACGATTTTTCTATCGGGATCGAACTGGAAGGAACGGATACGACGCCCTACACCGATTCACAGTATCAACAGCTAGCGGCAGTAACCCGCACGCTTATCGGACTCTACCCGGCTATCGCCGACAATATCACGGGACACAGTGATATAGCTCCGGAGAGAAAAACCGATCCCGGCCCGGCCTTTGACTGGCCCCGGTTTCGCGCCATGCTCACCGCGTCGTCAGAATAAGGAGATACCATGACGTTGTTTACCATGCTGCTGGTTATGATCGCTGAACGCCTGTTCAAGCTCGGCGAGCACTGGCATCTGGATCACCGGCTGGAGGTATTATTCCGCCGTATCAAACATTTTTCCATGCTGCGCACGCTGCTGATGATGGCAGGGGTGATGGTCATTACGTTCCTGCTCCTGCGCTCGCTGTACGGACTCTTTTTCAACGTGCCGCTGCTGGTGGTGTGGATCCTGCTTGGGGTGCTGTGCATTGGCGCAGGCAAGGTGCGTTTACACTATCACGCATACCTGAAAGCCGCCTCCCGTGACGATGCCCATGCGCGCGGTGCCATGGCGAGCGAGCTGACGATGATCCACGGCGTGCCGCCGGACTGCGACGAGCGCGAATTCCTGCGCGAGCTGCAAAACGCGCTGCTGTGGATTAACTTCCGTTACTACCTTGCGCCGCTGTTCTGGTTTGTAGTGGGGGGCCCGCTGGGGCCTGTACTGCTGATGGGATATGCGTTCCTGCGCGCCTGGCAGACCTGGCTTGCCCGTTATCTGACACCGCATGAACGCCTGCAGTCCGGTATTGACGCCATCCTGCACGTGATCGACTGGCTCCCGGTGCGTCTGGTCGGCGTGGTGTACGCGTTAATTGGTCACGGTGAAAAAGCGCTGCCCGCATGGTTCGCTTCTCTTGCCGATCGCCATACGTCGCAGTACCAGGTGCTAACGCGTTTGGCGCAGTTCTCGCTGGCGCGTGAGCCGCATACCGACAAGATTGAAACGCCGAAGGCCGCTGTCTCCATGGCGAAGAAAACGTCGTTTGTGGTGGTGGTTATCGTGGCGCTGCTGACTATCTACGGCACGCTGGTGTAGGCCAGCGCGCCGCAAAGGCTAAAGCGTATCCGCGGGCGGGATGCCGAAATCAGGCATCCCGCTTTCATTCCAGCGGACAAGCTTCAGTCGGGTATGGCGATTCGGATCGTACAGCGGGTCGCCCTCAATTTCGGTGTAGTTCCGCGCGTGATACACCAGCACATCTTCCCCTTCCGGCGTTTGCGTAAAGCTGTTGTGGCCCGGGCCGTACTGACGATTTTCGTAGCTGGTAACGAACACCGGACGCGGGGATTTGTGCCAGTTTGCCGGGTTTTGCGGATCGGCATTCAGGTCTATCCACAGTAGACCCATGCAGTAGTTCTCGTCGGTGGCGCTTGCGGAATAGCTGATAAACAGCTTATCGCCATGAACCAGCACCGCCGGGCCTTCGTTAACCCAAAATCCGCGACGCTCCCAGTCATACTCCGGCTTGCTGAGCATCACCGGCTCGCCTTTCAGCGTCCACGGGGTCTCCATTTCACACAGATAAAGATTGGAGTTACCGGTGATGTCCGGCGCTTTTTGCGCCCACAGATACCAGCGTTTCCCCTGATGAACAAAGGTGGTGGCGTCCAGAGCGAAGGTATCGAAAGGCGTTTTGATTTGCCCTTTCTCCACCCACGTGCCGGTGAGCGGATCGCCGTCGGCACATTCAATGGCGAACATACGGTGCTGGAACATTCCGAGCGCGTCGAGCGCCTGGGTGTGCGTCGCAGCAAAATAGATGTACCACTTCCCGTCAATGTGATGCAGTTCCGGCGCCCAGATCAGCTGGCTCATCGGGCCGGTGTCGGGCTTGCGCCAGACCACCACTTCTTCGGCATTACGTAAGCCTTCCAGAGACTCTGCGCGGCGGATCGCCAGCCTGTCGTACTCCGGCACGGAGGCGATAAAATAGTACTGCCCCTCGTGGCGTAAAATGTACGGATCGGCGCGTTGTTCAATAAACGGGTTTGGCCAGGTTTGCATTCGGCTTTCCTTATTTTGTCTCAGCGGCTTTGAGTTCCTGATAATCATTCAGTTCGCGGTAATTGGCGCGACGCTTTTCCAGATCGGACTGGATCTGCTTCATGGTTTCGCGGTCCACTTTCAGCAGGCGCACCACGCCCGCGGTAACTAAGTATCCAATGCCGGGAATGACGGTAAAGAGCAGCACGATCCCATTAATGGCGTCCGCGCTCTGCGCTTTTGCGCCCGCGTCATAGCCGTACCAGGAGAGCAGGAAGCCGACCATCGCCCCGGCAATCGCCAGCCCCAGCTTCAGGAAGAAGATGTTGCCGGAGAAGCTGATCCCGGTGATGCGCTTACCGGTCTTCCACTCGCCGTAGTCGTCCACGTCGGCCATCAGCGACCAGTGCAGCGGAGACGGGATCTGGTGCAGGATGTTCAGCAGGAAGTAGAGCACCACGATGGTGACGGTGGCTTTCGGGTCGAAGAAATAAAAGGCGGTTGAGAAAATCGCCAGAACGATATTGGTCCAGAAGAAGACCTTGAGCTTACACCAGCGGTCGGTCAGCACTTTTGCCAGCACGCTGCCGAGCATCATGCCGACCACGCCCAGGCTGATAAACAGCGTGGCGAAATGGGTGCTCTGGCCCATCACCCAGGTGACGTAATACATGGTGGCCGCCATGCGGATAAAGCCCGGGCAGACGTTGCACAGGGTCAGGAGCAGAATACGTACCCACTGGTCGTTCTTCCACACGTCTTTCAGATCGTTTTTCAGCTCGTCGTTGGTCTGTACCGCCGGGCGCACGCGCTCGCGCACGGTGGCGAAGCAGAACAGGAACATGCAGGTTCCAATCAGCGCCAGGACGGTCATCGCCATCTGGTAACCTTTGGCTTTGTTATCCCCGCCAAACCAGTCGGCCATCGGCAGCAGCGTTAATGAGAGCAGCAGCGTGGCGATGCCGACCAGCACGAAGCGATACGACTGGCAGGCCACGCGTTCTTTTGGATCGTTGGTGATCACCCCGCCCAGCGAGCAGTAGGGAATGTTGATGGCCGTATAGGTCAAAGAGAGCAGGAAGTAGGTGACAAACGCATAGATAACTTTGCTGTTATAGCTCCACTCCGGCGTGGTGAACATCAGAATGCTGAACAGCGCGTAGGGGAAAGCGATCCACAGCAGCCATGGACGAAACCGACCATATTTGCTGCGGGTACGGTCAGCAATCGCGCCCATGATCGGGTCCGTTACGGCATCAATCACGCGCACGGAAAGCAGCAGCACGCCGACCAGCGCAGGGGCGAGGCCAAAAATATCCGTATAAAAATAGTTAACAAACAGCATGATGGCGCCGAAGATGATGTTGCATCCCGCGTCGCCCATCCCATAGCCGATCTTTTCTTTTACTGACAGTGTGTTGTTATCCATCGACAGCTCTCCGGTTTACGGTATGGAGAGAATTATTTGCTGGCAAAGGAATATATGCGTTGCAGTATCAGGGCGGTGATATGGATAAATGCGCTGTGGGCGTGAAAGTGTGAGGGAGGTAACAACGCGCGGCACCCGCAAAAGCAGGTGCCGCGGAGAGAGGCTTAGTGTGCTTTCATGGCATTACGGCTTTTCTGGCTGAAGAGATAGCCTACGCCAAGGATCGCAATCCAGACCGGGATCAGGTAGACGGAAATCGCCATACCCGGCGTGATCAGCATGATCACCAGTACGGCCGCCATGAACACCAGGCACACCCAGTTGCCCAGCGGATAGAGCAGGGCAGGGAAGCGCGTGGTGACGCCCTGCTGCTGCTTGGCGCGGCGGAACTTCATGTGCGCCAGGCTGATCATCGCCCAGTTGATGACCAGGGCAGAGACCACCAGTGCCATCAGCAGGCCAAACGCCGATTCAGGTGCCATGTAGTTAATAAGTACGCACAGCGCGGTCACAACCGCCGAAACCAGAATCGTGTTTACCGGCACGCCGCGCTTATCGACGTTGAGCAGCGCTTTAGGCGCGTTGCCCTGCTGGGCCAGGCCGAACAGCATACGGCTGTTGCAGTATACGCAGCTGTTGTAAACGGAGAGCGCTGCTGTCAGAACAACCACGTTGAGTGCGTTTGCTACAAAGGTATCGCCCAGCTCGTGGAAGATCAGCACAAACGGGCTGGTGTCGGCGGTCACGCGCGTCCACGGCAGCAGGGAGAGCAGCACCGCCAGCGAGCCCACATAGAAGATCAGAATGCGGTAGATAACCTGGTTAGTGGCTTTTGGAATGCTCTGCTCCGGGTTGTCGGCTTCAGCAGCGGTGATGCCCACCAGCTCGAGGCCGCCGAAGGAGAACATAATGATGGCCATCATCATCACCAGACCGGTCATGCCGTGAGGCAGGAAGCCGCCCTGTTCCCAGAGGTTGCGCACGGTTGCCTGCGGGCCGCCGTTGCCGCTGAACAGCAGCCAGCCGCCGAAGATAATCATCGCCACAACGGCAATGACCTTGATGATAGCGAACCAGAACTCCATCTCACCGAACACTTTTACGTTGGTCAGGTTAATGGCGTTAATAATGACGAAGAAAGCCGCTGCGGAGGCCCAGGTTGGGATCTCGGGATACCAGAACTGAATGTATTTCCCGACGGCGGTAAGCTCGGCCATGGCAACCAGAACGTACAGCACCCAGTAGTTCCAGCCCGAGGCGAAACCGGCAAAGCTGCCCCAGTATTTATAGGCAAAGTGGCTGAAGGAGCCTGCGACCGGCTCTTCAACGACCATTTCACCCAGCTGGCGCATAATCAGAAAGGCAATAAAGCCGGCAATCGCGTAACCCAAAATAATGCCGGGACCGGCTGACTGGATAACGGATGCGCTGCCCAGAAACAGGCCGGTACCAATCGCACCGCCCAGTGCGATCAGCTGTATATGGCGGTTTTTAAGCCCGCGCTTTAGCTGATCGCCGTGCTGTTGAGCTTCCATTTGAAACCTCGTGTGTGGTTGTTATGTTCACGCTGTGCGTGTGTAATTATGAAAATCCATATTCTGTATTTATTTCTTTACGGTTAACGAGACCGAAAAAAGCGGACATGACTTCCGTAAGCGCAAGAATAGTGGTAAGCGCCTGCGAATGCACCTGCTTTATGAAGGGGTGATGACGACTTGAATAAAAAGAAAGCATTTGTAAATCGGCCCGCTTATTCTTCCTAACCCAACCTATAGAATAGAAATGCTCCATAAGTGGGCGAATTTTCATTATTTGCCTTGTTGAATCGCTTCAGATTGCAAAAACCCTCGTTTCATTATGGTTAAAACTCCCTCTTTGGGAGTAATCAACTCATTTGTGCAAAGTTACATTTCTGAAACGTTATTTCTGTAAGGTTGTTAAAATGTGCAGGGTTTACTGATTTCAATCAAAACCAATATGGACAGAAGGTGAATACTTTGTTACTTTAGCGATACGAAATAGAAATTGGTAAGACCAATTGACTCCGGGCAAAAAGGCGTAAGACAGGGAATATGGCCTACAGCAAAATTCGCCAACCAAAACTATCTGATGTGATTGAGCAGCAGCTGGAGTTTTTAATCCTCGAAGGGACTCTGCGCCCGGGTGAGAAACTTCCGCCAGAACGCGAGCTGGCAAAACAGTTCGATGTTTCACGTCCCTCTCTGCGTGAGGCGATTCAACGTCTCGAAGCAAAGGGCTTGCTGCTTCGTCGCCAGGGCGGCGGAACCTTTGTGCAAAACAGCCTGTGGCAGAGCTTCAGCGATCCGCTGGTAGAACTTCTCTCTGACCACCCAGAATCCCAGTTTGATCTGCTTGAGACCCGTCACGCGCTTGAAGGTATTGCGGCCTATTACGCCGCCCTTCGCAGCACTGATGAAGATCGCGTGCGTATCCGCGAACTGCATCAGGCCATTGAACGGGCACAGCAGTCCGGCGATTTAGACGCCGAGTCCAGCGCCGTCGTCCAGTATCAAATTGCCGTCACTGAAGCGGCCCACAACGTGGTGCTCCTCCATCTGCTACGCTGCATGGAGCCCATGCTGGCCCAGAACGTTCGTCAGAATTTTGAATTGTTGTATGCCCGTCGGGAAATGCTCCCACTGGTAAGCAACCATCGCACCCGAGTATTCGAGGCGATAATGGCCGGGGAACCGGAGCAGGCGCGCGAAGCGTCGCACCGACATCTGGCTTTCATTGAGGAAATCTTGCTGGACCGCAGCCGTGAACAATCGCGTCGCGAACGTTCATTACGCCGCATACAGCAACGAAAGGATTAAGCGCCAGGTACTTTTAGAGCGCGGCAACTAAACGCAGAACCTGTCTTATTGTGTTCTTGCCCAAGAGCACAATGGGACAGGTTCCAGACAAATCAACGTATTAGATAGATAAGGAATACCCCCATGTCAGAACGTCTCCAAAATGACGTGGATCCGATCGAAACTCGCGACTGGCTACAGGCGATCGAATCGGTCATCCGTGAAGAAGGTGTTGAGCGCGCTCAGTATCTGATTGATCAGCTGCTTTCTGAAGCCCGCAAAGGCGGCGTGAAGGTTGCTTCAGGTGCAGGGGCTAGCAACTACGTAAACACGATTGCCGTCGAAGACGAACCGGAATACCCGGGCAATCTGGATCTGGAACGTCGTATCCGTTCTGCAATCCGCTGGAACGCCATCATGACCGTTCTGCGCGCATCCAAAAAAGACCTGGAACTGGGTGGCCACATGGCGTCCTTCCAGTCTTCTGCGACCGTTTACGAAGTGTGCTTCAACCACTTCTTCCGTGCAGCGAACGAGAAAGACGGCGGCGATCTGGTGTACTTCCAGGGCCACATCTCTCCGGGCATCTATGCACGTGCATTCCTGGAAGGTCGTCTGACTGAAGAGCAGATGAACAACTTCCGTCAGGAAGTTCACGGTAAAGGTCTGTCTTCTTACCCGCACCCTAAACTGATGCCTGAATTCTGGCAGTTCCCGACCGTATCTATGGGTCTGGGCCCAATCGGTGCGATCTACCAGGCTAAATTCCTGAAATACCTGGAACACCGTGGTCTGAAAGACACCTCTGAGCAGACCGTTTACGCCTTCCTGGGCGACGGCGAAATGGATGAGCCAGAATCCAAAGGTGCGATCACCATCGCTACCCGTGAGAAGCTGGACAACCTGTGCTTCATCATCAACTGTAACCTGCAGCGTCTGGATGGTCCGGTAACCGGTAACGGCAAGATCATCAACGAACTGGAAGGCATCTTCGCTGGTGCTGGCTGGAACGTGATCAAAGTCATGTGGGGCGGTCGTTGGGATGAGCTGCTGCGTAAAGACACCAGCGGTAAACTGATCCAGCTGATGAACGAAACCGTTGACGGTGACTACCAGACCTTCAAATCCAAAGACGGTGCCTACGTTCGTGAGCACTTCTTCGGCAAATATCCTGAAACCGCAGCACTGGTTGCAGACTGGACTGATGAGCAGATTTGGGCTCTGAACCGCGGTGGTCACGATCCGAAGAAAGTCTACGCTGCACTGAAAAAAGCGCGTGAAACCAAAGGTAAAGCGACTGTAATCCTGGCCCATACCATCAAAGGTTACGGCATGGGTGATACCGCAGAAGGTAAAAACATCGCTCACCAGGTTAAGAAAATGAACATGGACGGCGTGCGTTATATCCGCGACCGTTTCAACGTTCCAGTGACCGATGAGCAGGTAGAAAACCTGTCTTACATCACCTTCCCGGAAGGTTCTGAAGAGCACAAGTACCTGCACGAACGTCGTCAGGCGCTGAAAGGCTACCTGCCAGCTCGTCAGCCAAACTTCACCGAGAAGCTGGAACTGCCAGCGCTGGAAGACTTCTCTCAGCTGCTGGAAGAGCAGAACAAAGAGATCTCTACCACTATCGCTTTCGTTCGTGCCCTGAACGTGATGCTGAAGAACAAGTCGATCAAAGATCGTCTGGTTCCAATCATCGCCGACGAAGCGCGTACTTTCGGTATGGAAGGTCTGTTCCGTCAGATCGGTATCTACAGCCCGAACGGCCAGCAGTACACCCCGCAGGACCGTGAGCAGGTTGCATACTACAAAGAAGACGAGAAAGGTCAGATCCTGCAGGAAGGTATTAACGAGCTGGGCGCAGGCGCATCCTGGCTGGCTGCTGCGACCTCTTACAGCACCAACAACCTGCCGATGATTCCGTTCTACATCTACTACTCCATGTTCGGGTTCCAGCGTATCGGTGACCTGTGCTGGCAGGCAGGCGACCAGCAGGCTCGCGGCTTCCTGGTAGGCGGTACCTCCGGTCGTACGACTCTGAACGGTGAAGGTCTGCAGCACGAAGATGGCCACAGCCACATTCAGTCTCTGACTATCCCTAACTGTATCTCTTACGATCCGTCTTACGCGTACGAAGTGGCAGTCATCATGCATGACGGTCTGCAGCGCATGTACGGTGAAGCGCAAGAGAACATTTACTACTACATCACCACCCTGAACGAAAACTACCACATGCCGGCAATGCCAGCAGGTGCCGAGGAAGGTATCCGTAAAGGTATCTACAAACTCGAAACCCTCGAAGGTAGCAAAGGTAAAGTTCAGCTGCTGGGCTCCGGCTCTATCCTGCGTCACGTACGTGAAGCAGCGCAGATCCTGGCGAAAGACTACGGTGTGGGTTCCGACGTGTACTCTGTGACTTCCTTCACTGAACTGGCGCGTGATGGCCAGGATTGTGAGCGTTGGAACATGCTGCACCCACTGGAAACTCCACGCGTTCCGTACATCGCTCAGGTGATGAACGACGCGCCAGCGGTGGCGTCTACTGACTATATGAAACTGTTCGCTGAGCAGGTTCGTACTTACGTTCCAGCTGATGATTATCGCGTACTGGGTACTGACGGCTTCGGTCGTTCTGACAGCCGCGAAAACCTGCGTCACCACTTCGAAGTTGATGCTTCTTACGTGGTTGTAGCAGCACTGGGCGAACTGGCTAAACGTGGCGAAATCGATAAGAAAGTGGTTGCGGACGCAATCACCAAATTCAACATCGATGCAGAAAAAGTTAACCCGCGTCTGGCGTAAGAGGTAAAAGAATAATGGCTATCGAAATCAATGTACCGGACATCGGGGCTGATGAAGTTGAAATCACCGAGATCCTGGTCAAAGTAGGCGACAAAGTTGAAGCTGAACAGTCGCTGATCACCGTAGAAGGCGACAAAGCCTCTATGGAAGTCCCGTCTCCTCAGGCTGGTATCGTTAAAGAGATCAAAGTCTCTGTTGGCGATAAAACCGAGACCGGCAAACTGATCATGATTTTCGATTCCGCCGACGGTGCAGCAGCAGCTGCACCTGCGCAGGAAGAGAAGAAAGCCGCTCCGGCCGCCGCTGCTCCAGCAGCTGCCGCGAGCGCGAAAGAAGTGAACGTGCCTGACATCGGCGGTGACGAAGTTGAAGTCACTGAAATCCTGGTGAAAGTGGGCGACACCGTTGCGGCCGAGCAGTCACTGATCACCGTTGAAGGCGACAAAGCCTCTATGGAAGTGCCGGCTCCGTTCGCGGGTACCGTTAAAGAGATCAAGATCAACACCGGCGACAAAGTGTCTACCGGGTCGCTTATCATGATCTTCGAAGTGGCGGGTGCAGAAGGCGCTGCCGCGCCTGCGCAGGCCGCTGCTCCGGCTCCGGCTGCTGCACCAGCAGCTGCTGGTGGCGCGAAAGACGTTAACGTACCGGACATCGGCGGTGACGAAGTTGAAGTGACCGAAGTGATGGTTAAAGTGGGCGACAAAGTTGCCGCTGAACAGTCACTGATCACCGTTGAAGGCGACAAAGCTTCTATGGAAGTGCCTGCGCCGTTCGCGGGTACCGTTAAAGAGATCAAGATCAGCACCGGCGACAAAGTGTCTACCGGCTCTCTGATCATGGTCTTCGAAGTGGAAGGCGCTGCGCCTGCCGCAGCTCCGGCTGCCGCGGCTGCTCCAGCCCCGGCTGCTGCACCGGCTCAGGCTGCTAAACCAGCCGCTGCCCCTGCTGCTAATGCAGAAAAATCTGAGTTCGCTGAAAACGACGCTTACGTCCACGCTACCCCGCTGATTCGTCGCCTGGCGCGCGAATTCGGTGTGAACCTGGCGAAAGTGAAAGGGACCGGCCGTAAGGGTCGTATCCTGCGCGAAGACGTTCAGACCTACGTGAAAGACGCGGTGAAACGCGCCGAAGCTGCACCAGCTGCAGCCGCTGGCGGCGGTATCCCGGGCATGCTGCCATGGCCGAAAGTGGACTTCAGCAAGTTCGGCGAAATCGAAGAAGTGGAGCTGGGCCGCATCCAGAAAATCTCTGGTGCTAACCTGAGCCGTAACTGGGTGATGATCCCGCACGTTACGCACTTCGACAAAACCGATATCACCGATCTGGAAGCGTTCCGTAAACAGCAGAACGCTGAAGCTGAGAAGCGCAAACTGGACGTGAAATTCACCCCAGTGGTCTTCATCATGAAAGCCGTTGCCGCTGCCCTTGAGCAGATGCCACGCTTCAACAGCTCCCTGTCCGAAGACGGTCAGAAGCTGACGCTGAAGAAATACATCAACATCGGTGTTGCGGTTGATACGCCAAATGGTCTGGTTGTTCCGGTCTTCAAAGACGTGAACAAGAAGAGCATCACTGAGCTGTCCCGTGAACTGACCGTGATCTCCAAGAAAGCGCGTGATGGTAAGCTGACTGCCGGCGAAATGCAGGGCGGCTGCTTCACTATCTCCAGCATCGGCGGCCTGGGTACCACCCACTTCGCGCCGATCGTTAACGCGCCGGAAGTGGCTATCCTCGGTGTGTCCAAGTCCGCGATGGAGCCGGTGTGGAATGGCAAAGAGTTCGTACCGCGTCTGATGATGCCAATCTCTCTGTCCTTCGACCACCGCGTGATCGACGGTGCTGATGGTGCGCGCTTCATCACCATCATCAACAACATGCTGAGCGACATTCGCCGCCTGGTGATGTAATCGAAAAGCCGGCCAGTCGGCCGGCTTTTTTCTGATAATCTCATGGTGTTTGTGAGGTTATTGGCGAAAGCGACAATTCGTGAGCCGTTTGTTGTTTCAAAATTGTTAACAATTTTGTAAACTGCGGGCGGATAGAACGACCCGGTGGACGACGGGTATAAATTAAGAGGTCATGATGAGCACAGAAATCAAAACTCAGGTCGTAGTACTTGGGGCAGGCCCGGCAGGTTACTCCGCAGCATTCCGTGCAGCGGATTTAGGTCTGGAAACCGTCATCGTAGAACGTTACAGCACCCTCGGCGGTGTTTGTCTGAACGTCGGCTGTATCCCTTCTAAAGCGCTGCTGCACGTAGCGAAAGTTATCGAAGAAGCCAAAGCGCTGGCTGAACACGGTATCGTCTTCGGCGAGCCGAAAACCGATATCGACAAAATTCGTACCTGGAAAGAGAAAGTTATCACTCAGCTGACCGGCGGTCTGGCGGGTATGGCCAAAGGCCGTAAAGTGAAAGTGGTAAACGGTCTGGGTAAATTCACCGGTGCGAACACCCTGGAAGTGGAAGGCGAAAACGGCAAAACCGTGATCAACTTCGACAACGCGATCATCGCGGCAGGCTCTCGCCCAATCGAACTGCCATTCATTCCGCATGAAGATCCACGCGTGTGGGATTCCACCGATGCGC
>NZ_JBVODQ010000009.1:0-168141 GCF_055666685.1 Enterobacter sp. E14S | reverse complement strand
CGTCAGTCGCAGCAACAACCAGGATCGCGCCGTCCATCTGCGCAGCACCGGTGATCATGTTTTTAACATAGTCGGCGTGGCCTGGGCAGTCTACGTGTGCGTAGTGGCGAGTCGGGGTGTCATATTCAACGTGGGAAGTGTTGATGGTGATACCACGAGCTTTTTCTTCTGGTGCGTTATCGATCTGGTCGAATGCACGAGCAGAACCACCGTAGGTTTTAGCCAGAACGGTAGTGATTGCAGCAGTCAGGGTAGTTTTACCATGGTCAACGTGGCCGATAGTACCAACGTTGACGTGCGGTTTTGTACGTTCAAATTTTTCTTTAGACACGGCTATATTCCTTACTATAGTGCTCTCCCCTGTGGAGAGAGCACGGGACTTAGGTTTTAATCCTGTGGATTACTTACCACGGGCTTCAATAACGGCCTGAGCAACGTTGTTAGGCGCATCATCATACTTCAGGAATTCCATGGTGTATGATGCACGACCTTTGGTCAGAGAACGCAGCTGAGTTGCATATCCGAACATTTCAGACAGCGGAACTTCAGCGTGGATCTTAACGCCAGTTACTTCGGATTCCTGACCACGCAGCATACCGCGACGACGGCTCAAGTCACCGATAACGTCACCGGTGTTCTCTTCAGGAGTTTCTACTTCAACCTTCATGATTGGCTCAAGCAGAACTGGTTTTG
Organism: Enterobacter sp. E14S; assembly: GCF_055666685.1. NCBI lineage: Bacteria > Pseudomonadati > Pseudomonadota > Gammaproteobacteria > Enterobacterales > Enterobacteriaceae > Enterobacter > Enterobacter sp. E14S. The sequence continues at coordinate 167,448 of NZ_JBVODQ010000009.1, read as the reverse complement.
CTTTCTTAAAGCCTTCTTTAAAGGCAATAGACGCAGCCAGTTTAAACGCCAGTTCAGAGGAGTCAACGTCGTGGTAAGAACCGAAGTGCAGACGAACCCCCATGTCAACAACCGGATAGCCAGCCAGAGGGCCCGCTTTCAGCTGTTCCTGGATACCTTTATCAACGGCTGGGATGTATTCGCCAGGAATTACACCACCTTTGATGTCGTTGATGAACTCGTAACCTTTCGGGTTAGAGCCCGGCTCCAGTGGGTACATGTCGATCACAACGTGACCGTACTGACCGCGACCACCAGACTGCTTAGCGTGTTTACCTTCAACATCGGTAACTTTCGCGCGAATCGCTTCGCGGTAAGCAACCTGAGGTTTACCCACGTTCGCTTCAACGTTGAATTCACGCTTCATACGGTCAACGATGATGTCCAGGTGCAGTTCACCCATACCAGCGATGATGGTCTGGTTAGATTCTTCATCAGTCCATACGCGGAATGATGGGTCTTCTTTCGCCAGACGGCCCAGAGCCAGACCCATTTTTTCCTGGTCAGCTTTGGTTTTTGGTTCAACTGCGATGGAGATTACCGGCTCAGGGAATTCCATACGCTCCAGAATGATCGGGTGATCCGGGTCACACAGGGTGTCACCAGTGGTCACGTCTTTCAGACCGATAGCTGCAGCGATGTCGCCCGCACGAACTTCTTTGATCTCTTCACGTTTGTTAGCGTGCATCTGTACGATACGGCCAAAACGTTCACGCGCCGCTTTCACAGAGTTCAGGATGGTGTCACCGGAGTTAACCACACCAGAGTAAACGCGGAAGAAGGTCAGGTTACCCACGAATGGGTCGGTAGCAATTTTGAACGCCAGTGCAGAGAATGGCTCTTCGTCGCTTGCGTGACGCTCAGCCGGAGTATCTTTACCGTCGTCCAGGATGCCGTTGATCGCAGGTACGTCAACCGGGGATGGCAGGTAGTCAACTACCGCATCCAGCATCGCCTGAACACCTTTGTTCTTGAACGCAGAACCACAGGTTACCAGGATGATTTCGTTGTTCAGAACGCGCTGACGCAGAGCTTTTTTGATCTCTTCTTCAGTCAGTTCTTCACCACCCAGGTATTTCTCCATCAGCTCTTCAGAAGCTTCAGCAGCGGATTCGATCAGGTTCTGGTGCCATTCGTCAGCCAGGTCCTGCATTGCAGCTGGGATATCTTCGTATTCGAAGGTAACGCCCTGGTCTGCATCGTTCCAGTTGATGGCTTTCATTTTCACCAGGTCGATAACGCCGGTGAAGCCTTCTTCAGCACCAATTGCCAGCTGCAGCGGAACAGGGTTCGCGCCCAGACGGGTTTTGATCTGGCCAACAACTTTCAGGAAGTTAGCACCCATACGGTCCATTTTGTTAACGAACGCGATGCGTGGAACTTTATATTTGTTCGCCTGACGCCATACGGTTTCAGACTGTGGCTGAACACCACCAACTGCGCAATAAACCATTACCGCGCCGTCAAGAACACGCATGGAACGTTCTACTTCGATGGTGAAGTCAACGTGCCCTGGGGTGTCGATGATGTTTACGCGATGCGGTTCGTACTGCTTAGCCATACCTGACCAGAATGCAGTAGTCGCTGCGGAGGTGATAGTGATACCACGCTCCTGCTCCTGTTCCATCCAGTCCATGGTGGCTGCGCCGTCATGAACTTCACCGATTTTATGGTTTACACCGGTGTAGAACAGAATACGTTCGGTAGTAGTGGTTTTACCGGCGTCGATGTGCGCACTGATACCGATGTTACGGTAGCGTGCGATGGGTGTTGTACGAGCCATTTGATTCCTCGTTTATATCTTTAGGCGTTCAGTTAAGTTACCCAGAGCGGGCGGCTTCTCTGAAGCGCCCGCCTGGTGACTAATACTCCGAAGGGATTACCAACGGTAGTGTGCGAACGCCTTGTTGGCTTCTGCCATACGGTGAACGTCTTCACGTTTCTTAACTGCAGTACCTTTGTTGTCTGCAGCATCAGAAAGTTCGTTCGCCAGACGCAGAGCCATGGATTTATCACCGCGTTTACGAGCAGCTTCAACGATCCAACGCATTGCCAGAGCATTACGACGAACCGGACGAACTTCAACTGGAACCTGATAAGTAGAACCACCAACGCGGCGGGACTTAACTTCTACGGTTGGGCGAACGTTGTCGAGAGCGACTTCGAAAGCTTCCAGTTCATTTTTACCAGAACGCTGAGCCAGGGTCTCAAGCGCGCTGTATACGATTGCTTCTGCAGTAGATTTTTTACCATCTACCATCAGGATATTTACAAATTTTGCCAGCAGTTCTGATCCGAATTTCGGATCTGGAAGGATTTTACGCTGACCAATGACGCGACGACGTGGCATGGGAATACTCCGTTGTTAATTCAGGATTGTCCAAAACTCAAAGAGTTTAGTGTGACATTAAGATAAATCAGTTTGGCCTTACTTAACGGAGAACCATTAAGCCTTAGGACGCTTCACGCCGTACTTGGAGCGAGCCTGCTTACGGTCTTTAACACCTGAGCAGTCCAGCGCACCACGAACGGTGTGGTAACGAACACCCGGAAGGTCTTTAACACGACCGCCACGGATCAGGATCACGGAGTGCTCCTGCAGGTTGTGACCTTCACCACCGATGTAGGAAGTCACTTCGAAACCGTTAGTCAAACGCACACGGCATACTTTACGCAGTGCGGAGTTTGGTTTTTTAGGAGTGGTGGTATATACACGAGTACATACGCCACGTTTCTGCGGGCAGGCTTCCAGCGCAGGCACGTTGCTTTTCGCAACTTTGCGTGCACGTGGTTTGCGTACCAGCTGGTTAACTGTTGCCATTAAATAGCTCCTGGTTTTAGCTTTTGCTTCGTAAACACGTAATAAAACGACCTCATACAATATGAGGACGCGAAATTTTAGGGCTACGTCGAAAAGGTGTCAAGAAATATACAGCGATCTCAAATCACCAGTTCATTTGACTGGCGTGCGTCACAGTAAGATTGACGAAATCAGTATAGCCAACCACGTCAATTTTGGCTGAAATTTGACCAGAAAGACCCCGCGCATCCAGATCGTCCTTCAGCGCAGAGACTGTTATGGGGGCATTCGTGAGAATTTCAACGAAACGACTGCCGTCCAGTGCGGCAAGCACGCCATCCTGAATCAGCAGCAGGTCATCACCTTCGCGCAGCATACTCAGTAACGCGTCGATATCACATTGCCACGGTGAATGGCTCAGAGTATGGAGCATGTCAGCCTCAGAAAGTCAGAACGGTGTCGTAGTGGGAAAGGTGTTCGCGCAGTGCAGCAGAAGACAGGACTGTCACATCCAGCACGAAAGGCGTTGCCTCGTTTAAACCGCGCGCGGCCAGGGAGTCGGCACAGACATAGAAGGTTTCGATATCGTAAAGCGGTAATACTTTGAACGTCGCGATGTAATCACGCGCCAGAATGGCCTGAGGCTGTTGCCCCGCCAGAAGCTGAAATACGCCGTCGCCCAAAAAGAAGACACCGATATCTTCGGTCAATGCTGAGGTCGCGAGCAGCGCATCCAGCCCTTCTCTGCCGGACGCATTGCCGTGCGGTGCGGAGGAAAAAACAAACGCGACACGCTTCATCAGAATTGTACCACTCTGTCGCAGGTTAATGCCGCCTGTGCCAGTTCACCCAGACCACTCAACGAAAAGCCGGGCTGCAGGTTAGAACCCGATAAACCAAGACGTGCGGCTTCGGTTGCATCGGTCACGCCGCGGCGCAGTGCCGCCGCCACGCAGATGTGCAGTTCTACGCCCTGCTTTTCGTTTAATGCCTGCCAGGCGCGCACTAGATCAAACTCATCGCTCGCCGGTGACGTAAACTGATTCGCGTTATACACCCCTTCCCGATAGAAGAAGACGCTCGCCAGCTCATGTCCGGCCGCCAGTAGCGCATACGCAAACTGCAGCGCGCTGCTGGCCTGCTGAGTGCCGTACGCCGGGCCTGTCACCATTAACGCAAAGCGCATTACTTGTCTTGTCCCTGGAAATCGCCGCTTTTGAACTGGCGAATATAGAGGTAGACCGTGTGCTTGGAGATGTTCAGACGATCGGCCACCTGGTTGATGGCGTCTTTAATATCAAAAATCCCTTTTTCATAAAGATTGAGCACGATCTGACGATTCTTGGCGTTGTTCGAGACGTTGCGATCGGCATTCACCTCTTCAATCGTAAACTCAAGCGTCTGCGTCACCAGATCTTCAACAGAGGAGGCAAAGTTAACAGAAGAGCCAACATCCGGCGTTTCTGGTGGAATAAAGGTGCTCATGATTTGCGAGAATGGCACATCAAGGTTCATGTTGATGCACAGCAGCCCAATAACACGATGCTCGCGGTTTCGAATCGCGATGGTTTCTGATTTCATCAGCACGCCGCTTTTGGCGCGGGTGAAATAGCATTTGGAGACGCTGCTGTCCGCGCCGGTCATGTCATGCAGCATACGCAATGCAAGGTCGGTAATTGGCGAACCAATTTTACGGCCAGTATGCTCACCATTCGCAATGCGGATGGCGGAACACTTCAGATCTTGCAGGGAGTGCAATACGATTTCGCAGTGGGAGCCAATGAGCATCGCTAACCCGTCCACTACCGCTTCGTAGGATTTCAGAATATCGAAGTCGGTCTGATCGAAAGGACGTTGATCCAGCAAATCAAGTTCACTGGTTTCGTTGGTTAAAAGCGACCTGGACATGAAAAAAACACTCCTTTTCAGGAGCCTGTCGTTAGGTTTTCAGGGCAGGCTCATTATCTACACGGACAACTAAATTAATACAGCGTGCGTAGCGCTTTCCAGTGTTAATTATATCTGCCCCACAATAAAAAAACCGCCGCCTGAAAGGCGGCGGTTTTTTTCAACATTACTTCTTAGCAGCTGCGGCTTTATCGTCAGCCGGTGCATCTGCTTTCGCATCCGCTTTTGGTGCCGGTTTGATATCCAGCAGCTCTACGTCAAAGACCAGCGTAGAGTTGGCAGGGATACCCGGAACGCCGGTTTTGCCATAGGCCAGATCCGGTGGGATAACCATCTTGATCTTGCCGCCTTTCTTGATGTTTTTCAGGCCTTCTGTCCAGCCCGGGATCACACCATCCAGACGGAAAGAGAGCGGCTCACCGCGGGTGTAAGAGTTATCGAACTCTTTACCGTCGATCAGCGTACCTTTGTAGTTCACAACAACGGTGTCGCTGTCTTTAGGCGCATCGCCGGTGCCTTCTTTCTCAACTTTGTACACCAGGCCGGTAGAAGAGGTTTTCACACCCTTCTCTTTGGCAAAGGTATCACGGTAGGCTTTGCCTTTCGCTTCGTTGTCTTTAGCGTCCGCGTCCATCTTGGTCTGCGCGGCACCCTTCACGCGCGCTTCGAACGCCTGCAGAGTCTGTTCAATTTCCTGGTCAGACAGCTTGCTCTTATCTGCAAATGCGTCCTGAACGCCCGCGATCAGCTGAGCTTTATCCAGTTTGATGCCCAGTTTCTCTTGTTCTTTCAGAGAGTTTTCCATATAGCGACCCAGAGATGCGCCCAGTGCGTAGGCGGATTTCTGGTCGTCATTTTTGAACGCCGCTTTGCTGTCTGCAGTGGCAGCAGGCTTCGCAGCAGTATCAGCAGCGAATGACAGCGGCGCGTTCAGCGCAACAGCCATCGTCGTCGCCAGCAGCGTTACTTTAAACAGTGATTTCATCCATATCTCCAGGGCCTGGGGACTCTCACCCCAGCGTTAAACGTAAATGAGTTACGTACTATAAAACGTTGCGGAAGAAATCTACAGACAGACACTTCCAATTCTCGCCACTTTTCAGACTATTTTTGTTTAAATAAGTTTCCTGCCAAGGGGATGCGGACTGTACTTAAGGATAAACTCAGTTAAACTGCGCCGCCGCAGGGCCATTATGGCGAATCTGAAATAAACGAGGTGAATGATGAAGGATACAGCAATAGAAGCGAGAATGGCTGAGCTGGAAAGCCGCCTGGCTTTTCAGGACATCACCATCGAAGAGCTAAACCAGACCGTGACCGCACATGAGCTCGAAATGGCGAAACTGCGGGATCATATGCGCCTGCTGACGGAAAAGCTGAAGGCCACGCAGCCGTCAAACATTGCCTCTCAGTCAGAAGAGACGCCACCTCCTCATTATTGAGGCGTAAAAAAAGCGGGATTATTATCCCGCTTTTTTATTTTCCGCATGACGGAATTAGTGGCAACCGCAGCCGCCGTTACCGCAACCACCTTTACCGTGGTCGTGACCATGGTCGTGATCGTGGCCGTGACCACCGCAGCAGCCGTCGTGGCCGTGATCGTGGTCATGGTCGTGACCGTGTGCACCGTGAACGTGGCCATGAGCCAGCTCTTCTTCGGTCGCTTCACGGATCGCAACAACTTCTACGTTGAACTTCAGGTTCTGGCCAGCCAGCATGTGGTTACCGTCAACCACGACGTGGTCATCTTCCACTTCGGTGATTTCAACAGGAACCGGGCCCTGGTCAGTTTCAGCCAGGAAGCGCATGCCAACCTGCAGTTCGTCAACGCCCATGAACACGTCTTTAGGAACGCGCTGAACCAGGTTGTCGTCATACTGACCGTAAGCGTCGTTCGCGCCTACAGCAACGTCAAATTTGTCGCCAACTTCATGACCTTCCAGCGCGTTTTCCAGGCCAGAAATCAGGGAACCGTGACCATGCAGGTAGTCAAGCGGCGCACTCACCGGAGACTCATCAACCAACACACCGTCTTCTGTACGTACCTGATAGGCCAGGCTGACCACCAGGTCTTTTGCTACTTTCATGATATCTCCTGAGCGTGGGAAAATTGCTGGCGCAGATTGTAGCGGAAATCTGCACCCGTGTACCCTTTAGCTTAAAAAAACTCAGGGCATATCGCTAGTCCGGATGAAAAATCCCGATAACTTGCTCTTCTTTGCGAACGTGATCGCGGGCCTCTTTATCGGCCTCACGCATCTGGTGACCGCACTTAACACACTCAACAACATCAATATTATTTTCCCGCCACATCGCCAGGGTATCTTGCGCCTGGCAGGTCGGGCATTTTGCACCCGCGATAAAGCGTTTACGTACAGCCATCTTTCGTTACCCTTTATTCAAATTCATCCCAGCCATCAAGCTGGCGTCGTTCCTGTTGCATCTCTCGCTGGAAGATCTCCTCCAGCTCGCGACGCGCTTCCCGCACGCGGGAGATCTGCGCCGTATCGGTATGTACCGGCATCAGCTCGCGCAGCATCCGCATATCCAGCCGGCGGAAGTGCATCTGGGCGCGCTGCGCCTGATGCGGATGCATGCCCAGCGAGATCAGCGCCTTACGGCCCAGCTCCAGCGCACTGGAGAACGTCTCACGGGAGAAGTGTTTCACACCCGCCTGCAACAATTCGTGAGCTTCAACACGTCCCCGCGCGCGCGCCAGAATATGCAGATGCGGGAAATGCTGCTGGCACAGATCCACCAGCTTCATCGTGTCTTCCGGATCGTTACAGGTAATTACGATGGACTCTGCCGCTTCGGCCCCCGCCGAGCGCAGCAGCTCAAGCTGGGTCGCGTCGCCGTAGTAAACCTTATAGCCATATTTGCGCATCAGGTTGACCGCGCTGATATCACGCTCCAGTACCGTAATGCGCATTTTGTTCGCCATCAGCAAACGCCCGATAACCTGTCCGAAGCGGCCAAAGCCCACCACAATCACCTGTGGCTTATCGTCTTCCACCCACGGCGCTTCGTCTTCATCGTCAGCTGGATTCAGGCGACGCGACAGCAGTTTATCCACCAGCTTCATCAGCAGCGGCGTGGTCATCATAGACAGCGTGACCGTCACCAGCAAAAGCGCCATCTGATCGTCTTTAAACAGCTTCTGGGAAGATGCGGTGGAGAACAGCACAAACGCGAACTCGCCTCCCTGGCTCAACACGCTGGCAAACTGCATGCGTTCCGAACTGCGCAGCCCGTAGATACGCGCCATGACGTACAGTACCAGCATCTTCACCGCCACCAGGATGGCGACGCTCACGACCACCCACAGCAGATGGGTATAGAGCACACCGAGGTTGAGCGCCATCCCCACCGAAATAAAGAACAGGCCTAACAGCAGCCCTTTGAAGGGATCGATGGCAATTTCCAGCTCGTGCCGATACTCGCTCTCCGCCAGCAGCACCCCGGCGATAAAGGTCCCGAGCGCCATCGACAGCCCCAGCGCGTCCATAAACAACGCCGATCCCAGCACCAGCAGCAGCGTCGCGGCGGTAAACACCTCGCGAACGCCCGACGCGGCAATAAAGCGGAACACGGGACGTAGCAGGAAACGACCGCCAATCAGCATGCCCGCGAAGGCCAGCACCTTCATGGCGATTTTAGCCCAGTCGAAGTGATCGTCCCCGGACCCCGCCAGCAGCGGCACCAGCGCCAGCGCCGGGATCACCGCCAAATCCTGGAACAGCAGCACCGAAAAGCCCAGCTGACCGGCTTCGTTGCGATTCATCCCTTTATCGCGCATCAGCTGCAGCGCCATCGCCGTCGACGACATCGCAAGGCCTATCCCGCCAATCACCGCCGCCTGCCATGAAAAGTGGGTCAGCATTAACAGGCCGCCCAGGATCGCGGCGCTGAATAACACCTGCGCGGCGCCCACGCCAAAGATAGAGCGTCGGAGCTGCCACAATTTCGAAGGATTCAGCTCCAGGCCGATGATGAACATCAGGAACACCACGCCCAGCTCGGAGAAATGGAGGATCTCATCGACATCGCTGATGAATCCCAGCCCCCAGGGGCCAATCGCGATCCCCGCCAGCAGATACCCCAGCACCGCACCGATACCAATACGGGCTGCAAGCGGCACGGCGACGACGGCCGCAAATAAAAACAGCACCCCGGCGAGGAGCAAATTCGATCCTTCCATTAACGACCTCCTGCCGGAATGGGCGACGCCAGCCATTCACCGTAGGCTCTGGCGTGGCTTGCCAGCTCTTTCGGATCCTGACGCCGCGCCCAGTAGACAATAATCGGGCTCATCCAGTGCATACGGCACATCGCCGCCGTCAGCTCGAAAGGCCGCAGGATGTCGCTCATCGGATAGCGGTTCAGCCCGTCGTGACGGTAAGCGCTTTCGGGTTCACCGGTCGTAATCACGCTACGCCAGTACTTTCCCGCCAGCTGGTTGCCCCCCACCCCGCTGGAGAAGCCCCGGCTCAGCACGCGGTCCAGCCACTCTTTCAGCAGCGCCGGACAGCTATAGGTATAAAGCGGATGCTGGAACACAATCACGTCATGCTGACGCAGCAGCTCCTGCTCGTAAGGGATATCAATAAAGAAATCAGGATAGTGCGCGTAGAGATCGTGCACCGTTACGTTACTAAGCTGTGTGGCCGGCTTAAGCAGCACCCGGTTTGCCACCGAGTCCTGAGATTCCGGATGGGCATACAGCAGCAGCACTTTTGCTGTCTGAGACATCATTCCCCTCCCGGTCTTGTTTCTGTTTTTGTGTATCGTCGCTGTTTTGGGCTACCATGGCGGCCCGGTGCGGAAAATGGCCCACACCTTACATTATCATAATGACAAATTAACATAGTCGGAACATACGGCGCTTCTATGATTGTTTTCTCCTCGTTACAAATTCGTCGCGGCGTGCGCGTCCTGCTGGATAACGCCACTGCTACCATCAACCCGGGCCAAAAAGTGGGTCTGGTCGGCAAAAACGGCTGCGGTAAATCCACCCTGCTGGCGCTGCTGAAAAACGAGATTAGCGCGGATGGCGGTAACTTTACCTTCCCGGGAAACTGGCAGCTCGCCTGGGTAAACCAGGAGACGCCTGCGCTGAGCGAACCGGCACTCGACTATGTTATCGACGGCGACCGTGAATACCGTAAGCTCGAAGCGGAACTTCATTCTGCTAACGAGCGCAACGACGGTCACGCCATCGCCACCGTTCACGGCAAGCTGGACGCCATCGACGCGTGGACCATTCGCTCCCGCGCCTCCAGCCTGCTGCACGGCCTGGGCTTCAGCAACGAACAGCTGGAACGTCCGGTCAGCGACTTCTCCGGCGGCTGGCGTATGCGCCTCAACCTGGCGCAGGCGCTGATCTGCCGCTCTGACCTGCTGTTGCTCGACGAACCGACCAACCACCTCGATCTCGATGCGGTTATTTGGCTGGAGAAGTGGCTCAAGAGCTATCAGGGCACTCTGATTCTGATCTCCCACGACCGCGACTTCCTTGACCCGGTAGTGGATAAAATTATTCATATCGAACAGCAAACGATGTTCGAGTACACCGGCAACTACAGCTCCTTCGAGCGCCAGCGCGCGACGCGTCTCGCCCAGCAGCAGTCCATGTACGAAAGCCAGCAGCAGCGCGTGGCGCACCTGCAGAGCTTTGTGGATCGCTTTAAGGCCAAAGCCTCAAAAGCCAAGCAGGCCCAGAGCCGCATCAAGATGCTGGAACGCATGGAGATGATTGCCCCGGCGCACGTGGATAACCCGTTCCACTTCAGCTTCCGCGAGCCGGAAAGCCTGCCGAACCCGCTGCTTAAGATGGAGAAGGTCAGCGCGGGCTATGCCGACCGCATTATTCTCGATTCCATCAAGCTCAACCTGGTGCCGGGTTCCCGCATTGGCCTGCTGGGGCGTAACGGCGCCGGTAAATCGACGCTGATCAAACTGCTGGCGGGCGAGCTTAACCCGATCAGCGGTGAAATCGGCCTGGCGAAGGGCATCAAGCTGGGTTACTTCGCCCAGCATCAGCTGGAATTTTTACGCGCGGATGAATCACCGATTCAGCACCTTGCGCGTCTGGCGCCGCAGGAGATGGAGCAGAAGCTGCGCGACTATCTCGGCGGCTTTGGCTTCCAGGGCGATAAGGTGACTGAAAACACCGAGCGCTTCTCCGGCGGCGAAAAGGCCCGCCTGGTGCTGGCGCTGATCGTCTGGCAGCGCCCGAACCTGCTGCTGCTCGATGAACCGACCAACCACCTGGATCTCGACATGCGCCAGGCGCTGACCGAAGCGCTGATTGAGTTCGAAGGCGCGCTGGTTGTGGTTTCGCACGACCGTCACCTGATCCGCTCCACCACGGACGATCTCTATTTAGTGCACGGCGGCAAAGTTGAACCGTTCGACGGCGATCTGGAAGACTACCAGCAGTGGCTGACGGACGTGCAGAAGCAGGAAAACCAGCCGGAAGAGTCAGCAAAAGACAACGCCAACAGCGCGCAGGCGCGTAAAGACCAGAAGCGTCGTGAAGCGGAGCTTCGCACCCAGACGCAGCCGCTGCGTAAAGAGATTACCCGTCTCGAAAAAGAGATGGAAAAACTCAACGCCACGCTGGCTGTCGTTGAAGAGAAGCTTGGCGATAGCGGTCTGTATGACCAGAGCCGCAAAGCGGAGCTGACCGACTGCCTGCAAACCCAGGCGAAGACCAAATCCAGTCTCGAAGAGTGCGAGATGGCCTGGCTCGACGCGCAGGAACAGCTGGAAGCGATGCTGCAGGCTGACTGACCTGTTTACCCCGTTTGAAGAACAGAATCCGTACCGGGTTCGGAAATCCAGCTTAAACGGGGTACAATTCGGAAAGTATCGTAAATTTCCGACAAGAATCAGCATCGCGCTTATGACCCAAATCATTCCATCAGACTTCGACATTGCGGCCGAAGACAGCACTGAGTTCGTGCCTATGCGCGGCGTGGCCAATCCCCATTTGCAGACCATGCTGCCGCGACTGATCCGCCGCAAGGTTCAGTTCACCCCGCACTGGCAACGGCTTGACCTGCCAGACGGTGATTTTCTGGATCTCGCCTGGAGCGAAGCGCCTGAACAGGCTCGCCATAAACCGCGTCTGGTGGTCTTTCACGGTCTGGAAGGCAGCCTGCACAGCCCGTATGCGCATGGGCTAATTGAAGCGGCAAAAGCGCGCGGCTGGCTCGGCGTGGTGATGCATTTTCGCGGCTGCAGCGGTGAACCGAATCGTCAGAAACGCATTTATCACTCGGGTGAAACCGAAGACGGGACGTGGTTTTTACACTGGCTGCGGGAAAATTATGGCACCGTGCCAACGGCCGCCGTGGGCTACTCGCTTGGCGGCAATATGCTGGCCTGTCTGCTGGCCAAAGAGGGCGAAAGCGTCCCGCTGGATGCCGCCGTCATTGTCTCCGCGCCGTTTATGCTCGAGCAGTGCAGCTACCACATGGATAAAGGCTTTTCCCGCGTCTACCAGCGCTACCTGCTCAACCTGCTGAAGGCCAACGCGGCGCGTAAACTGAAGGCCTACCCGGATACCCTGCCGGTAAGCCTACGCCAGCTGAAAAAGGTGCGTCGTATCCGCGAGTTCGACGACCTGATCACCGCGAAAATCCACGGCTTCGCCGATGCGATTGACTATTATCGTCAGTGCAGCGCCATGCCGCTGCTCAGCAAGATCACGCAGCCGACGCTGATTATTCATGCCAAAGATGACCCGTTTATGGATCATCACTCGATCCCCGCTCAGGAATTCCTGCCCGACAACGTTCACTATCAGTTGACCGAGCATGGCGGCCACGTCGGGTTTATCGGCGGCACGCTGCGCCGCCCGAAAATGTGGCTTGAGGCGCGTATTCCTGACTGGCTGACCCCTTATCTGGACGGTGCAAAATGATTATTCCCTGGCAGGATCTGGATCCCGAAACGCTCGACAATCTGATTGAAAGCTTTGTATTACGCGAAGGCACCGATTATGGTGAACAGGAACGCTCGCTTGAGCAAAAGGTCAACGATGTTAAGCGCCAGCTGAAAAGCGGCGACGTGGTGCTGGTGTGGTCAGAACTGCATGAGACGGTCAATATCATGCCCCGCAACGCGTTTCACGGCTGATCTTCCACCCTTTTCAGTCAGGGAGTTGCTATGTCTGCCAGACATCCGGTTATTGCCGTTACGGGGTCGAGTGGTGCGGGAACCACCACCACCAGCCTCGCATTTCGCAAGATTTTCGCCCAGCTGAATCTCCGTGCGGCGGAGGTCGAAGGCGACAGCTTTCACCGCTACACGCGTCCGGAGATGGACATGGCCATTCGTAAGGCGCGCGATTCGGGTAAACACATCAGCTACTTCGGCCCGGAGGCCAATGACTTTGGCCTGCTGGAACAAACCTTTATAGAGTACGGTAAGAGCGGCAAAGGGCAGTCCCGCAAGTATCTGCATACCTATGATGAAGCCGTACCCTGGAATCAGGTGCCGGGAACCTTTACCCCGTGGCAGCCGCTGCCGGAACCCACCGACGTCCTCTTTTACGAAGGATTGCACGGCGGCGTGGTCACGCCTCAACACGACGTGGCGCGCCACGTGGATCTGCTGGTCGGCGTGGTCCCTATCGTTAACCTGGAGTGGATCCAGAAGCTGACGCGCGACATGAGCGAGCGCGGCCATTCGCGAGAGGCGGTGATGGACTCCGTGGTGCGCTCCATGGAGGATTACATTAACTTCCTGACGCCGCAGTTCTCCCGCACCCATATCAACTTCCAGCGCGTGCCGACGGTGGACACATCCAACCCGTTCGCGGCCAAAAGCATCCCGTCGCTGGATGAGAGCTTTGTGGTGATCCATTTCCGCAATCTCGAAGGCATTGATTACCCATGGCTGCTGGCAATGCTGCAGGGCTCGTTTATTTCGCACATGAATACGTTAGTCGTGCCGGGCGGAAAAATGGGGCTGGCGATGGAGCTCATCATGACGCCGCTGGTGGAGCGACTGATGGAAGGGAAACAGATCGCGTGAGCATGTTCCCTCTCCCAATGGGAGAGGGTTAGGGCATCAACACGCACGATGCCCCATCAATCACGCCTCGAGCACTTCATACGAATGCGTGATTTTTACCGCTTTCTCCAGCATTAACGCCACAGAGCAGTACTTCTCCGCAGACAGGTCCACCGCACGCGAGACCGCCGCGTCTTTCAGCTCTTTACCGGTGACCACAAAGTGCAGGTTAATATGGGTGAACAGGCGTGGCGCCTCTTCGCGACGTTCTGACGTGAGTTTAACCTCACAACCCGTCACGTCATGACGACCTTTTTGCAGAATCGACACCACATCAATTGCGCTGCATCCGCCTGCCGCCATCAGCACCATTTCCATTGGGCTGGGTGCTTTATCGCCGGAGTTACCGTCCATCAAAATCTGGTGTCCTGACGCGGACTCGCCCAGGAACGTTAAACCTTCAACCCATTTCACGCGCGCTTGCATATTCATTAACTCCAACGTTGCATTTTTGGTGACAGATTACGCGTGCGTTACATTTCTCGCAATGGAAGGCGACCTGCATCATGCTGAAGCGAGACACCAGGAGACACGCGGCGAAAGCTATGCTAAAACACTCAGGATGCTACAGTAATACATTGACGTTACACGTGTATGCAGAGGACATCAAACTTTACTGGCTGCGAAACGTTACGGTAGCCGACTTCCCAGGGTATGGGTAAGAATTCGATTGCAACCCCAGAGTCCGGATGCATCTGATGACTCTGGTGACAGCTTATAACAGAGGATAACAGCGCATGGTGCTTGGCAAACCGCAAACAGACCCGACTCTCGAATGGTTCTTGTCTCATTGCCACATTCATAAGTACCCATCGAAGAGCACGCTGATTCACCAGGGTGAAAAAGCGGAAACGTTGTATTACATCGTTAAAGGCTCGGTGGCAGTGCTGATCAAAGATGAAGAAGGGAAAGAGATGATCCTTTCTTATCTGAACCAGGGCGATTTCATCGGTGAACTGGGCCTGTTTGAAGAGGGCCAGGAACGTAGCGCCTGGGTTCGTGCAAAGACAGCATGTGAAGTGGCTGAAATTTCTTACAAGAAGTTCCGTCAGCTGATTCAGGTTAACCCTGACATCCTGATGCGTCTTTCTTCCCAGATGGCGCGCCGTCTGCAGGTCACGTCAGAGAAAGTGGGTAACCTCGCCTTCCTGGACGTTACCGGCCGTATCGCACAAACCCTGCTGAACCTGGCGAAACAGCCAGACGCCATGACCCACCCGGACGGTATGCAAATTAAAATTACCCGTCAGGAAATTGGTCAGATCGTCGGTTGCTCCCGTGAAACCGTGGGTCGTATCCTGAAAATGCTGGAAGATCAAAACCTGATCTCCGCCCACGGTAAAACCATCGTGGTCTACGGAACGCGTTAATTCCGCTTAAACGGCGTGCCATCGCAAGGTGTCACGCCGTTTTTGTCTCTACTCCCCATGTGGCGCAGGCTGATCTATCACCCGGAAGTTAACTACGCACTGCGACAAACGCTGGTGTTGTGTCTTCCTGTGGCCATAGGCCTGATCCTCGGACATCTTCAGCAAGGCCTGCTGTTTTCCCTCGTGCCCGCCTGCTGCAACATTGCCGGTCTGGACACGCCGCATAAGCGCTTTTTCAAACGCCTGATTATCGGTGGCTGCCTGTTTGCCGGGTGTAGCCTCGCCGTACAACTCCTGCTCGCCCGGGATATCCCGCTGCCGCTGATCCTGACCGTGCTGGCGATGACGCTCGGCGTCACGGCGGAAATCAGTTCGCTGCACGCCCGCCTGCTTCCCGCTTCGCTGATTGCGGCCATTTTCACGCTGAGCCTCGCCGGGAACATGCCGGTGTGGGAGCCGCTGCTGATCTACGCCCTGGGGACATTATGGTACGGGCTGTTTAACTGGTTTTGGTTCTGGCTGTGGCGGGAGCAGCCGCTGCGTGAATCCCTGAGCCTGCTCTATGTGCAGCTTGCGGATTACTGCGAAGCCAAATACACCCTGCTCACCCAGCATACCGACCCGGAAAAATCCTTACCGCCGCTGCTGACGCGCCAGCAAAAGGTGGTGGATCTGATAAGCCAGTGCTATCAGCAGCTGCATATGCTCGCCGCCAACAAGAACCACGAGTACAAGCGGCTGCTGCGCACCTTCCAGGTCGGGCTGGATCTGCAGGAGCATATCTCCGTAAGCCTTCACCACCCGCAGGAGGTGCAAAAGCTGGTCGAGCGCAGCCACGCCGAAGCGGTGATCCGCTGGAACGCGCAGACCGTCTCGGCACGTCTGCGCGTGCTGGCCGATGATATTCTCTATCACCGTTACCCGACGCGCTTTAACATGGAAAAACAGCTGGGCGCGCTGGAGAAAATCGCCCGCCAGCATCCCGATAACCCGGTCGGCCAGTTTGCCGCCTGGCATTTCAGCCGCATCGCCCGCGTGCTGCGCACGCAGCGCCCGCTTTATCCCCGCGACTTGATGGCGGATAAGCAAAAACGGCTTCCGCTATTGCCCGCGCTCAAAAGCTATCTTTCTCTTAAATCGTCCGCTCTGCGCAACGCCGCAAGGATCAGCGTGATGCTCAGTACCGCCAGCCTGATGGGCATGGCGCTGCACCTGCCGAAACCGTACTGGATCTTAATGACCGTGCTGTTTGTCACCCAGAACGGCTACGGCGCCACGCGGGTGCGTATTCTGCATCGGGCTGGCGGAACGCTGGCCGGGCTGATCATTGCGGGCGTGACGCTGCACTTCCACGTGCCGGAAGGCTATACCCTGGCAGGGATGCTGGCGATTACGCTGGTGAGCTACCTGATTATCCGCAAAAACTACGGCTGGGCGATGGTGGGCTTTACGGTGACGGCGGTATATACGCTGCAGCTGCTCACGCTCAATGGCGAACAGTTTATTGTCGCCAGGCTGATTGATACTCTGATCGGCTGCCTGATTGCCTTTGGCGGCATGGTCTGGCTGTGGCCGCAGTGGCAGAGCGGGCTGCTGAGGCAGAACGCCCACGACGCGCTGGAAGCGGATCAGGAGGCCATCAGGCTAATCCTCAGCGACAATCCTCAACCGACGCCGCTGGCCTATCAGCGGATGAAGGTCAACCAGGCGCACAACGCCCTGTTTAACTCGCTCAACCAGGCGATGCAGGAGCCGGGCTTTAACTCGCACTATCTGGCAGACATGAAGCTCTGGGTGACGCACAGCCAGTTTATCGTCGAGCATATTAACGCCATGACCACGCTGGCGCGCGAGCACACGATGCTAACGCCGGATCTGGCGCAGCGCTATTTGCAGTCATGTGAAATTGCGTTGCAGAGGTGCCAGCAGCGTCTGGAGTATGATGCGCCGGGCGAATCGGGCGACTCAAATATTCTGGAAGCGCCGGAGACGTTAACCCACGGGCCAATGAGCACCCTGGAGCAGCATTTACAGCGCGTTCTGGGGCATCTGAACACCATGCACACCATTTCGTCGGTGGCATGGCGTCAGCGTCCGCATCACGGCATTTGGTTAACGCGCCGGCTAAAGCGAACCGAGTATTAGCCTTTTACAATCTTCTCGACCGCAGCAGCAAAGCGGGTTAACCCGTCTTCGATGTCTTTGTCTTCTACCACCAGCGACGGCGCAAAGCGCATCACGTCCGGCCCGGCATTAAGCACCATCACCCCTTCGTGGGCGGCGGCGTGCAGGAAATCACGCGCCCGGCCTTTGTACTGCGGCTTCAGCTCGGCGCCAATCAACAGCCCCATCCCGCGGATTTCGCTGAACACATCGTACTGCTCATCAATCTTTTGCAGGTGTTTTACGAAAAGCTCGCGCTTCGCGCTCACGGCGTTCAACACCTCCGGCGTGTTGATAATGTCGAATGCGGCACCCGCCACGGCGCTCGCCAGCGGGTTACCGCCGTAGGTGGAACCGTGAGAACCGACGTGGAACGCGGAGGCGATCTCCTGCGTCGTCAGTACCGCACTCACCGGGAAACCGCCGCCGAGCGCTTTGGCGCTGGTCAGGATGTCCGGCGTCACGCCGTAGTGCATATAAGCGAACAGATCGCCGGTACGCCCCATCCCGCACTGAACTTCATCAAAGACCAGCAGCGCCTGATGCTCGTCGCACAGCGCGCGCAGCCCTTTCAGGAATTCCGGGGTTGCCGCCGTCACGCCGCCTTCCCCCTGGATCGGCTCGACAACAACGGCGCAGGTATGGTCATCCATGACCGCTTTCACCGCGTGCAGATCGTTAAACGGCACGTGGACGATGTCGGCCGGTTTCGGGCCAAACCCGTCGGAATACTTCGGCTGGCCGCCAACGGAGACGGTAAAGAAGGAGCGTCCGTGGAAGGCATTGTGGAAGGCGATGATTTTGGTTTTGTACGGGCTGTGGCGCGTTGTCGCGTAGTAGCGCGCCAGCTTAAACGCAGTTTCGTTGGCTTCAGTGCCAGAGTTCATAAACAGCACGCGCTCGGCAAAGGTCGCATCGATGATCTTGCGGCCCAGGCGCAGCGCCGGTTCGTTGGTGAACACGTTGCTGGTATGCCACAGGGTTTCGCCCTGGGTTTTCAGCGCCTCAACCAGCGCGGGATGGCAATGACCCAGCGCCGTGACCGCAATACCGCCCGCGAAATCCACATACTCTTTACCCTGCTGATCCCAGACGCGGCTGCCTTTCCCCTTCACCGGGATAAACTCAGCCGGTGCATAAATCGGCAGGATCACTTCATCAAATGTCGCGCGGGTAATTGCTGGTTGTTCAGTTGCCATGTCATGACCATCCATTTTTATGTCACAGTGATTGTGAAAATATAATCACAAAATATGCATAAAAAATCACAGCAAGGCAACAGATATTCAGCGATTGAGGAAATTTGCCAGCAGCGCGTGCCCCTGCTCGCTGAGGATGCTTTCCGGGTGGAACTGCACGCCTTCGAGGTCCCATTCGCGGTGACGAATCCCCATAATCTCCTGCGTATCGCTCCAGGCGGTCACCTCAAAGCAGTCGGGCAGCGTAGACGGATCAATGACCAGGGAATGGTAGCGCGTCACGGTTAACGGATTATTGAGCCCCGTGAATACCCCGGTGCCGGCGTGGGTGACCGGAGAAGTTTTACCGTGCATCACTTTGGCGGCGCGCACGATGGTGGCACCAAACGCCTGGGCAATCGCCTGATGGCCCAGACAGACGCCCAGGATCTGCAGCTTGCCGGCATAGTGCTGGATAACATCCAGAGAAATACCCGATTCTGACGGCGTACACGGCCCCGGAGAAATCACGATTTTCTGCGGAGCCAGCGTCCCGATATCGGCCAGTCCGATCTCGTCGTTGCGGCGGACAACCACCTCTGCACCCAGTTCACAAAAATACTGGTAAAGGTTCCAGGTGAAGGAATCGTAGTTATCAATCAGCAGAATCATGGCGGCCCCCGAAAAAAATGCCGCCCTATTCTACTCAGATTCCCGCGCTTCGCTCACTACTTTGGCAAAGATAGCGTTTAGCGCGGTTAAATCCCCCGTTGCGCCACTTCGGTTAGCAGCCACCCACTGATCGGGATCGATATCGCGCCAGTCCAGCGAGTAGCCCGCGTGGAGCGCCAGCTGCTCGAAGAAAACGCGTTGGGCAATACCGTTGCCGCGCATAAACGGATGCAGCATGTTGATTTCGCAGTAATAGTGGCTAACTCTGTCAACAAACGCCGCTTTCTCAAGACCCACGAGATACTTTTCGCTTTCCAGCGCCGCCATCAGCTCGTTGCCCATCTTCTCGATGTATTCGAAATGGCAGAACGGAATATCACCCTTAAAAATATCGTCAGTGCGTAACTCGCCTGCCCGCTTCATCTCGCTGCGGTACAAATGACGATGAATAAGGCACAGATGGGGCAACCCGGGCGCGGAAGGCCCAAGCTCCAGCGTCTCAATATGGGGCTCTGAGGGACCATTACCTTTTTCAAGGAGACAACTGGCCTGTAAATTGACGTTACGCTGCTGTTCCCAGAGACGGGATTTTTGCTTGTCGGTGAGCTTTTTCACTTAACGCCTCCCTGAATAGTCCGTTTGCCACAAGTATAAGCAGCAAAACGCGCTTTCGCAGGGAGGGTTACAGAATGCGGGCAGGAGAAGCCCGCGTTCAGAAGAATTACGGCAGAACTTTTGCGGAGAGGATAACCACCGGTTTTGACGGCACATTCTGATACGGACCGACGTCGTGAGTAGGCACCTGAGAAATCTTGTCGGCCACGTCCATCCCTTTCACGATTTTACCGAAAACGGCATAGCCAAAGTCGCGCTGACCGTGGTCGAGGAAGGCGTTATCCGCCACGTTCAGGAAGAACTGGCTGGTCGCGCTGTCTTTGTCTGCGGTACGCGCCATGGAGATGGTGCCGCGTTTGTTCAGCAGGCCGTTATCCGCTTCGTTTTTGATTGGCGGGTTAGGCTGTTTCTGCTGCATCTGCTCGTTGAAGCCGCCGCCCTGCACCATAAAGCCTGGGATCACGCGGTGGAAGGTGGTGTTGTTATAGAAACCACTGTTCACGTAGTCGAGGAAGTTTTTCACGGAAACAGGGGCTTTCTGGCTATTCAGTTCCAGCTCAATATTCCCGGCAGAGGTGGTCAGCAGAACGTGAGGGTCCCCTTTGGCTGCCAGCGCAGCAGGGGAAACGGCAGAAAGAGCAAACACAGCTGCGACAGCCGCCAGTGTTGATTTGAGCATGAGAATTCCTTAACAAAGCGCAGTATAAAAAGCGAATGGCTTGATTCTAAAGAGCAGTATGAACGGAGACCAGCCTTTTACCTAATTTTACGAAGTTGAAACAATTATTACCGCGCAAACGATTGGTTACGCCGTTAATTAATGTGATTTAGATCACACTAAAAACTGCAATGACGTAATCATTGCCCTTAAAAGATAGGAATAGATCACTTTAGAGACTAAAATCTGCCCGCTCTCAGCGCCCCCCGGGCGCTTTTCTTTTTCTGAACAGGCCAGACATGACTAACAGCAATCGCATCAAGCTCACATGGATCAGCTTCTTCTCCTACGCCCTGACCGGCGCGTTGGTGATCGTCACCGGGATGGTGATGGGGAATATCGCAGACTACTTCCAGCTGCCCGTTTCCAGCATGAGTAACACCTTTACCTTCCTCAACGCGGGGATCCTGATCTCTATCTTCCTGAATGCCTGGCTGATGGAAATCGTCCCGCTGAAAACCCAGCTGCGCTTTGGCTTTGTGCTGATGGTTGCCGCCGTGGCGGGCCTGATGCTGAGCCACAGCATCGCCCTGTTCTCCGCCGCCATGTTCGTGCTCGGTCTGGTCAGCGGGATCACCATGTCGATCGGTACGTTCCTCATTACCCATATGTATGAAGGCCGCCAGCGCGGCGCGCGTCTGCTGTTTACCGACTCCTTCTTCAGCATGGCCGGAATGATTTTTCCGATGCTCGCGGCCGTTCTGCTGGCGCGCAGCATCGAGTGGTACTGGGTCTATGCCTGCATCGGCCTGGTCTACGTGGCGATCTTTATTCTGACCTTCGGCTGTGAGTTCCCGGTGCTGGGCAAGAAAGCGCAAACCACCGCAGAGCCTGTTGCGAAAGAAAAGTGGGGCATCGGCGTGCTGTTCCTCTCCATCGCCGCGCTGTGCTACATCCTGGGCCAGCTGGGCTTTATCTCCTGGGTACCGGAGTACGCCAAAGGTCTGGGCATGAGCCTGAACGACGCGGGTAAACTGGTGAGCGATTTCTGGATGTCTTACATGTTCGGCATGTGGGCGTTTAGCTTCATCCTGCGCTTCTTCGACCTGCAGCGCATTCTGACCGTGCTGGCGGGGCTGGCGACCGTGCTGATGTACCTGTTCATCAACGGTTCACCGGAGCATATGCCGTGGTTCATTCTGACCCTGGGCTTCTTCTCCAGCGCCATTTATACCTCGATCATCACCCTGGGTTCCCTGCAGACCAAAGTGGCCTCGCCGAAGCTGGTTAACTTCGTCCTGACCTGCGGCACCATCGGCACCATGCTGACCTTCGTGGTCACCGGCCCGATCGTGGCCCACAGCGGCCCGCTGGCGGCGCTGCACACCGCTAACGGTCTGTATGCCGTGGTGTTCATCATGTGCTTCGCTCTGGGCTTCGTGACCCGCCACCGCCAGCACAACGCGGCAGCAGCGTCTCACTAACCCCTACGCCCCTTTGCGCTCGGCAGAGGGGCTGTTTCTGGCAAAACTTACCTCTTCTCCTCCGATATCCATCTGGATCCACGTCTGCGCCAGCTGCGTCGTGGCGATCACGCGTCCCTGACGAATCGACCAGCGCACCGGCACCTGACAGCGCACCGCTTCAAACCCGCTCTCGACAGGCAGAATAATCAGGTTCGCCGGGTTCCCCGTGGCAATACCGTAATCGCTCAGGCCGAAGGTACGGGCGCTGTTATGGGTGATGAGATTCAGGCCGCTGTCGATTTGCGGATAGCCCATCATCTGACAGACGTGCAGCCCCATATGCAGCACCTGCAGCATGTTGCCGGTGCCGAGCGGGTACCACGGGTCGAAGACGTCGTCATGACCGAAGCAGACGTTAATGCCCGCTTCCTGGAGCTCTTTCACCCGGGTGATG
Source organism: Enterobacter sp. E14S (assembly GCF_055666685.1). Lineage (NCBI taxonomy): Bacteria > Pseudomonadati > Pseudomonadota > Gammaproteobacteria > Enterobacterales > Enterobacteriaceae > Enterobacter > Enterobacter sp. E14S. The sequence continues at coordinate 145,041 of NZ_JBVODQ010000009.1, read as the reverse complement.
CCGCGGCGCTTCGGATAGTCATCAAAGCGCCCCTGAAGATGAATATTGACCAGCGGGTTAGCGACGAAGTTAATCCCCGACATTTTCAGCAGACGGAAGAGCCGCGAGGTGTAAGCGCCGTTGTAGGAGTGCATGGCGGTGGTGTGGCTGGCCGTCACGCGCGGGCCAATGCCGGCCTCATACGCCAGCGCTGCCACCGTCTCGACAAACCGCGACTGCTCGTCGTCGATTTCATCGCAGTGGATATCCAGCGGACGGTCATACTTCTTCGCCAGTTCAAAAGCGATATGCAGCGACTGCACGCCATACTCGCGGGTGAACTCGAAGTGCGGGATCGCCCCCACCACGTCGGCTCCCAGCCTTAACGCCTCTTCCAGCAGCGCCGCGCCGTTCGGGTAAGAGAGAATACCTTCCTGCGGGAACGCGACGATTTGCAGCGTCACCCACGGGGCAACCTCCTGCTTCACCTCCAGCATCGCCTTCAGGGCGGTAAGCGTCGGGTCGGAGACATCCACATGGGTACGGACAAACTGGATGCCGTTGGCAATTTGCCACTTCAGCGTTTTCCAGGCGCGCGCTTTAACATCCTCATGGCTGAGCAACGCCTTGCGCTCCGCCCAGCGCTCAATGCCTTCGAACAGCGTGCCGGACTGGTTCCAGCTCGGCTCACCCGCGGTCTGGGTCGTATCAAGATGGATATGCGGCTCAATGAACGGTGGGATAGCAAGCCCACCGCGCGCGTTCAATACTTCATAACTTTCGGCGTGGGTGTCGTCCATCGGGGTGATGTCACCAAATCGCCCGTTCTCAATGGCGAGCTGCCACAGCCCTTCCCGACCCGGTAAACGAACATTCTGAACAAGCCATAACGGTGTTGTAGACATACCCTTCCCCTAAAAAACGCCGCTGATATTCAGGCGTATCGATTTTGGCAAAACCGCCCCTGATTTGTACACAAATTCAACGATCACGAAAAGCCTGCGATTTCCGCCACTTATAAAAATCCTGACAAATCAGTTATATACCACCTAAGGAGTAGGCGAAGACGTATTTGATTTGCATCAATAAGCGCCCCTACTGAATCGTTAAGGTAGGCAATAATAGAAAAGAAATCGAGGCAATAATGAGCAAAGTCAGACTCGCTATCATCGGTAACGGCATGGTCGGCCACCGCTTTATTGAGGATCTTCTCGATAAAGCCGACGCCGACCGTTTCGACATTACCGTGTTCTGTGAAGAACCCCGCAAGGCGTACGACCGTGTGCACTTGTCTTCCTACTTCTCACATCATACCGCCGAAGAGCTCTCTCTGGTGCGCGAAGGTTTCTACGAGAAGCATGGCGTAAAAGTGCTGGTGGGCGAACGCGCTATCACCATCAACCGTCAGGAAAAAGTGATCCACTCCAGCGCCGGGCGTACGGTTTTTTACGACAAGCTGATCATGGCGACGGGCTCCTATCCGTGGATCCCCCCGATCAAAGGCTCGGAAACTCAGGATTGCTTCGTCTACCGTACCATTGAAGACCTCAACGCCATTGAGTCCTGCGCCCGTCGCAGCCGGCGCGGCGCGGTGGTCGGCGGCGGCCTGCTGGGTCTGGAAGCGGCAGGCGCGCTGAAAAACCTCGGCGTTGAAACCCACGTCATCGAATTTGCCCCGATGCTGATGGCTGAACAGCTCGACCACATGGGCGGTGACCAGCTGCGTCGTAAAATCGAAAGCATGGGCGTGAAGGTTCACACCAGCAAGAACACCAAAGAGATCGTTCAGGAAGGTACTGAAGCGCGCAAAACCATGCGCTTTGCCGACGGCAGCGAGCTGGAAGTGGACTTCATCGTCTTCTCCACCGGTATTCGTCCGCGCGACAAGCTGGCGACCCAGTGCGGTCTGGCCGTGGCGCAGCGCGGCGGGATCATGATCAACGACACCTGCCAGACCTCCGATCCGGATATCTACGCGATTGGCGAATGCGCCAGCTGGAACAACCGCGTCTACGGTCTGGTGGCACCGGGCTACAAAATGGCGCAGGTGGCCGTGGACCATATCCTCGGCAGCGAAAACGCGTTTACCGGTGCAGACATGAGCGCCAAGCTGAAGCTGCTGGGCGTGGACGTGGGCGGTATTGGCGATGCGCATGGCCGCACCCCGAATTCCCGCAGCTATGTCTATCTCGACGAAAGCAAAGAAGTCTACAAACGTCTTATCGTCAGCCAGGACAACAAAACCCTGCTCGGCGCGGTGCTGGTGGGTGACACCAGCGACTTCGGCAACCTGCTCCAGCTGGTGCTGAACGCCATCGAACTGCCGGAAAACCCGGACGCGCTGATCCTCCCGGCTCATGCGTCCAGCGGCAAGCCGTCTATCGGCGTGGATAAACTGCCGGACAGCGCACAGATTTGCTCCTGCTTCGACGTCACCAAAGGCATGCTGATCTCCGCCATCAACAAAGGCTGCCACACCGTGGCGGCGCTGAAAGCGGAAACCAAAGCCGGTACCGGCTGCGGCGGCTGTATTCCGCTGGTCACGCAGGTGCTGAACGCCGAGCTGGCGAAACAGGGCATCGAAGTGAACAACAACCTGTGCGAGCACTTCGCGTATTCGCGCCAGGAGCTGTACCACCTGATCCGCGTGGAGGGCATTAAGTCCTTCGACGAACTGCTGGCGAAGCACGGCCAGGGCTACGGCTGCGAAGTCTGTAAACCGACCGTCGGCTCCCTGCTGGCCTCCTGCTGGAACGAGTACGTGCTCAAGCCCGAGCATACGCCGCTGCAGGACACCAACGATAACTTCCTGGCAAACATCCAGAAAGACGGCACCTACTCCGTTATTCCACGTTCCGCCGGTGGCGAAATCACGCCGGAAGGGCTGGTGGCCGTGGGCCGTATTGCCCGTGAATTTAACCTGTACACCAAAATCACCGGCTCCCAGCGTATCGGCCTGTTTGGCGCGCAGAAGGATGACCTGCCGGAAATCTGGCGTCAGCTGATTGAAGCCGGCTTCGAAACCGGCCACGCGTACGCCAAAGCGCTGCGCATGGCGAAAACCTGCGTGGGCAGCACCTGGTGCCGCTACGGCGTGGGCGACAGCGTGGGCTTCGGCGTGGAGCTGGAGAACCGCTACAAAGGCATCCGCACCCCGCACAAAATGAAGTTTGGCGTCTCCGGCTGTACCCGCGAATGTGCGGAAGCGCAGGGTAAAGACGTGGGGATCATCGCCACCGAGAAGGGCTGGAACCTGTACGTCTGCGGCAACGGCGGGATGAAGCCACGCCATGCGGACCTGCTGGCGGCGGATCTCGATCGCGACACGCTGATTCAGTATCTCGACCGCTTCATGATGTTCTACATCCGTACCGCCGATAAGCTGACCCGTACCGCCTCCTGGCTCGATAACCTGGAAGGCGGTATCGACTACCTGAAATCGGTCATCATCGACGACAAGCTGGGCCTGAACGAACATCTGGAAGCCGAGATGGCGCGCCTGCGCGAGGCGGTGATCTGCGAGTGGACTGAAACCGTCAACACCCCGGCGGCGCAAACGCGCTTCAAACACTTCATCAACAGCGCCCAGCGCGACCCGAACGTACAGGTAGTACCCGAGCGTGAACAGCATCGTCCGGCGACACCGTATGAACGAATTCCGGTCACGCTGGTGGAGGAAAACGCATGAGCCAGTGGATAAACATTTGCGATATTAACGACATCATCCCGGCCACCGGCGTATGCGCGCTGCTGGGCAGCGAGCAGGTTGCGATTTTCCGCCCTCGCCACGATGAACAGGTTTTTGCCATCAGCAATATCGACCCGTTCTTCGAGGCCAGCGTGCTTTCCCGCGGACTGATTGCCGAGCATCAGGGCGAACTGTGGGTCGCCAGCCCGCTGAAAAAGCAGCGTTTCCGCTTAAGCGACGGTTACTGCATGGAAGATGAGAGTCATTCAGTGAAGCACTATGACGTTCGCGTGAAGGACGGCAAGGTGCAGCTGAAAGGCTGATCCCCCGCCTTTTCAATACGAAAAGCTTATGACCCCTTATGGGTAACGGCAGGAAAAACCGTATGTTTTGTACGATTCCTGCTGTTATCCTGACGTCAATTCTTACCCCCTCCATGAAAGCTGCGAGGTAACGTCGTGGATCACCTGCCGATTTTCTGTCAATTACGTAACCGCGACTGCCTGCTTGTGGGCGGCGGCGATGTGGCCGAACGCAAAGCGCGACTGCTGTTAGAGGCTGGCGCCCGCCTGACCGTGAATGCCCTGTCCTTCGCCCCCCAGTTTGAGGTCTGGGCCCAGGAAGGGATGCTTACGCTGGAACAGGGAGAGTTTGATGAGTCCCTGCTGGATACCTGCTGGCTGACTATTGCAGCGACGGATGACGATGAAGTGAACCAGCGCGTGAGCGATGCCTGCGAAGCGCGCAGAATTTTCTGCAACATGGTGGATGCGCCGAAAGAGGCCAGCTTCATCATGCCGTCGATTATCGACCGCTCGCCGCTGATGATAGCCGTATCGTCCGGCGGACGCTCCCCGGTTCTCGCCCGCCTGCTGCGGGAAAAACTGGAAGCCCTGTTGCCCCAGCATCTTGGTCAGATTGCGCATTACGCCGGGCAGCTCCGCTCCCGCGTGAAGCAAACCTTTTCGACCGTGGGCGAGCGTCGTCGCTTCTGGGAAAAATTCTTTGTGAACGACAGGCTGGCGCAGTCGCTGGCGAATCAGGACACCAAAGCCGTTGAAGAGACCACCGAACAGCTGCTGAGCGAACCGCTGGACCATCGCGGTGAAGTGGTGCTGGTGGGCGCAGGCCCCGGCGATGCGGGCTTGCTGACGCTAAAAGGGCTACAGCAGATCCAGCAGGCCGATACCGTGGTTTACGACCGTCTGGTCTCCGATGACATCATGAACCTGGTGCGCCGCGACGCCGACCGCGTCTTCGTGGGCAAGCGGGCGGGCTATCACTGCGTACCGCAGGAGGAGATTAACCAGATCCTGTTGCGCGAGGCGCAGAAAGGTAAGCGCGTGGTGCGCCTTAAGGGTGGCGATCCGTTTATCTTTGGTCGCGGCGGCGAGGAGCTGGAAACCCTGTGTGACGCGGGTATTCCCTTCTCCGTGGTGCCGGGCATTACGGCGGCATCCGGCTGCTCAGCTTACTCTGGCATTCCGCTGACCCACCGCGACTATGCCCAGAGCGTGCGTCTGGTGACGGGCCATCTGAAAACCGGCAGAGAGCTGGACTGGCATAACCTGGCCGCGGAAAAGCAGACGCTGGTGTTCTACATGGGGCTGAACCAGGCCGCGACGATTCAGGTGAAGCTGCTGGAGCACGGCATGGAGGCTGATATGCCGGTTGCGCTGGTGGAAAACGGTACGTCCATCAAGCAACGCGTGGTGAATGGTGTACTGACGCAGCTCGGTGAGCTGGCGCAGCAGGTCGAAAGCCCGGCGCTGATTGTGGTGGGTCGCGTGGTTGAGCTGCGCGATAAGCTGAACTGGTTCTCAAATCACTAACGCATATTCTTCCTTTGCGGAGTAGTCCTTATGCGGACTACTCCCCTCTTACTGCTGTCGATAACATACCGCCCGAAGTGGAATTTCTCCCTTTATTCCCCTGAGTTACATCCAACTTTCGTTTTTAAGACAAGGAATGCGTATGTTCAAACTGGCAAAAGCCGCCGTTCTGGTTGGCCTGTTATCGACTCTGACTGCCTGTACCGGTCATGTACAGAACACCAAAAATAACTGCAGCTACGATTACCTGCTGCACCCGGCGATCTCCATTTCGAAGATCATCGGCGGTTGCGGCCCGGCGGCGCAGCAGTAAGCGATTTTCAGGCGTAAAAAAACCGGGATATCCCGGTTTTTTTGTTTAGGGAAGTGCGGCCTGATGGCCTCACCCTACCCCTCTCCCACAGGGAGAGGGAACAACCCTAAAAACGGTAACGTGGTTACCGTTTTGCTTTTACCTACGGTTTACCCACAAACCCAATCGCTTCGTACACCGCTTTCAGGGTTTCGGACGCGCGCGCGCTGGCTTTTTCCGCGCCGTCTTTCATCACCTTCTGCAGGAAAGCTTCGTCGTTACGGTAGCGGTGATAACGCTCCTGCAGCTCGGTCAGCATGCCGGAAACGGCGTCTGCCACTTCACCTTTCAGGTGGCCGTACATCTTGCCTTCGAAGTGTTTTTCCAGTTCAGGAATGCTCTGGCCAGTCACGCCGGAGAGGATATCCAGCAGGTTGGAAACGCCCGCTTTGTTCTGTACGTCGTAGCGCACCACAGGCGGCTCGTCGGAGTCGGTGACCGCGCGCTTGAGCTTTTTGACGACGGATTTCGGATCTTCCAGCAGGCCGATAACGTTGTTGCGGTTATCGTCAGACTTGGACATCTTCTTGGTCGGCTCCAGCAGCGACATAACGCGCGCGCCGGATTTCGGAATAAACGGCTCTGGCACTTTAAACACGTCGCCATAAAGCGCGTTAAAGCGCTGGGCGATATCGCGGCTCAGCTCCAGGTGCTGCTTCTGGTCTTCACCCACCGGCACCTGGTTGGTCTGATATAGCAGGATGTCAGCCGCCATCAGCACCGGATAGTCGAACAGGCCGGCGTTGATGTTTTCAGAGTAGCGCGCGGATTTATCCTTGAACTGAGTCATACGGCTCAGCTCGCCGAAATAGGTGTAGCAGTTCAGCGCCCAGCCCAGCTGCGCGTGCTCCGGCACGTGAGACTGAACGAAAATGGTGCTCTTCTCAGGATCGATGCCGCAGGCCAGGTACAGCGCCAGGGTGTCCAGGGTGGCTTTACGCAGCTTCTCAGGATCCTGACGCGCGGTAATCGCATGGAGATCGACGATGCAGTAAATGCAATGGTACTCATCCTGCATGCTGACCCACTGACGTAACGCACCCATGTAGTTACCAATGGTCAATTCACCTGAAGGCTGTGCGCCACTAAAAACGATGGGCTTAGTCATTATTCAATTCCTGATGTTCACTGTGCGAAAGCCCGAGTGCGGGCAACAAATCTTTGAAGTGGTCGAAGACCACATCCGGCTCACTTAATGTGATGGCTTCACCGTAGTTGTAGCCATAGGTTAATCCGACGGAAGGACACCCAGCCGCTCGGGCAGCCAGAATATCATTGCGCGAATCCCCGACAAAGAGCAGCTCCGCAGGCGTTAAGGATAATTTTCCTGCCACCAGCAACAGCGGTTCCGGATGCGGCTTTTTGTTCTGCACGTCGTCACCGCCCACAATCACGGTGAAATACTTCGCGATATCGAGCGCTTCCAGCAGCGGTGCAACAAACGGCGTCGGTTTGTTGGTCACCAGCCCCAGCGGAATGCCCTTCGCGTGCAGCGCGCTCAGCGTTTCCTGAACGTCCGGGAACAGGAAACTGCCCTCCTCGACGGTCTCTTCGTAGAAACGATCGAACAGTTTGCGCAGAATCCGCAGCTGCTCATCCTTAGGGATGTCAGCGTGGTCAACGCTCGGTTTACCCTGCGCGGAACGCTGCGACGCGCGCTCCTGACGCGCCCACGTCAACGCGCGCTCCATCAGGACATCGGCGCCGTTGCCAATCCACGTTACCACGCGCTCTTCCCCCGCAACGGGGAGTTCAAGGGCGTACAGCGCCTGGTCTACGGCGCTCGTTAAGCCCGGCGCGCTGTCGACCAGCGTGCCGTCGAGGTCGAATGCCACACCCCGAATTGCCTGCAATTTATCCATGACTTACCTTCGCCAGCTCACGGCGCATTTCATCAATGACTTTTTTGTAATCCGGTTGGTCGAAAATTGCCGAACCAGCAACGAACATATCCGCGCCGGCCGCCGCAATTTCACCAATGTTATTCACTTTCACACCGCCGTCCACTTCCAGACGAATATCGTAACCTGACTCATCAATACGACGGCGTACTTCACGCAGCTTATCCAGCGTGTGGGGAATGAACGACTGGCCGCCAAAGCCCGGGTTAACGGACATCAGCAGAATCACGTCCAGCTTGTCCATGACATAGTCGAGATAGCTCAGCGGCGTGGCCGGGTTAAACACCAGGCCCGCCTTACAGCCGTTCTCTTTGATCAGCTGCAGCGTGCGGTCCACGTGTTCAGAGGCTTCCGGATGGAAAGTGATGATGCTGGCACCCGCTGCGGCGAAATCAGGCACGATGCGATCGACAGGCTTCACCATCAGGTGAACGTCGATAGGCGCGGTAATGCCATAGTTACGTAATGCCTTGAGCACCATTGGGCCAATGGTCAGGTTAGGGACGTAGTGGTTGTCCATAACGTCGAAATGGACGACATCTGCGCCAGCCGCGAGAGCTTTGGCAGTGTCTTCACCCAGGCGGGCAAAATCGGCCGACAGAATTGAGGGAGCAATCAAAAACTGTTTCATCCGCTTCTCCTTGAAATGTGTTTACCGGCGGGCAAAACGGCTCAGGGGCGATAAAGAGCCAGAAGTTCGTCCACCTTTTTACGAGTGCCGCCGTTGCTGCTAATGCTACGCCGCACTTTGACCTGAAAATGCTTCGCGGCTTTGTACCATTCGCGCGTATCAGGCGTGTCGTGATTCGAAATTAACACCGGAATTCTTTTGCTGACCAGCTTTTCTGCCATCTCCGCCAGACGGGCCTGTTCGGCCGGGCTGAAGCTGTTGGTGTGATAAGCGGTGAAATTCGCCGTTGCAGACAATGGTGCGTAAGGCGGGTCACAGTAAACCACCGAGTTTACGCCTGCCAGCTCCATACACTCTTCATAGGAGAGGCAATGAAACTCTGCGTTCTGCGCTTTTTCGGCAAAGTGGTACAGCTCGTCCTGCGGGAAATACGGGCGCTTATAGCGACCAAACGGCACGTTAAATTCTCCGCGCAGGTTATAGCGGCACAGGCCGTTGTAACCATGACGGTTGAGATAGAGGAACAGCAGCGCCCGACGGAACGGATCCTGACTCTGATTAAACTCAGTGCGGAACTGGTAGTAAACGTCCGGCTGATTATTCTCCGGCGTAAACAGTTTGCGCGCCTCTGCGACATACTCTTCGGTACGCAGCTTAACAATGTTATAGAGGCTGATAAGGTCGTTGTTGATATCCGCCAGGATATAACGAGAAAAATCGGTGTTGAGGAACACCGATCCCGCACCCACGAAAGGCTCGATTAGACACTCGCCTTTTGGCAGGTGCTTTTTAATATCATCGAGCAGGGGGTATTTCCCCCCTGCCCATTTCAGAAAAGCGCGATTTTTTTTCATGCTGACTAACTGATTACACCTTCTCCGGCTGTGGAGAAAGCTCCGACAGCATCCTGCGCTTTAAACATTACTTCAGATCGGCCTGAACCTGATGAATCGGCTTCGCCCAGGGATTTTTTGCCTGAACATCCGCTGGCAGTGCCGCTACGGCACGTTTCGCTTCATCTTTGGACGAATAAACGCCGCTGACCAGCACATACCACGGTTGACCGTTACGGGTCGTCTGATAAACAACATAGTCTTTCAGATTTGATTTCTTCGCCCAGCTGTTGAGGTTGTCATAGTTAGACGAACTGCTCAGCTGCAGCGTGTAGTTGCTGGATGGCGCAGACTTCATCGAGCCAACGTTACCTGCAGTTTTGCCTGCGGCGCTGCTGGAGGCTGTTGCCGTGGCTGCCGGAGCCGTGGCTGCAGGTGCAGCTGTGGTTGCCGTTGCTTTCGGCGCAGTCTGCGTGACTGGCGCTTTAGCAGGCTCGCTCACCGCAGCCGTTTCGGTGCGTTTCGGCTGTGCCGGTACCGCTTTCACTTCAGGCGCTTTTACGACTGCCTGAGGTTTGGTTTCACGCTTAGGCTCAATCACCGCCTGCTTACGTTCAGGACGCGTCGCAGTTTGCGTCTGGCGCGGTTTGGTTTCCGTCGCAGCCGTTTGTGGCTGAGCGTTACCGCCGCGAATTGGGGCAACGGTTGCCGGCTCAGTTGGCAGCGTAGAGTTAACCACGACGTTATCAACCTGCTGCTGGTTCTGCGGCTGCGTAAGCGCATTGTTCAGGTCACCCTGAACTTCTACGCGCTGCTGGCCTTCAGGCGTAGCAGGTGCCTGACCCTGAGCTGGGGTTGAAGAAACGGGCGGCAGAGAAACATCCTGCGGCGCTGTGGTGTTACCTGCGGTCTGCTCTGCGGAAGTCGCACCCGGTGCAGGCTGTGCGCCATTCGCCTGATTGGTCGCATCGTTACCGGACAGGTTGATGCTCTTCTCAGCGGAAGCAGTTTGCTCGGTTGAGTTCGTTGACGGTGCTTTAAGCGCGGAGCCAATGCCGACAATCAGCAGCACAAGCACCAGAACGCCAAGGCCCATCATAATGTACTGGCGGGACGCCGGTTTAGGCGCAGCGGCTTTTTTACGTTTACGCGGGCGACGCTCTACAGGCTGTTCGTCCATTGAATCTTCTTCGGACTCATAATCCTCTTCTGCTCGCTCTTCGTGCGCGTTGCGGCTGCGCGAAGGGCGACGATCGTCTGCATCCAGATCAACATCGTCAAAGTTGATCTGCGGCTCGTTATCACGTTCTGAAGATTGACGAGAACGACCAGTACGACGATCGCTGGGATCGGGTTTCAGCTCGTCTTCTGGTTTGAATTCATCCATTTAACACCCCACTCAAAGGCTTATGCTAACGACTTTGCATTTCACCTGAAGCTAAACGACCACCGGCGACAGTGGCCTGACCTTTCTAGTTGTTACGCCTGCTGACAATCAGCGATAGCGCCAAGAACGACATCGTGCGGCACTCCGCCGCGCACTTCACTCTTCCCTATTGCAAGCGGGAGTACAAGACGCATCTCACCTGCCAATACTTTTTTATCGCGCATCATGTGGGGTAAATACGCTTGCGCCGACATCTCCTGCGGCCCGGTTACCGGCAAACCTGCACGCTCAAGCAGCGCAATGATGCGTGCCGTCTCTTCAGGTTTAAACTGCCCCAGACGTTCAGAGGTGCGCGCTGCCATGACCATACCGGCCGCGACGGCTTCACCGTGCAGCCAGTTGCCGTAACCCATCTCGGCTTCAATGGCGTGGCCAAACGTATGCCCAAGATTCAGTAAAGCACGTAAGCCCGTTTCACGCTCGTCTGCAGCGACAACTTCTGCTTTCAGTTCACAACAACGACGAATGCAGTATGCCAGTGTAGCCTCATCCAGGCCCAGCAACGCATCCATATTCTCTTCAAGCCAGCTAAAGAACTCGCCATCGAGAATAATGCCGTATTTGATCACTTCTGCCAGACCCGAAGCCAGTTCGCGCTTCGGCAGGGTTTTCAGACAGTCGAGATCCACCACCACCGATGCGGGCTGGTAGAACGCGCCAATCATGTTTTTGCCGAGCGGATGGTTGACTGCCGTTTTGCCACCCACAGAGGAGTCGACCTGGGACAGCAACGTGGTCGGGATTTGAATAAAACGGACGCCACGTTGATAGCTTGCGGCCGCAAAGCCGGTCAGATCGCCCACAACACCGCCGCCCAGGGCAAGCAGTGTTGTATCGCGACCGTGCGGTTTTTGCAGCAATGCGGTAAAGACGGTATCCAGTACCGTCAGGCTTTTATACTGCTCGCCATCGGGGAGAATCACACTGTCGACTTTTACGCCGGCCTGCTCAAGCAGGTGGCGTACGCGGTCGAGATAAAGCGGAGCCAGCGTCTCATTGGTGACCAGCATCGCCTGATCACCCGCTTTCAGTGGTAAAAAGGAAGCTGGGTCGTTAAACAAACCAGCCGCGATGGTGATAGGGTAACTACGTTCCCCGAGAGTAACTGTAATCCTCTCCATGACGCGACATCCACCTTTAATGCTTTTACCCGCAGGCGAGTGTATATAAAGCCAGAATCAGTTGCTTTCCAGCATATGAATAATCTGGTTTGCAACCACTTTAGCGCTCTGGTCGTCAGTACGAATGGTCACGTCGGCAATCTCTTCATACAGCGGATTGCGTTCATCGGCCAACGCTTCCAGAACTTCGCGTGGTGGCGTTTCAACCTGCAGCAGCGGGCGCTTTTTATCGCGCTGCGTACGTGCCAGCTGTTTCTCGATGGTCGTCTCAAGATAGACCACTACGCCACGGGCGGAGAGACGGTTACGGGTTTCGCGAGATTTCACAGAACCGCCGCCTGTTGCCAGAACGATGCCCTGTTTTTCCGTGAGTTCGTTGATCACTTTTTCTTCTCGGTCACGGAAACCTTCTTCGCCTTCTACATCGAAAACCCAGCCCACATCAGCTCCGGTTCGTTTCTCAATCTCTTGATCAGAATCGTAAAATTCCATATTGAGTTGTTGAGCTAACTGACGCCCAATAGTGCTTTTGCCGGCACCCATAGGCCCAACCAGAAAGATATTGCGTTTCTCTGCCATTTTATCGGTACTACTAAGACTATTCGTTAATGGTAATTCCCGCTTCGCAGACACCCAGCGTAGCAGGACATGAACTGAAACCTCATATGCAATAGAGCGAGAGTCAGACTAAAAATTATCTCAATACTCCGGCTTGTTTGGCAACTGATTAAATCACCGCGCCGGGCGCATAAGGTAATAAGACGTAAGTCCAACTCAAATCGGTACTCCTTGTATGCTAATTCATGCCCCACGTCAAACATCTGCAACAAACTGAATGCAAAATCATTGCGGGGATCGTTACCCGTCAGCGAATACCGACCAGACGTGGTGTAATAAACACCACTAGCTCGCGCCGTTCATTATCCTTCCCATCGTGGCGAAAAAGCTGCCCAAGCCAGGGGATTTTCCCCAGCCCCGGCACGCTGTCGCTGCCGGTTTTGTTCTTCTGCGAAAAAATTCCGCCCAACGCCAGCGTTTCTCCACTTTTTACCTCCACCTGGGTTTCTATCTCCTGTTTGTCGATCGCCAGCGTTTCGCCGTCCGCCTGCTGCAGAACCTGTCCCGGCATATTTTCACTGATGTGCAATTTCAGGCGCACGCGCCCTCCCGGTAAGACCACCGGCGTGACCTCCATCCCTAATACCGCCTCTTTAAACTCAACGGAGGTTGCCCCGCTTTCACCGCTTGAGACCTGATACGGTATTTCACTCCCCTGCTTGATGCTGGCCGGTTGCATATGCGAGGCCAGCAGCCGCGGGCTGGCGATGATATCGACCTGCTGTTTTTGCTCCAGCGCAGAAAGCTCCAGATCCAGCAGCCGACCATTGATCCGTCCGATGTTAAAACCCACGTGGCTGGTGGCGCTGGCGACGGAAAGATCGCTACCAAGCGTGGTGAGCTGGCCAACCTTGCCCGCGTCGGCGGCGTCGGCGAGATTCCATTTCACCCCTAGCTCACGCAGGCTTTTTTCATTAATGGTCACAATATGCGCCGCCAGCTCGACCTGTTCGACGGGTATATCCATCTGAGCGGCCCAGCGCTGCAGCGTCTCCACCACCGTCTGGTTATCGCGAATCAGCAGCCGGTTGGTGCGTTTGTCGAGAGACAAACTTCCCTTTGGGCTCAGGAGTTTTTCCGCGTCTTTTTGCAGCTCTCCGGCATCGGCATAGGAGAAAGCGAGGCTGTGAGAAACCAGCGGTGCCTCAAGCTGTCGACGCGTTCGCTCCTGTTCTGAGCGCTCCTGCTGTTCACGCTGCCAGGCCGCGGTATGAACATAAAAAATGCCGCCCTCCTCTCGCAAAACGAGGCCAGCGCTGGTGACAACCGTCTGTAACGCTTGCCGCCAGGGGACGCGCGTCAGGTTGAGCGAAAGCGAGCCGCCGACGTCAGGCGATATCACCAGATTTCGATTCTCCTGTGCGACCAGGCTCTGCAGCACCTGGACTACAGGCACGTCATCCACCACCAGCGTGACCGGTTTTGGCGCGGCGGCCCACAGCGGATGGCTGAACGCCAGCAGCCACAGCATTATCCGTAAATTCATTCTTATCCGTTCCTTCTCGTTGCCACGTCCATGTTCCTGGTTCACATGTGTCACCCACATCAACAACCAGTTCCGTTTCATTGATAGCTGTTATCGTCCAGCCCGCCGGGAAGCGCTCATGCGTTTTCAGCCGGTACCAGCGCTTTTGCCCATCCTGTAAAATGCCGATAGCCTGCTCTCCTCCCACCATGCCGCGATAGCGCCACTGCGCCAGCTCGCCAATGGCACAAGGATCGTCCGGCGGGCGAAACGGATCGCGCATGCCGGTCAATAGCAGCGCTGAGCAAACCAGCAAATATCGCGCGCTATTTCGCATGTTCCAGCTCCAGCCGCAGGCGCAGTGCTTTACCTTGTGGCGAAATCGCAAAAGCGGCGATCTGCACATCCCGCTGCGCCAGTCGGGAAAAAAGTGCCGGAAGCGCCTGCCACTCAACCTCCAGCATCAGTTCCCCTCCGTTCTGCAGCGGCTTCCAGTGAACCAGCGTCGCGTTATCGCCCTGAAAATCGAGCGGGGAAAAAGATATCAGTTCCCACGATTCCGGTGTTTCCGGACGAAACGGCATCTTTCTGACGGCAGGCCATAACGCTGCGTTAGTTCTTGCATCCTGAATCAACTGGTGTTGTCGTTCAGCACACTGCCTTTCTACCGGTCTGAGCAAGGTGCCCCACGCGGCCAGTCCGGCCAGGAGGCTCCCCAGACACCAGAAGAGCACCCGATACCAGGGACGGCTTTCGCACCAGCGTTCTAACAGGGTATCCACGCGTTAACCCTCGCTTTTAAGATAAAGGGTGAACACCCAGCGCCCCTGGCTGTCCCGTCGAAGCTCACCCGTCGTCCCGGGCGTAAAACCCGCGATTTGGCCAAGCGCGTCGCGCAGAGCAGACAGGGCCGACAGGGTTAGGGCATACCCGCTCAGCATCAGCGCGGGAGGCTGATAGCGCAGCTCTGTCAGCCAGACCTGTGCCGGCATGGTGCGGGAAAGGGATTCCAGCACCGGTTGCCATGCGCGTCGCTGAAGTGTCTGCGCCGGCATCTGCGCCTGTGAGGCGAGTTTCTGCCGGGAGAGAAGCGCGTGCTGCACGGTCTGCATTCCCGTCAGATCCGTTTGCAGCGCGTGCAGCCTCATAAGAGGGTTCATCCGCAGACCGAACATGACCACGAACATCAACAGCACGGTGCCGACAGACATTGCGCCCCAGAAGCGCAGGCATCGCGCGCGCCGCTGCTGTCGCCAGGGCAGAAAGTTCATGATGCTCATCCGGGCACCTCGCTCATGGCCAGCGCCAGCGCAACGGTATAATCAGCGCCGCAGTCCGGTAGCGGGGCATGGCAGCGTTCCAGGATTTCCCACGGGTTACGTCGGTTATCAAACAGCGCGATGTCATCCGGTCCAAGCGCCAGCAGCGCCGCCAGTTCGGCCACGCTTTCGGCTTCTGTGGTAAGGCGGCGTCCCCACTGGTGGCGCATCGCCCACAGCCACTGCCGATCGTCCCGCCAGGCGATGCACGTCGCTGGTGCCACCGCAGGAAGAAGATTGGCCAGCGCGCTGGCATCCGGCGTAATGGCCACCAGCCGCACACGCAGCGTTTTCGCCAGCGCCAGAAGGGTGTCGACCTCGTTGTTTTGCGCGGCGGTCACGTGAAAGGTATTGCTGAAGGTGTCCTGCGCGTAATCGAAACAGAGCGTATCGGCAGACATCTCCAGTTCGCGCGCGAGCGCCGCGCCAAGCCATGAGAGCTGCTCGCTGTCGCGCAATGCTACTGACGGGCGGGGAAGCGACCGCTGCAGGGTGCGTGCTGCCGGGAAAGAGAGGAACACCCGGTGGTAGTGCGGCAGCGTTTTCCGCCAGTCGCGTAGCGCATCAACCAGCTGTTCTGGCTGACAAATTTTGCCGTCACGAATGATGCCTTCGGCCAGAGGAATCGCCCACCAGCGGCGCAAGCACCAGCCGGACTTCTCCCGGGCCAACGCAACGATCAGCACCCTATCCTGTTGAATATGAACGCCCGTTTGCCATGTTTTGAAAGCCATGCTTCACGATCTCCTTATCGCCCGTCACCTTGACGGCTATATCAATGAATCAGGCTTGCCTTTATACTACCGCGCGATTGTTTAGAAACTGCCCAAGTGAAACCAAATGGGAAATCTCCGGTGAAGTTCGTAAAGTATTTATTCATCCTTGCAGTTTGTTGCATTCTGCTGGGAGCAGGCTCGATTTACGGTTTGTACAAATATATTGAGCCACAGCTACCTGATGTCGCCACGCTTCGCGATGTGCGACTCCAGATCCCGATGCAGGTCTATAGCGCCGATGGCGAGCTGATGGCGCAGTATGGCGAGAAGCGTCGTATTCCGCTGACCTTAAACCAAATCCCCCCTGTGATGGTGAAAGCCTTTATCGCCACGGAGGACAGCCGTTTCTACGAGCACCACGGTGTCGATCCGGTGGGGATTTTCCGTGCCGCGAGCATTGCGCTGTTCTCTGGTCACGCCTCTCAGGGGGCGAGTACCATTACGCAGCAGCTGGCGCGTAACTTCTTCCTCAGCCCTGAAAAGACGCTGATACGTAAGATCAAAGAGGTGTTCCTTGCGATCCGTATTGAGCAGCTGCTGAGCAAAGACGAAATCCTTGAGCTGTACCTCAACAAAATCTACCTGGGCTACCGCGCCTATGGCGTGGGGGCTGCCGCTCAGGTTTACTTCGGTAAGCCTGTTGAGCAACTCACCTTAAGCGAAATGGCAACCATTGCCGGTCTGCCGAAAGCGCCGTCCACGTTCAACCCGCTCTACTCGCTCGATCGCGCCACCGCGCGTCGTAACGTCGTCCTGTCACGTATGCTGAGCGAAGGCTACATCAGCCAGAGCGAGTACGACCAGGCGCGTAACGATGTGATTGACGCTAACTACCACGCCCCTGAGATCGCCTTCGCGTCCCCTTACCTGACCGAAATGGTTCGCCAGGAGATGGTGAATCGCTATGGTGACAAGGCCTATGAAGATGGCTATCGCGTGTACACCACCGTCACCCGCAAGGTCCAGCAGGCGGCTCAGGAAGCAGTGCGGAACAACGTGATGGACTACGATATGCGTCACGGCTATCGCGGCCCGTCAAACGTGCTCTGGAAAGTGGGCGAAAGCGCGTGGGACAGCAAAAAAATCACCAGTACGCTGAAGGCGCTGTCAACCTATGGTCCGCTCCTTCCTGCCGTGGTGACGCAGGCCGATCCTCAGGAAGCCGTTGCGACGCTCGCGGACGGCACCTCCGTCTCCCTGCGTATGGACGGTATCCGCTGGGCGCGTCCGTACCGCTCGGATACGCTGCAGGGCGCAACGCCGCGTAAAGTGACCGATGCGGTACAAACCGGGCAGCAAATCTGGGTGCGCAAGGTAGGCGAATCCTGGTGGCTGGCCCAGGTGCCGGACGTCAACTCGGCCCTGGTCTCTATCAACCCACAGAACGGTGCCATCCTGGCCCTGGTCGGCGGGTTTGATTTCAACCAGAGCAAATTTAACCGCGCCACCCAGGCGCTGCGTCAGGTCGGTTCCAATATCAAACCGTTCCTCTACACGGCAGCGATGGATAAGGGCTTGACCCTCGCCAGCATCCTGAACGACGTGCCGATCTCCCGCTGGGATGCCGGTGCCGGTTCCGACTGGCAGCCGAAGAATTCCCCCGCGGAGTATGCCGGTCCTATTCGTCTCCGTCAGGGGCTGGGGCAGTCGAAAAACGTGGTGATGGTGCGCGCCATGCGCGCGATGGGCGTCGACTATGCCGCAGAGTATCTGCAGCGCTTCGGTTTCCCGGCGCAGAACATCGTTCGCACCGAGTCGCTGGCGTTAGGCTCCGCCTCGTTTACGCCGCTTCAGGTCGCACGCGGGTACTCGGTGATGGCCAACGGCGGCTTCCTGATTGACCCGTACTTCATCAGCAAGATCGAAAACGACCAGGGCGGCGTGCTGTTCGAAGCGAAGCCGAAGATAGCCTGTCCTGACTGCGATATTCCGGTCATTTATGGCAATACGCCGAAATCCGAGGTGCTTGAAAACAAGGACATGGAAGATCCTGCCGTGTCTCAGGAGCAGCAGAACGGCGTCGTGCCGCAGCCGCAGCTTGAGCAGGCTAACCAGTCGCTGGTGGCACAGACCGGTGCGCCGGAGTATGCCCCGCATGTGATCAACACGCCGCTGTCGTTCCTGATCAAAAGCGCGCTGAACACCAACATCTTCGGTGAACCGGGCTGGCAGGGTACAGGCTGGCGCGCAGGGCGTGATTTGCAGCGCCATGACATCGGCGGTAAAACGGGGACAACCAACAGTTCGAAAGATGCGTGGTTCTCCGGTTACGGGCCGGGCGTGGTGACATCGGTCTGGATCGGTTTCGACGATCACCGCCGTGACCTAGGTCGTACAACGGCCTCCGGCGCGATTAAGGATCAGATTTCCGGCTACGAAGGCGGAGCTAAAAGCGCGCAGCCCGCCTGGGACGCCTACATGAAGTCCGTGCTTGAAGGCGTGCCGGAGCAGCCGTTAACGCCACCGCCAGGTGTGGTGACGGTTAATATCGACCGCAGCACCGGTCAGCTCGCCAACGGCGGTAATAGTCGCGAAGAGTATTTCATCGAGGGCACGCAGCCAACCACGCAGGCGGTGCACGAGGTGGGGACAGAGATTATTGATAACGGCGAGACGCACGAGCTGTTCTGACAGTAAAGCAAAACGGCAACCTCTGGTTGCCGTTTTTGTGTTTTCTCCCTCTCCCGTGGGAGAGGGTTGGGGTGAGGGCATCAGGCCACTACAGTCGCCCCTGCCCCTTCAACCATTCCCGTACCAGGAACAGCGCGCTCACGTTGCGAGCCTCATTAAAGTCAGGGTCTTCCAGCAGATCCATCAGGTGCGCTAACGGCCAGCGAACCTGCGGCAGCGGCTCCGGCTCATCCCCTTCCAGCGATTCAGGATAGAGGTCTTCAGCCACCACGATATTCATTTTGCTGGAAAAATAGGACGGCGCCATGCTCAGCTTTTTCAGGAATGAAAGCTCATTCGCACCGAAGCCGACCTCTTCTTTTAGCTCGCGGTTTGCCGCTTCAAAGACGGTTTCACCCGGGTCGATAAGCCCTTTCGAGAATCCAAGCTCGTAAGATTCCGTTCCCACAGCGTATTCGCGGATCAAAATCAGATGATCGTCGACGATGGGAACAATCATCACCGCTTCGCGCGAAGAGGGGCGCATACGTTCATAAACGCGACGCACACCGTTGCTGAACTCCAGGTCCACACTTTCGACATTAAACAGGCGCGATTTGGCGACAGTTTCAACATTCAGAATGGTGGGTTTTTGTAATGGTTTGCTCATCTTGATGGGTCTTAGCAGTGAGAACTGGCGTTATTGTGCGATATGCCGCACGGTTTCGGCAATGTCAATCGTTCTTTATTTACATTTATGCAACGTATCAGGGATCAATCCTCAATTCAAAACAAATGTCAAGAGGTTGAAATGTTTCCAGGAATTTGCTGATATCGCGCCATAACAGGCTTTGCTATCATCACCGGTCACTGGGATGCGCTTCAGAATGCTCAAGTTCGACTCCATACTTGCCGATAGCCAGCCACAGACTCTCATTCAATGTAAAGGTGCTACTGACTACACCTGTAAGAAGATAAGTAAGATGGGGAAAGCATGAGCACCATTTTGATTGTTCTCGCTGCTATGCTGGCCGGCGCGTTGGTTGCAGGGTGGTTGTACAGGCGCCGCGTACAGCGCCGTTATCGTCTGCCCTTTTTAAACGCATTTGCGGGTGCGAGCACGCGTAAACTCACGCAGGACGAGCGCGATGCGGTTGAAAACTATCTCGAAATCCTGAACCGTACTCAGTTAACGCCTGGGCCAACGGGAGCCACCGCTGCGCCCGTCGCGCTAAAGCTTAATGCGCAAAGTGATACCGTGCTGTGCGTGACGCGCTCCATCACGCGCTATGGCATTACCACTGATGACCCCAACAAATGGCGCTATTACCTTGATTCCGTCGAAGTGCATCTGCCCCCGTCCTGGGAGCAATACATTAATGACGAAAACAGCGTTGAGCTGATTCACACCGATTCGTTGCCTCTGGTAATCACGCTTAACGGCCATACGCTGAATGAATACCTTCAGGAAGCCCCTCGTTTTGCGCTGGAACGCGCGAGTTCAACGCAGGCGTCCATTCGTGGCGAAGAGACAGAGCAGATCGAACTGCTGAACATTCGCCAGGAAACGCATGAAGAGTACGCCCTGAGCCGCCCGGACGGTATCCGTGAAGCCATTCTGATCGTCGCGGCCTTCCTGCTCTTTTTTATCTGCCTGCTCACGCCGGATGTGTTTGTTCCCTGGCTGGCGGGAGGCGCGGTGCTGCTGCTGGCAGCCGGGCTGTGGGGACTCTTTGCCCCACCGGCCAAAACCTCGTTACGAGAGATCCACTGCCTGCGCGGTACGCCAAAGCGCTGGGGCCTGTTTGGTGAAAACGATCAGGAACATCTCAACAATATTTCACTCGGTATTATCGACCTTATCTACCCGCGCCACTGGCAACCGTGGATTGCGCAGGACTTAGGGCAGAAAACCGATATTGATATCTACCTTGACCGCCACGTTGTGCGTCAGGGGCGCTTCCTTTCTCTGCATGATGAAGTGAAAAATTTCCCGCTTCAGCACTGGCTGCGCAGCGCGGTCATTGCCGGCGGCGCCGCGCTGGTCTTAGTTATGCTGCTGCTCTTCGTGCCGCTGGATATGCCCATTAAATTCACTCTGTCGTGGATCAAAGGCGCGCAAACCATCGAAGCGACCAGCGTCAACAAGCTGGATGAAGCCGGTGTACGCGTGGGGGACACGCTGCGCCTGAAGGGGACCGGGATGTGTAATATTCACACCCCGGGGGCGTGGAACACCCGCCAGAACTCGCCGTTCATGCCGTTCGACTGCTCGCAAATTATCTGGAACGACGCGCCGCCGCTGCCGCTGCCGGAATCCGAAGTAGTGAATAAGGCCACGGCGCTGACCCAGACGGTGAACCGCCAGCTGCACCCGAAACCGGACGATGATTCGCGCGTCAGCCCTGCGCTGCGCTCGGCCATTCAGAAATCAGGCATGGTTCTGCTGGATGATTTTGGTGACATCGTCCTGAAAACGCAGGATTTATGCTCCTCTCAGGATGAGTGCATACGTCTTAAAAACGCCCTGGTAAACCTGGGTAACAGTAAGGACTGGGACTCGCTGGTAAAACGCGCCGAAGCGGGACGACTGGATGGTGTTAACGTGCTGCTGCGGCCGGTGAGCGCTGAATCGCTGGATAACCTGGTCGCCACCTCGACCTCGCCGTTCATGATGCGCGAGACCACCCGTGCGGCTCAGGCGCTGAACAGCCCGGCACCGGGCGGATTTGTGATTGCCAGCGATGAAGGCAGCGACCTGGTCGATCAGCCATATCCTCAGGTTGCGCTTTATGACTACCCGGCGCAGGAGCAGTGGAGCCAATTCCAGCGCCTGGCGCAGATGCTGATGCAAACGCCGTTCAGCGCCGAAGGGATTGTCACAAGCATCTACACCGATGCCAACGGCACTCGCCATATCGGCCTGCACCGGATGCCAGACAGTGCAGGTTTATGGCGCTACATCGGCACCTCTCTGCTGATGACCGCGATGCTTGCCGCCATTTTCTGGAACGGCTTTATGGCCCTGCGCCGCTACCAGCGCTCGCGCACCCGGCTTGCCGACATCCAGCAGTATTATGAAAACTGCCTCAATCCTAAGCTGATCCCCTCGTCTGAGAGCCTGATCTGATAACGTCGTTGCGCGACAAGATGTGCTACCCTGTCGCGCACGTTTCTTCTGGCTGGAGTTCCCCCTAATGCATCTTGATATCGCCTGGCAGGAGGTTGATACCGTTCTGCTGGATATGGACGGCACGCTGCTCGATCTCGCCTTTGATAACTATTTCTGGCAAACGCTGGTTCCTGAAACCTACGGCGAACAGCAGGGGATCTCCCCGGCAGAAGCGCAGGCATTCATTCGTTCGCAATATAGCGCGGTACAACATACGCTAAACTGGTACTGTCTTGACTACTGGAGCGAGCGCCTCGGTTTGGATATTTGTGCCATGACCACCGCCCAGGGCCCGCGCGCCGTTCTGCGCGATGATACCGTGCCCTTTCTGGATGCGCTGAAAGCAAGCGGCAAGCGCCGTATTTTGCTGACCAACGCACATCCACATAATCTGGCGGTGAAGCTGGAGCATACCGGTCTGGCGTCGCACCTTGATTTATTACTTTCCACCCACACATTTGGTTATCCGAAAGAGGATCAGCGGTTGTGGCATGCGGTGAGGGAAGAGACGGGTTTGCAGCCAGAACGTACGCTGTTCATTGATGACAGCGAGCCCATTCTGGATTCCGCGGCAAGGTTTGGCATTCGCTACTGTCTGGGCGTGACCAATCCTGACTCTGGCCTGGCTGAAAAAAGCTATCTGCGCCACCCTGGGCTGAACGACTATCGCCAGATGATCCCCTCACTGACCGTGAAGGAGACGCCATGAAAGAAAAACCCTCTGACGGGGTAAGACTGGATAAATGGCTGTGGGCAGCGCGTTTTTATAAAACACGCGCCCTCGCCCGCGAGATGGTTGACGGCGGAAAAGTGCATTACAACGGCCAGCGCAGCAAACCGAGCAAGCTGGTTGAGCTGAATGCGACCTTAACGCTGCGTCAGGGCAACGATGAACGTACGGTGGTGATTAAAGCCATTACCGAACAGCGTCGACCTGCAGCGGAAGCCGTACTGCTTTATGAAGAGACGGCGGAGAGCATTGAAAAGCGCGAGAAGACCGCGCTGGCGCGCAAAATGAACGCGCTGACGATGCCCCACCCGGACCGGCGACCGGATAAAAAAGAGCGCCGCGATCTGATGAAATTTAAACACGGTGAGACTGATTAACCTCACCCGCACGAGAGATGAAAATGGCCCAACACGACCAATTACACCGCTATCTGTTTGAACAATTCGCCGTGCGCGGCGAGCTGGTCACCGTATCCGAAACCTGGAAACAGATTCTGGAAAACCACAATTACCCGCTGCCGGTGAAGACCCTGTTGGGCGAACTGCTGGTTGCCACCAGCCTGCTGACGGCGACGCTGAAGTTTGCCGGTGATATCACCGTGCAGCTGCAGGGCGACGGCCCGATGACGCTGGCGGTGATCAACGGCAATAACCAGCAGCAGATGCGCGGCGTGGCGCGCGTTCAGGGCGACGTGCCTGAAAATGCAGACCTCAAAACGCTGGTGGGTAATGGCTACCTGGTGATCACCATCTCCCCTGAGGAAGGCGAGCGCTATCAGGGCGTGGTGGGTCTGGAAGGCGATACCCTGGCAACCTGCCTGGAAGATTACTTCATGCGTTCTGAACAGCTGCCGACGCGTCTCTTCATCCGCACCGGTGAAGTGGACGGTCAGCCTGCTGCGGGCGGTATGCTGCTGCAGGTTCTGCCTGCGCAGGACGCACAAACCAATGACTTTGAGCACCTGGCGACGCTGACCGAAACCATCAAAGCGGAAGAGCTGTTCAACCTGTCGGCGACCGACGTGCTGTGGCGTCTGTACCACGAAGAAGAAGTGACGGTTTACGATCCGCAGTCCGTGGAATTTAAGTGCACCTGCTCACGCGAGCGCTGTGCTGGCGCGCTGAAAACCCTGCCGGATGAAGAGATCGACAGCATCATGGCGGAAGACGGCGAAATCGATATGCACTGTGACTACTGCGGTACGCACTACGTGTTCAATTCAATGGATATCGCTGAGATCCGCAATAACGCCTCCCCAGCGGATCCGCAGGTTCACTAAACCTCTTTCACCTCACCCTAACCCTCTCCCCTTTGGGAGAGGCTGGTGTGAGGGGCAAAAACCCCCGCTTAAGCTGAATCGTTTTCCTTATGTAACTCTTACGTAATTTTCTTACGTGTATGCGATTACATTCACATTCTTTCCGATAAAATCACCACTCTTTAACCTTTTCGGAACATTTTCCCCAACCAAAAAGCGATTCCTGCGATAATCCGCCTGCGCTGTGACTGGAGTCGCAGCGTTTTCCGTTAGTAAGGGTTTTGTCCAGATGCGTAAATCTATGAGCCCCGTCGCGGTTAACAACCTCAGAAAAACCCTACAATTTCAGGCAGTACATATTGGCTAAGGAGCAGTGATATGCGTGTTACTGGTTTAACCCCGCAAGATCTCAAGGCTTATGGTATTCACGACGTCCAGGAAATCGTCTACAACCCCGACTACGATACGCTGTATCAGGAAGAGCTCAATCCAGCACTGGAAGGATACGAGCGTGGTGTGTTGACGAATCTTGGTGCTATCGCCGTCGATACCGGTATTTTTACCGGTCGTTCGCCGAAAGATAAGTATATCGTCCGAGACGAAACCACCCGCGATACGCTGTGGTGGGCTGACAAGGGCAAAGGGAAGAACGACAACAAACCGCTCTCCCCGGAAACCTGGCAGCACCTGAAAGGGCTCGTCACCCATCAACTTTCCGGCAAGCGTCTGTTCATTGTCGACGCTTTCTGCGGCGCTAACGCCGATACCCGTCTCTCCGTGCGTTTTATCACTGAAGTGGCCTGGCAGGCGCATTTCGTGAAAAACATGTTTATTCGTCCAACCGACGAAGAGCTGCAGGATTTCACCCCCGATTTCATCGTGATGAACGGCGCGAAATGCACGAACCCACAGTGGAAAGAGCAGGGTCTGAACTCCGAAAACTTTGTGGCCTTCAACCTGACCGAGCGTATCCAGCTGATCGGCGGTACCTGGTACGGCGGCGAAATGAAGAAAGGGATGTTCTCGGTTATGAACTACCTGCTGCCGCTGCGGGGCATCGCCTCCATGCACTGCTCGGCTAACGTCGGTGAGAAAGGCGACGTGGCGGTATTCTTCGGCCTGTCCGGCACCGGGAAAACCACCCTGTCCACCGATCCAAAACGTCGCCTGATTGGCGATGACGAGCACGGCTGGGATGACGACGGCGTGTTCAACTTTGAAGGCGGCTGCTACGCGAAGACCATTCGCCTGTCCGAAGAGGCCGAGCCGGATATCTTCCACGCGATCCGTCGCGATGCGCTGCTGGAAAACGTCACCGTGCGTGCCGACGGCTCCATCGACTTCGACGATGCGTCGAAAACGGAAAACACCCGCGTCTCTTACCCGATCTACCACATCGACAATATCGTGAAGCCGGTGTCAAAAGCGGGTCATGCCACGAAGGTCATTTTCCTGACCGCGGATGCGTTCGGAGTGCTGCCTCCGGTGTCTCGCCTGACGGCCAGCCAGACGCAGTATCACTTCCTCTCCGGTTTTACCGCCAAGCTGGCGGGTACCGAGCGCGGCGTGACGGAGCCAACCCCAACCTTCTCCGCCTGCTTCGGCGCGGCCTTCCTGTCGCTGCACCCGACGCAGTACGCTGAAGTGCTGGTGAAACGCATGCAGGCATCCGGCGCGCAGGCATACCTGGTGAACACCGGCTGGAACGGTACCGGCAAACGTATCTCCATCAAAGATACCCGCGCGATTATCGACGCCATTCTGGATGGTTCTCTGGACGACGCCGAAACCTTTACGCTGCCGATGTTTGACCTGGCGATCCCTACGTCGCTGCCGGGTGTGGATACGCATATCCTCGACCCGCGCAACACGTACGGTTCTCCAGAGCAGTGGCGCGAGAAGGCGGAATCGCTGGCGAAGCTGTT
The DNA here is from genome assembly GCF_055666685.1 of Enterobacter sp. E14S. Taxonomy (NCBI): domain Bacteria; kingdom Pseudomonadati; phylum Pseudomonadota; class Gammaproteobacteria; order Enterobacterales; family Enterobacteriaceae; genus Enterobacter; species Enterobacter sp. E14S. The sequence goes on along the minus strand of NZ_JBVODQ010000009.1, from coordinate 119,384 downwards.
TATCGAGAACTTCGAGAAGTATACCGATACCCCGGCGGGTGCTGCGCTGGTGAGCGCGGGACCGAAGCTGTAGGTAAAAGCAAAAAGGCAACGAAAGTTGCCTTTTTTATTGTTTTCTCCCTCTCCCCGTGGGAGAGGGCCGGGGTGAGGGCATCAGACCGCAGAGACCGGATTTTGTCGGGTGGCGGCTTCACTTTACCCGACCTACAAAAAGGGTGGCTAGTGCCACCCTTTTTTAACCCTCTTTCACCTGCCCCCGCGTCACCGGGACCGGCAGCCAGGCGCGAATGCTCAACCCACCCCGCTCGCTGGTGCCAATCTCCAGCAGTCCGTTGTGGTTATCGATAATACGCTGAACAATCGCCAGGCCTAAGCCCGTGCCGCTGGTGCTGCGAGCGCTGTCGCCGCGCACAAACGGCTGGAACAGATGCTTACGCTGCTCGGGCTTGATGCCCGGACCGTCGTCTTCCACCTGGAACCAGGCGCGGTTGAGTTCAGACCCGCTGCTGACTTTAATCCAGCCATTGCCGTAGCGCGCCGCGTTGACCACCATATTCGCCACTGCACGTTTGATGGAGAGCGGGTGCATGCGTACCTGAATTTCACCCGCCTGCAGGTCGGTATCAATCTCCCGCTCGTAGCCGCTTTCCGCCGCCACCACCTCGCCCAGCACCGCGTTCAGATCCGCCATCTCCATCGGCATTTCCTGCCCGGTGCGCAGGTAGTCGATAAACTGCTCGATGATGGCGTTACACTCTTCGATGTCCTTATTGATGGACTCGGCAAGGTAACCGTCCTCTTCCCCCATCATCTCCGTCGCCAGGCGAATACGCGTTAGCGGCGTGCGCAGGTCATGGCTGACGCCCGCCATCAGCAGCGTACGGTCATCCGCCAGCTGCTTCACGCCTGCCGCCATATGGTTAAACGCGCGCGTCACCGAACGGACTTCCGAGGCACCATACTCGCGCAGCGGAGGAGGAATAATCCCTTTACCGACCTGCAGCGCAGCGTGCTCCAGGTCGACCAGCGGTCGGTTCTGTATACGGATAAATAGCCACGCGCCGCCTATCGCCAGCAGCATAATCGCCAGGGTGTAGCGGAACAGCGGCGAGAAGTCGCCCTGATGGATTTCGGTCAGCGGGACGCGCACCCAGATATTGGGTGACAGCCAGGTTTTCAGCCAGACGACGGGCGAGCTTTTGTTGACCTCAACGCGCACTTCCGTTGGGCCGCCCAGCTGCTGCGCCATCTGCTGGCTGAGGAATTCGTAGTGCTGCGCCCAGCGCAGGCCAGCGTCTTCCGCCGCTTCGTTGGAGTAGAGCGAAATGCCCAGCTCACGGTAGATTTCACGACGAAACGCCGGGGGAACGACGAGCTGCGTGCCGTCCTCCAGCTGCAGTTTGTCGGTCATCAGCATACGGACTTCGTAGGCCAGGACCTTATTAAACTGCTGGAGGCTCGGCAGGATCGCAAAGTTCAGCACCACCAGATAGGTCGTCACCAGGCTGACGAACAGCAGGGTGACGATCAGCAACAGGGTGCGGGCAAACGAGCTACGCGGCGAGAAGCGCATTCGCCTCATGCTTTAGAGCCGTCCGGGACGAACACGTAGCCCAGACCCCATACGGTCTGAATATAACGAGGATGCGCAGGATCTTCTTCCACCATGCGGCGCAGGCGGGAGATCTGCACGTCAATGGAGCGTTCCATTGCGGAGTATTCGCGACCGCGCGCCAGGTTCATCAGCTTGTCGCGGGAAAGCGGTTCACGCGGGTGGCTGACCAGCGCTTTCAGAACCGCAAACTCGCCGCTGGTGAGCGGCATTGGCTCATCTTCACGGAACATCTCGCGCGTGCCGAGGTTCAGCTTGAACTTGCCGAAGGCAATGACGGCTTCTTCCTGAGACGGTGCGCCAGGCAGTTCATTCGCCTGACGGCGCAGCACAGCGCGAATACGCGCCAGCAGTTCACGCGGGTTAAACGGTTTTGGAATGTAGTCATCTGCGCCGATTTCGAGGCCGACGATACGGTCAACTTCCTCACCCTTCGCCGTCACCATGATGATCGGCATCGGGTTGCTCTGGCTGCGCAGACGGCGGCAAATAGAAAGCCCGTCTTCGCCAGGCAGCATCAGGTCGAGAACCATCAGGTGGAAAGATTCACGGGTCAGCAGACGGTCCATCTGCTCAGCGTTCGCGACGCTACGAACCTGGAAGCCCTGCTCGGTCAGATAACGCTCCAGCAGCGCGCGCAGGCGCATGTCGTCATCCACGACCAGAATTTTGTAGTTCTCTTGCATTGTGTGTACTCCCAAAGGTTCGGATAGTCTTTGTAACAGCGTATTCTAAAAAAGTGCACGTATTCGACCAGTTAATTCTGGTATAAATTCTAGTCGAAATTGTTACAAAGCATATTTAACAGCAGCTTATCTGCTCATTTCATCACATAAATCATTATTAATCCTGTCTGTTACACTGTGCGGTACGTATTGTGCGCAAGACAGTTAACCGGCAGGCAGCAAAGGCTTTACCATGAAAACGCCCCTGATCACCCGCGAAGGGTACGAAAAGCTCAAAAAAGAGATGGATTACCTCTGGCGCGAAGAGCGTCCTGAAGTAACCAAAAAGGTGACCTGGGCAGCAAGCCTGGGCGATCGCAGCGAAAACGCTGACTACCAGTACAACAAAAAGCGGCTGCGCGAAATTGACCGCCGGGTGCGCTATCTGACGAAGTGTCTCGAGAATCTCAAAATTGTCGATTACTCCCCGCAGCAGGAGGGCAAAGTGTTCTTCGGCGCGTGGGTGGAGATTGAAAACGACGATGGCGACACTCTACGTTTTCGCATTGTCGGCTACGATGAAATTTTTGGTCGTAAGGACTACATCTCCATCGACTCCCCGATGGCTCGCGCGCTGCTGAAAAAGGAAGTGGGCGATCTGGCCGTCGTTCAGACCCCTGCCGGTGAAGCCAGCTGGTACGTCAATGAGATCGTCTACGTAAAATAGTCCGAGAGCGCCCTCCCCGGCTGGCATTTTGCCGTGTCAGCCCGTATAACTATCCCCTGATTTTTCGACTCAACAGATGATAAAGCCATGATGAATGATTCGCTCTGCCGCATTATTGCGGGTGATATTCAGGCCAGAGCCGAACAGGTAGAAGCTGCCGTTCGCCTGCTTGATGAAGGGAACACCGTGCCGTTTATTGCACGCTATCGTAAGGAAGTCACCGGCGGTCTGGATGACACGCAGCTGCGTAACCTGGAGACCCGTCTGGGCTATCTGCGCGAGCTGGAAGAACGTCGTCAGGCGATCCTCAAATCCATCGGCGAACAGGGCAAGCTGACCAGCGAGCTTGAAAGCGCCATTAACGGCACCCTGAGCAAAACCGAACTCGAAGATCTCTATCTGCCGTACAAACCGAAGCGCCGCACGCGCGGGCAGATTGCGATTGAAGCGGGCCTTGAGCCGCTGGCCGACCTGCTGTGGAACGAACCGTCCCACGACCCGGAAACCGAAGCGGCGAAATTTATCGACGCTGACAAAGGCGTAGCAGACACCAAGGCCGCCCTCGACGGCGCACGCTACATTCTGATGGAGCGCTTCGCCGAAGACGCCGCCCTGCTCGCTAAAGTGCGTGATTACCTGTGGAAGAATGCCCACATCGTCTCTACCGTCGTCGCGGGCAAAGAGGAAGAAGGCGCGAAGTTCCGCGACTACTTCGATCACCACGAACCGATTTCAACCACCCCTTCTCACCGCGCGCTGGCGATGTTCCGCGGCCGCAACGAAGGCGTGCTCCAGCTCTCCCTGAACGCCGACCCGCAGTTTGACGAGCCGCCGAAAGAGAGCCACTGCGAGCAGATCATTATCGACCATCTCGGCCTGCGCCTGAACAACGCCCCGGCGGACAGCTGGCGCAAAGGCGTAGTGAGCTGGACCTGGCGCATCAAGGTGCTGATACACCTCGAAACCGAGCTGATGGGCACCGTGCGCGAGCGCGCCGAAGACGAAGCGATTAACGTCTTCGCCCGTAACCTGCACGACCTGCTGATGGCCGCTCCTGCCGGCCTGCGTGCGACTATGGGGCTCGATCCGGGTCTGCGTACCGGCGTGAAGGTCGCTGTAGTTGACGGCACCGGCAAGCTGGTGGCGACCGACACTATTTATCCGCACACCGGCCAGGCAGCGAAAGCGGCCGTCGTGGTAGCGGCGCTGTGCGAAAAATACAACGTGGAGCTGGTTGCCATCGGCAACGGTACGGCCTCACGTGAAACCGAGCGTTTCTACCTCGACGTGCAGAAGCAGTTCCCGAAAGTGACGGCACAGAAAGTGATCGTCAGCGAGGCCGGGGCATCCGTCTATTCCGCGTCCGAGCTGGCGGCCCAGGAGTTCCCGGACCTGGACGTGTCCCTGCGCGGTGCGGTCTCTATCGCACGCCGCCTGCAGGATCCGCTGGCGGAGCTGGTGAAAATCGACCCGAAATCCATCGGCGTGGGCCAGTATCAGCACGACGTGAGCCAGACTCAGCTGGCGCGTAAGCTGGATGCGGTGGTGGAAGACTGCGTAAACGCCGTCGGCGTTGACCTGAACTCCGCCTCCGTTCCCCTGCTGACCCGCGTGGCGGGCTTAACCCGCATGATGGCGCAGAACATCGTCGCCTGGCGTGATGAGAACGGCCAGTTCCAGAACCGTCAGCAGCTGCTGAAGGTGAGCCGTCTGGGGCCAAAAGCCTTTGAGCAGTGTGCGGGCTTCCTGCGCATCAACCACGGCGATAACCCGCTGGATGCCTCTACCGTTCACCCGGAAGCGTACCCTGTGGTGGAACGCATTCTGGCCGCCACCCAGCAGGCACTGAAAGATCTTATGGGTGACAGCAGCGCCCTGCGCAACCTGAAAGCCGTTGATTTCACCGATGACAAATTTGGTGTCCCCACCGTCACCGACATCATCAAAGAGCTGGAAAAGCCGGGCCGCGATCCGCGTCCTGAGTTCAAAACGGCGACCTTTGCTGACGGCGTGGAAACCATGAACGACCTGCTGCCCGGCATGGTGCTGGAAGGCGCGGTGACAAACGTCACCAACTTTGGCGCGTTTGTGGATATCGGCGTGCATCAGGACGGTCTGGTGCATATCTCATCCCTCGCCGACAAGTTCGTTGAAGACCCGCACACCGTGGTTAAAGCGGGTGACATCGTGAAGGTCAAAGTGCTGGAAGTGGATCTGCAGCGCAAGCGTATCGCGCTGACCATGCGTCTGGACGAGCAGCCGGGCGACACCAACGCGCGCCGCGGCGGCAATGGCGGTGGCCGCGAGCAGCAGCGCCCGGCCGCGAAAGCGGCAAAACCGCGCGGACGCGATGCTCAGCCTGCTGGCAACAGCGCGATGATGGATGCGCTGGCGGCAGCGATGGGTAAGAAACGCTAAGGCTGTCAATGCCCCTCACCCTAACCCTCTCCCCAAAGGGGAGAGGGGATCGCACGGTGCGGTCTTTCCCCCTCGTCCTCATGGGTGGGGGGAATAAAATCATATCGAAATATATGAAACCGATTGCATAGCCATATTTAAACCACGAATTATCACCCCGTTAACAAATACTCCCCTTTTCGTTTTCCTGGCAATTCAGCAAATATTGAGCCAGGTCAAACAGGCCGTAAATTAATACCGTAAACAACATTCCGTCACAGTTTTAATATTGCTGATAAAAACTATTCTCATTATCATCCCATAGTAGATTATTTAACCTTTCGTGGAATCAGGCGTTATGCAATTCACTCCAGACAGTGCATGGAAGATTACCGGTTTTACCCGCGAAATTAGCCCGGCCTATCGGCAAAAGCTGCTGTCGCTGGGCATGCTGCCCGGCTCGTCATTCCAGGTCGTGCGCGTGGCGCCGCTGGGCGATCCGGTTCATATCGAAACCCGCCGCGTGAATCTGGTGCTGCGTAAGAAAGACCTCGCGTTAATAGAAGTCGAAGCCTTAACCCGATAACAAGCCAGCGGTTTCAGTGAGTCTAAAAAAATGAAAAAGTTAACTATTGGCTTAATTGGCAATCCTAATTCCGGCAAGACTACGCTTTTTAACCAGCTAACCGGAGCGCGCCAGCGCGTGGGCAACTGGGCGGGCGTGACGGTTGAGCGTAAAGAGGGCCAGTTCACGACAACGGACAACCAGGTGACGCTGGTTGACCTTCCCGGCACCTACTCCTTAACCACCATTTCGTCGCAAACCTCGCTCGATGAGCAGATTGCCTGCCACTATATTCTTGGCGGCGACGCGGACCTGCTGATCAACGTGGTCGACGCCTCCAATCTTGAGCGTAACCTTTATCTGACGCTGCAGCTGCTGGAGCTGGGGATCCCCTGCATCGTGGCGCTCAACATGCTCGACATTGCGGAGAAACAAAAGCTGCGCATCGACGTCGATGCCCTCTCCGCGCGCCTGGGTTGTCCGGTCGTTCCGCTGGTCTCGACGCGCGCTCGCGGTATTGATGCGCTGAAGCTGGCTATTGACCGTCACCAGGGAAATCGTGACATTGAGCTGGTGCATTACGCGAAGCCTCTCCTGCGCGAAGCCAATGTGCTGGCGCAGGAGATGGACCAAAGCATGCCTGCGAAACAGCGCCTGTGGCTCGGCCTGCAGATGCTGGAAGGGGATATCTACAGCCGCGCTTACGCCGGGCATGCGGCTGATAAGCTGGACGCGACGGTGGCCCGTCTTAGCGACGAGCTGGAGGACCCGGCGCTGCACATCGCCGATGCGCGTTACCAGGCCATCGCCTCGATTTGCGACGTTGTCAGCAACGCCCTGACGGCAGAGCCCAGCCGCTTTACGGCGGCGGTGGATAAGGTTGTGCTTAACCGCTTCCTCGGTTTGCCCATCTTCCTGCTGGTGATGTATGTGATGTTCCTGCTCGCCATTAACATCGGCGGCGCGCTCCAGCCCATTTTCGACGCCGGTTCCGTCGCGGTCTTCGTCCACGGAATTCAGTGGGTAGGTTACACCCTGCACTTCCCGGAATGGTTAACCATCTTCCTCGCACAGGGGATCGGCGGCGGTATCAACACCGTTCTGCCTCTGGTGCCGCAGATCGGCATGATGTATCTGTTCCTCTCGTTCCTGGAAGATTCCGGCTACATGGCGCGCGCCGCGTTCGTGATGGATCGCCTGATGCAGGCGCTGGGTCTGCCGGGTAAATCCTTCGTCCCGCTGATTGTCGGCTTCGGCTGTAACGTGCCGTCGGTAATGGGCGCGCGCACGCTTGATGCGCCGCGCGAGCGTCTGATGACCATCATGATGGCGCCGTTTATGTCCTGCGGTGCCCGTCTGGCCATCTTTGCGGTCTTTGCCGCAGCCTTCTTTGGCCAGCAGGGCGCGCTGGCGGTCTTCTCGCTGTATGTGCTGGGCATCGTGATGGCTATTCTTACCGGTTTAATGCTGAAGCACACCATCATGCGCGGTGAAGCGTCGCCGTTTGTGATGGAGCTGCCGGTGTATCACGTGCCGCATCTGAAAAGTCTGGCGATCCAGACCTGGCAGCGCCTGAAGGGCTTTGTGCTGCGCGCCGGTAAGGTCATTGTCATCGTCAGCATTTTCCTGAGCGCATTGAACAGCTTCACCCTCAGCGGGCAGGCGGCAGATAACATCAACGACTCCGCCCTCGCCTCCGTCAGCCGCGTCATTACGCCGGTCTTCAAACCGATTGGCGTGCATGAGGATAACTGGCAGGCAACCGTCGGGCTGTTCACCGGTGCGATGGCGAAAGAGGTGGTTGTCGGCACACTGAACACGCTTTACACCGCCGAGAACATTCAGGAACAGGAATTTAATCCGGCAGAGTTTCATCTCGGCCATGAACTGCTGGGTGCCGTAGAGGAAACCTGGCAGAGCCTGAAAGACACTTTCAGCCTGAGCGTGCTGGCGAACCCCATTGAGGCGAGCAAAGGCGACGGCGAAATGGCGACGGGTGCCATGGGCGTGATGGGCGAGAAATTTGGCAGCGCGTCTGCGGCCTACAGCTACCTCATCTTTGTCCTGCTCTACATTCCGTGCATCTCCGTGATGGGGGCGATTTCCCGCGAGTCCAGCCGCGGCTGGATGGGCTTCTCCATCCTGTGGGGGTTAAACATTGCGTACTCGCTGTCGACGCTCTTTTATCAAACCGTTAACTTCAGCCAGCATCCGCGCTACAGCCTGGTCTGCATTCTCGCGGTTGTGCTGTTTAACGCGATCGTGCTTGGTCTGCTGCGGCGTGCGCGCAGCCGCGTCGACATCGACCTGCTGGCAAACCGTAAAACCGCCGCGACCTGCAGCAGCAGCCCGGCGGGCGACTGTCACTAAGGAGCAAAGCATGGCATCGTTGATTCAGGTTCGTGACATGCTGGCACTGCAAGGGCGAATGGAGGCGAAACAGCTGAGCCTCAGCCTGCATACCCCGCAGCAGATGATCGATGCCATGCTGGAAAGACTGGAAGCCATGGGGAAAGCCGTGCGGATTCAGGAAGACGCGGACGGCTGTCTCTCCGGCAGTTGTAAAAGCTGTCCGGAAGGAAAGGCCTGCCTCAGGGAGTGGTGGGCGCTGCGTTAACAAAGCCGGGCATCGCTGCCCGGCTTTATCGTATTACTTATAGACGTCCGCCGTTGCGCGTACGTTTTTGGTCTGCTTTTCAGCGCTGGTGACGACGTAGTACGTTCCGCCCAGCTCATCCGCTTTCTTCGACAGCTCTTTTCTCGCGTCCATCGGCGCGGTGGTGTCAGACGTAGAAATCTCACCAATTTTCGTCAGATTCATGCCGGCAACTTTATCTTTTTCCAGCTCTTTTGCCGCAAAGACGCCAAATGACAGTGACCCAATAACCAGAGAAGTGACAATACCTGTAACAAGTTTCATAGCCTGACTCTCCATAGGATTGTTGTTTTGATTATCGTAGGCAGAACAACCGCAACGACATCTGGAGTATGGTTGCGGTGTGTTACTTTTTCCAGGCAGGATAGAAAATAATCAGTCGAAACGTTGACTTAACGCAATCAGCGCTGAACAAAATTCCGTCGGATGAGAGATAAACGGGGCATGCGCGGCTTTGGCAACGATCTGCGATTCACTCTCCGGCCAGAGCGAATCCAGCAGCGGAACCACTTTGCGCGGCACAATCCCGTCGAGGTAACCGTAGATACGCAGGTGCGGCACCCTCAGCGCGGCCAGCGGCTCGCGCAGGTCAACCGTTTTCAGGAGCTCAAGACCGCCGTTAAGCACCTCAACCTCCGGCATCGGCAGCGAAAGCACGGTCTGCTTGAGCGTTCGGGCATCCTTACGCGCGGTGTCAGTGCCCATTGTCTGCAATGCCAGGAACCGCTCTACGGTCCGCTGGAAATCTTCGCTCAGCTGCTGCTGGAAGCCCGCCAGCACATCAGGCTTGATCCCCGGCCACTCTTCCTGCGCGCTAAAACAGGGCGATGACGCCACCGTCACCAGCGCTTTTACGCGTTCAGGCCGCGACAGTGCAATCTGGCTCGCCACCAGCCCGCCCAGGCTCCAGCCCAGCCAGACCGCGTTTTGCGGCGCAGCGTCCAGAACCTGCTGCGCCATTTCATCAAGCGACAACGCGCCATACCCGCGGCTGCGGCCAAAGCCGGGTAAATCCACCAGATGCAGTGTGAAATGCGAGGCAAGTTCCTCACGTATGCAATGCCATACTTCCGCATTCAGGCCCCATCCGTGCAGCAGCACAAGATGGCAATTTCCTGTCCCTACGGTCTGCCACCACAGCGTCTTCATCAGTTACTGTTCTCTTTTTTTCACATGGAGGTTGCACATGCTAACAGTACCCGGCTTGTGCTGGCTATGCCAAATGCCGCTGGCGCTCAGCGGGTGGGGCGTCTGCTCCGTCTGCACGCGATCGCTGCAATGGCGTATCGGGATCTGTCCACAATGTGGTTTACCGGCCACAAACCCCTCGTTGCCCTGTGGCCGCTGCCTGAAAAAATCCCCGCCGTGGAGCGCGCTGGTGGCCGTGGATGATTATGTCCCCCCGCTGAGCAGACTGGTTCATGCGCTGAAGTTTTCCGGGCAGAGCTCGCTGGCACAGCCCCTTGCCCGCCTGCTATTGCTGGCGGTTTTGCAGGCGCGACGTCAGCGGGCTCTGGCGAAAATCGACATGGTGGTGAATGTCCCTTTATACCGACGTCGGCACTGGCGGCGCGGCTATAACCAGAGTGACCTGCTCTGCCGTTCCCTCGCACGGTGGCTCGGCTGTCGGTATGAGGCCCGCGCGCTGACACGCGTTCATGCCACCGCCATTCAGCATCAGCTCAGCGCCCGGCTTCGCAAAAGAAACCTCAAAAATGCCTTTCGCCTTGAATTGCCGGTCGACGGCCTTCATATCGCGATTGTGGATGATGTCGTCACCACGGGCAGTACCGTTGCTGAACTTTCCCGACTGCTTTTGCGAAGCGGCGCCGCGTCGGTTCAGGTATGGTGTCTGTGCCGTACCTTGTAGCCCTTCTTCAATGGGCGTATGATTATACCCAGGTAATTTAGTCAACTATTAGGCCAAAGCTATGATCCGTATTTCCGATTCTGCACAAGCGCACTTTGCCAAACTGCTGGCAAATCAGGAAGAAGGGACGCAGATCCGCGTGTTTGTGATTAATCCAGGCACTCCGAATGCAGAATGTGGTGTTTCTTATTGTCCTCCGGACGCTGTGGAAGCGACTGACACTGCCCTTAAATTTGAACAGCTCACCGCGTACGTTGATGAGCTAAGCGCACCGTATCTTGAAGATGCGGAGATCGACTTCGTCACCGATCAGCTGGGTTCGCAGCTGACCCTGAAAGCGCCGAACGCGAAAATGCGTAAAGTGTCTGACGATGCCCCGCTGATGGAGCGCGTTGAGTATCTGCTGCAATCCCAGATCAACCCACAGCTGGCGGGCCACGGCGGTCGTGTTTCCCTGATGGAAATCACCGACGAAGGTTTTGCCATTCTGCAGTTTGGCGGCGGCTGTAACGGCTGTTCCATGGTCGATGTAACGCTGAAAGAAGGGATCGAGAAGCAGCTGCTGAACGAGTTCCCGGAACTGAAAGGCGTGCGTGACCTGACCGAACACCAGCGCGGCGAGCACTCTTACTACTAATTCAGTATCCGTCCGTATCGCCCGGTGGCGCTGCGCTTGCCGGGCCTACAGAAATAGTGAGGTCTGATGCCCTCACCCCGGCCCTCTCCCACGGGAGAGGGTGAAAACATTAAAAACGGTAACCTCATGGTTACCGTTTTGCGTTTACCTCCTATATGTTGACCTGCGTCTCATAATTCAAATTTAGCCTCCCTGGGTGATTCTCAATCGCGCCATGTTACCCGTATCATTCTCGTGGGCACTCAGCATCCTTATAACAGCCGACTAAACTTAATGGTTTCGAAGGCATCAGTATGAGTGCCGTTAATACTCTGTTCCCAGTTGGGACAATCGGAATTTGTCGTTGAAACAATGACGTTACCCATAACAATTCAAAGGCCAGGTAAATCATGCCATTAGTCATCGTTGCTATCGGTGTTGTGTTATTACTGCTCTTGATGATCCGTTTCAAAATGAACGGATTTATCGCTCTGGTTCTGGTGGCACTTGCAGTCGGTCTGATGCAGGGTATGCCGCTGGTTAAAGTTATCAGTTCCATCAAAGCCGGTGTCGGCGGCACGCTCGGCAGCCTGGCGCTGATCATGGGCTTCGGCGCCATGCTCGGCAAAATGCTGGCGGACTGCGGGGGCGCACAGCGTATTGCCACCACCCTGATTGCCAAATTCGGTAAACAGCACATTCAGTGGGCCGTGGTATTAACCGGTTTTACCGTCGGCTTCGCGCTGTTCTATGAAGTGGGCTTCGTGCTGATGCTGCCGCTGGTGTTCACCATCGCGGCTGCGGCAAACATCCCGCTGCTGTATGTCGGTGTGCCAATGGCTGCGGCGCTGTCCGTGACCCACGGCTTCCTGCCGCCGCACCCGGGGCCAACCGCTATCGCAACTATCTTCCACGCGGATATGGGTAAAACCCTGCTGTTCGGTACGATTCTGGCGATCCCAACCGTGATTCTGGCAGGCCCGGTTTATGCCCGCTTCCTGAAAGGCATTGATAAGCCGATTCCGGAAGGTCTGTACAGCGCCAAAACCTTCACCGAAGAAGAGATGCCGGGCTTTGGCGTCAGCGTCTGGACCTCTCTGGTACCGGTGATCCTGATGGCGATGCGCGCCGTGGCGGAGATGATCCTGCCGAAAGGTCATGCTTTCCTGTCCGTTGCGGAATTCCTGGGTGACCCGGTGATGGCAACGCTGATCGCGGTGCTGATCGCGATGTTCAGCTTCGGCCTGAACCGCGGCCGTTCAATGGATCAGATCAACGACACGCTGACCTCGTCCATCAAAATCATAGCCATGATGCTCCTGATCATCGGTGGTGGCGGTGCATTCAAGCAGGTTCTGGTCGACAGCGGCGTGGACAAATACATCGCTGCCATGATGCATGAAACCAACGTATCGCCGCTCCTGATGGCCTGGTCTATTGCCGCGGTTCTGCGTATTGCGCTGGGTTCTGCGACCGTTGCGGCGATCACCGCGGGCGGTATCGTTGCCCCGCTGATTGCGACTACGGGCGTAAGCCCTGAGCTGATGGTTATCGCCGTCGGTTCCGGTAGCGTGATTTTCTCTCACGTTAACGACCCTGGCTTCTGGCTGTTCAAGGAGTACTTCAACCTGACGATCGGTGAAACCATCAAATCCTGGTCCGCGCTGGAAACCATTATTTCGGTGTGTGGTCTGGTCGGGGTGCTGCTGTTGAATATGGTGGTTTGATGTAAAAAAGCCGGGTGGCGCTGACGCTTACCCGGCCTACATTCTATTCCCTCTCCCTCTGGGAGAGGGTTAGGGTGAGGGCGATACTACCGCTTCTTGCCCACCGCCCTTCTGCGCTTGTCCAAATCCTTAATCAGCTTGTTCACCCCGTCATCGGCAAACATCTTCTCAAGCGTTGTGGACAGCTTGCGACGCCAGTTCTTGTACTGATAGCTGGTGCCCGGAATGTTCACCGGCTCCGCCATATCAATCCAGTCTTCCGGCTGCAGGCCCAGCAGGGCGCTGTTGCTGTCGGCAATATAGCGCTGCAGGCCACGATTGAGGGTAGCGGTCATCGACATCAACGACGCCTTATGTCCGGCACGTTTCGGCAGACAGCCCTGCTTGTGAAGCGCATCCAGCAGCCCCTGTTTCGAGAGCTCGCGATCCTGATACAGGCCGCGCAAAACCTCTTCATCAGGATACAGACCCAGCGTTTTACCGAGCGTCAGATCGCCGCTTTCCCAATAGCCACGAAGCGTAGGAAGGTCATGCGTCGTCGCGACTGCCATTGACTGTTCAGGGTACGCTTTCGGCGCGCGGAAGGTTTTCTCATGGTCGTTTTCAAAATAGAGCACTTTATAGGAGTAGACGCCGCTGTCGCGGAGCTTGCTGACAATTTCCACCGGCACGGTACCGAGATCTTCACCGATCACCATGCACTGATGGCGTTTACTTTCCAGCGCCAGGATCGACAGCAAATCGTCAACCGGATACTGCACGTACGCCCCGTGATCGGCCGTTTCACCGTACGGGATCCACCACAGACGCAGCACGGACATCACGTGGTCGATACGCAGCGCGCCGCAGTTCTGCATGTTGGCGCGCAGCAGGTCGATGAACGGCTCGTAGGCGCGCGCCGCCATGACGTGCGGATCCATCGGCGGCAACCCCCAGTTCTGACCGAGCGGACCAAGAATATCCGGCGGCGCGCCGACGGAGGCTTTCAGACAGTAAAGCTCACGGTCACACCAGGTTTCCGCGCCGCCCTCTGCCACGCCGACGGCCAGATCGCGATACAGGCCGATCGGCATCTTATAGCCCTGGCTCACCTGCCAGCAGGCGGCAAACTGGCTGTACGCCAGCCACTGCAGCCACAGGTAGAAGTCCACTTCATCGGCATATTTTTCACAGAACGCTTTCACTTCAGGCGTGTCGACGGACTGATACGCGTCAGGCCAGACCGGCCAGCCCCAGCGCATTTCGTCCTCTTTCACCTGATACGCGTGCAGCGCATCAAACGCCGCCTGCCAATACAGGCTCTCGCCCTCCTGCGTCACAAACTGGCGGAACGCGGCCATCTGCTCGTCATCGCGCTGCGAAAAGCCTTTCCACGCCAGACGCAGCGCGGCCATTTTCAGCGCCGTGACGGTGGAATAGTCCACCCAGTCCGCGTCGCGCGCCTGCTTCAGGGCCTGCTGCGTGGTGCTGAGTTTCCACCACGCCTGCGCCTCTTTGCTGTTTTTGAAGTCATCTAACGCGTTAACGTCGATATAAATCACGTTCAGCCAGCGACGGGACGACGGGCTGTACGGGCTGGCGCTCTCCGGGTTAGCCGGATAGAGCGCGTGGATCGGGTTGAGCCCGATAAACGCGCCGCCGCGCTCGCCCACATCCACCAGCATCTTTTTCAGATCGCCAAAATCACCGATGCCCCAGTTGCTGTCGGAGCGCAGGGTGTAGAGCTGCACGCATGCGCCCCACAGCTTTTTGCCTTCGAGCAGCGCCTGCGGCTCGTAGCAGCGTTTTGGCGCGACGATCACCCGGCAGTGGAAACGCAGGTCATCCTGGGTAAGCGTGAGGGTGTGATACCCCTCCGGCAACTTCGCCGGAAGGTTTAACGTTTTGCCGCCGGTAGCGTGGCCTTTGTGCTGATGCCCCTCTTCGGTGGTAAGCAGCCAGCTAAACTCGCCGCGCCCCTCCACCGCCAGCGGCATCTTTTTGCCTGCGGTGAACACCTTCACGTTCGGCACCGGCGCAACCGACGCTTTCGCGTCGGCTTTGTGCATGGCGTCCAGCAAACGTCTTTTGGTGTCGGCGCCAATAGACTGCGGTTTGCCGTGCGCATTAATGTAACTGAGGCTGATCCCCGCCGCCTGCGCGGCGCTGTCCAGACGTTTACTCTCCATCGCGCTTCCTTAGCGTTTTGCCTGCCAGATACGGGCCTGATAATCACGGATTGAACGGTCAGAGCTGAACATACCGCAGCGGGCGGTGTTCAGAATGCACGCGCGGGTCCACGCCTCCTGGTCGCGATACAGCACGTCGACCTGCTTTTGCGCTTCAACGTAGGCCGTGAAGTCCGCCATCACCAGATACGGGTCACCGCCGTGTTTGTCCATGCTGTGCAGCATCTGGTCAAACGCGTGCTTGTCGCCGTCGCTGTATTTACCGCTTTCCAGCTCCTTCAGCACCGCGTCGAGCACTTTGTCTTTCTTACGCCATTTCACCGGGTCATAGCCTTTGGCCTTGATGGCTTTCACCTCTTCCACGGTATGGCCGAAGATAAAGATGTTCTCTTCACCCACCTTCTCGGCGATTTCGACGTTGGCCCCGTCGAGCGTACCGACGGTCAGCGCGCCGTTCAGCGCCAGCTTCATGTTGCCGGTACCGGACGCCTCTTTCCCTGCAGTCGAGATCTGCTCGGAAATATCCGCCGCCGGGATCAGCATTTCAGCCGCCGAGACGCAGTAGTCCGGCAGGAACACCACCTTCAGCTTATCGCCCACTTTCGGATCGCTGTTGATCGCCGCCGCCACTTTATTGATGGCGAGGATAATGTTTTTCGCCAGGTAGTAGCCCGGCGCCGCTTTCGCACCGAACAGGAACACGCGCGGCACGCGGTCAGCCTGCGGGTTCTCGCGGATCTCTTTGTACAGCGCCAGAATGTGCAGCAGGTTCAGGTGCTGACGTTTGTACTCGTGCAGACGTTTAATCTGGATATCGAAAATGGCGTTCGGGTTGATCTCAATGCCGGTACGCACTTTCACAAACTCCGCCAGGCGAACTTTGTTCTCCAGCTTGATCGCCCGGTACTGCTCGCGGAATTTCGCGTCGTCAGCGTATTTTTCCAGGTTGATGAGCTGGTCCAGATCGTTGGCCCACTCTTTCTTCAGGGTCTTATCCAGCAGACCGGCCAGCAGCGGGTTGCACTGCTTGATCCAGCGACGCGGCGTGATGCCGTTGGTCACGTTGTGGAATTTGGTCGGCCACAGCTGGTGGTATTCCGGGAAGAGATCTTTGACCACCAGATCCGAGTGCAGCGCCGCCACGCCGTTCACCGCAAAGCCGCTGACCACGCACATGTTCGCCATGCGCACCTGCTTATCGTGAACCACCGCCAGCTTCGCCCAGACCGCTTTGTTGCCCGGCCAGGTTTTAGCCACCAGGGTTTTAAACTGGTCGTTAATCTTGTTGATGATCTGCATGTGGCGCGGCAGCAGCGTTTTCACCAGCTTCTCATCCCAGCACTCGAGCGCTTCTGGCATCAGGGTGTGGTTGGTGTAGGCAAAGGTACGGCTGGTGATGGCCCAGGCGTCGTCCCAGCTCAGCTGATGCTCGTCGATCAGCACGCGCAGCAGTTCCGGGATCGCAATGGTCGGGTGCGTATCGTTGAGCTGAATCACTTCGAAGTCAGGCAGCTGCGCCAGCTTGCGGCCCGCCAGGTGATGGCGACGCAGAATGTCCGCTACGGAGCAGGCGCACTGGAAGTACTGCTGCATCAGGCGCAGCTTTTTACCGGCCAGGTGGTTGTCGTTCGGGTAGAGGACTTTGGTCAGCTTCTCGGCGTCGATGCCCTGCTGCTCGGCGCGCAGGAAATCGCCGTCGTTGAATTTGGTCAGGTTAAACGGATGCGCGTGCTTCGCCTGCCACAGACGCAGCGGCTGCGCCACGCCGTTACGGTAGCCGAGCACCGGCAGATCCCAGGCTTCACCGGTAATGGTGAACGCCGATTCCCAGAGCCCCTGCTTTGTCACTTTCCCGCCAATACCGACCTGCACATCCAGCTGCGCGTTGTGGCGGAACCACGGATAGGTATTGCGATGCCAGTCGTCCGGCGCTTCCATCTGATGGCCATCGGCAAACGACTGACGGAACAGGCCGTACTGATAGTTCAGGCCATAGCCAATCGCCGACTGGCCGACGGTCGCCATGGAGTCGAGGAAACAGGCCGCCAGACGACCCAGACCGCCGTTGCCCAGCGCCGGGTCTGTCTCTTCTTCCAGCAGGTCGGTCAGGTTAATGTCGTGTTCTTTCAGCACATCGCCGACGTCCTGATACCAGCCGAGGTTCAGCAGGTTGTTGCCCGTCAGACGGCCAATCAGGAATTCCATCGAGATATAGTTCACGTGACGCTGGCCCTTAACAGGCTTTGCCACCGGTTGAGCATCCAGCTGTTCTGCGAGCGCACCGCTCACGGCCTGCCACCACTGGTGAGGCGTCATCTCGTTTGCAGCATGAAGGCCAAAACGCTGCCACTGACGCGTCAGGGCAGCCTGAAATTGAGCTTTGTTGAAGGTAGGCTGTGACATAGGGGATCGGCATCCTTTAGAAAGAAAACACAAGTTGGCGCTAGTGTGCCTGGCTCATTTCCCCTCTTCCTCCTCCTGTGGGGGATTAGACAGGGAGGAGTAGCGGGGATGAGCATAAAAGTGTGATCGAGGCCACTCTCAGAGCATAGTTCGAGTGTGCCCGGAAGATAAAAAAGTAACCGGGGAGAATGTCAAAGAAATGAAATGCAGTTTCGGGTGAAATTAATCCGTTCTGAAATGATTACTTACGTAGAATAATAATTTAGCCATCGGGACACATCTCAAAAGACTATTACTCTCACTCAACTTTACCCGCACTTTATTAAATTTGACGTCACTATACCTTTCTGAAACCAGTTTCAGCGCAGCGGCAATGTATACAGACAAGCCAGCAGTGACGCGGCGTTACGGGCCTTTCGAGAAAGTTCCAACATTTGCCTGAATGTTTTGTGACAGAGTGCAAATTCAGAACCACAAAACCCAGACATAACTTGCAATAGTTCTCTTTCTGTTCGACCTTATATCGTATTAATTACGAAGCGCAAAAAAATAAAATCTCTCGTTCCCCACAGTGAAGTGAAACCTATGTTGATTCCGTCTAAATTAAGTCGCCCGGTTCGTCTTGACCATACAGTGGTCCGCGAGCGTCTGTTGGCTAAACTTTCCGGCGCGCATAATTTCCGACTGGCGCTGGTTACGAGCCCTGCAGGCTATGGAAAAACAACGCTCATTTCGCAATGGGCCGCGGGTAAAAGCGATCTTGGCTGGTACTCCCTCGACGAGGGCGATAACCAGCAGGAGCGTTTTGCCAGCTATCTGATTGCCGCCATACAGCAAGCCACCCATGGACACTGCGTCGCCAGTGAGGTGATGGTGCAAAAGCGCCAGTACGCCAGCCTGTCCTCCCTTTTCTCTCAGCTGTTTATCGAACTGGCCGAATGGCATCGCCCGCTTTACGTGGTGATCGATGATTACCATCTCATCACGAATCCGGTGATTCATGAATCGATGCGTTTCTTCCTGCGCCATCAGCCGGAAAACCTGACTTTAGTGGTGCTGTCACGCAACCTGCCGCAGTTGGGTATTGCCAACCTGCGCGTGCGCGATCAGCTTCTGGAAGTAGGCAGCCAGCAGCTGGCCTTTACCCACCAGGAAGCGAAACAGTTCTTTGACTGCCGCCTGACATCACCGATTGAGGCCGCCGAGAGCAGCCGTCTGTGTGATGACGTTGCCGGCTGGGCCACGGCGCTGCAGCTTATCGCGCTCTCTGCCCGACAAAACAACAGTCCGGCGCATCAGTCTGCGCGGCGTCTGGCGGGCATCAACGCCAGTCACCTTTCCGACTACCTGGTGGATGAGGTGCTGGACAGCGTCGATCCCTCGACGCGTAATTTCCTGCTGAAAAGCTCGCTGCTGCGTTCCATGAACGATGCGCTTATCGTGCGCGTAACGGGCTGTGAAAACGGACAGCTGCAGCTCGAAGAGATTGAACGTCAGGGCCTTTTCCTGACGCGCATGGACGATCCCGGCGAGTGGTTTAGCTATCACCCGCTGTTTGGCAGCTTCCTGCGCCAGCGCTGTCAGTGGGAACTGGCGGTTGAACTGCCGGAGATCCACCGCGCCGCTGCCGAAAGCTGGATGGCGCAAGGCTTCCCGAGCGAGGCCATCCACCACGCGCTGGCCGCCGGTGATGCCAGCATGCTGCGCGATATCCTCCTCAACCATGCGTGGGGCCTGTTTAACCACAGCGAGCTGACCCTGCTGGAAGAGTCTCTCAAAGCCCTGCCGTGGGAAAGCCTGCTGGAGAATCCGCGTCTGGTGCTGCTGCAGGCCTGGCTGATGCAGAGCCAGCACCGCTACAGCGAAGTGAACACCCTGCTGGCGCGTGCAGAGCAGGAGATGGAAAGCGAAATGGATACCACCCTGCACGGCGAGTTCAACGCGCTGCGCGCTCAGGTGGCCATTAACGACGGCGACCCGGACGAAGCTGAACGGCTGGCGATGGTCGCGCTGGATGAACTGCCGCTGGCTAACTTCTACAGCCGCATCGTGGCGACCTCGGTGCACGGTGAAGTGCTGCACTGCAAAGGCGACCTCACCCGTTCCCTTTCACTGATGCAGCAAACCGAACAGATGGCGCGTCGACATGATGTCTGGCATTACGCGCTGTGGAGCCTGATCCAACAGAGCGAGATTTTATTCGCGCAGGGGTTCCTGCAGGCCGCCTGGGAAAACCAGGAAAAAGCGTTCCAGCTGATTCGTGAACAGCACCTGGAACAGCTGCCGATGCACGAGTTCCTGTTGCGTATTCGCGCTCAGCTGCTGTGGGCATGGTCGCGTCTGGATGAAGCAGAAAGCTGCGCCCGCCAGGGTGTGGATGTCCTTTCCAGCTTCCAGCCTCAGCAGCAGCTGCAGTGTCTGGCGCTGCTGGTACAGTGCTCGCTGGCACGCGGCGATCTCGATAACGCCCGCAACCATCTGAACCGCCTGGAGAACCTGCTCGGCAACGGTCAGTATCACAGCGACTGGGTCTCAAACGCCGATAAGGTCCGGGTGATTTACTGGCAGATGACCGGCGATAAAAAATCCGCCGCCAACTGGCTGCGTCAGACGCCTAAACCCGAATTTGCGAACAACCACTTCCTGCAGAGCCAGTGGCGCAACATTGCCCGCGCGCAGATCCTGCTCGGTGAATTAGAGCCCGCAGAGATTGTGCTGGAAGAGCTGAACGAGAACGCGCGCAGCCTGCGTCTGATGAGCGACCTGAACCGCAACCTGCTGCTGCTGAACCAGCTTTACTGGCAGGCGGGTCGTAAAAACGATGCCCAGCTCGTGCTGCTGGAAGCGCTGCAGCTGGCTAACCGCACCGGCTTTATCAGCCACTTTGTGATTGAAGGTGAAGTGATGGCGCAGCAGCTGCGTCAGCTTATTCAGCTCAACACGCTGCCGGAGCTGGACCAGCATCGCGCCCAGCGCATTCTGCGCGAGATTAACCAGCATCATCGACACAAGTTCGCGCATTTTGATGAGAACTTCGTTGAACGTCTGCTGAACCACCCGGAAGTGCCGGAGCTTATCCGCACCAGTCCGCTCACGCAGCGCGAATGGCAGGTTCTGGGTCTGATCTATTCAGGCTACAGCAACGAGCAGATTGCCGGTGAGCTTGCGGTGGCGGCGACCACCATCAAAACGCATATCCGCAATCTGTATCAGAAGCTGGGCGTGGCGCATCGTCAGGATGCGGTGCAGCATGCGCAGCAGCTGTTGAAGATGATGGGGTATGGCGTGTAGGACCTCTGCGGTCTGATGCCCTCACCCCGGCCCTCTCCCACAGGGAGAGGGAGAACGGCTTTTCAACACAACTCTAACTGCAAATTATTATCTTTAATCACCTGCATCACGCCCGCTGGCGGCATCACGTCGGTGTAGACCGCATCCACCATGCTGATGCTGCCCATGTTCACCATCGCATTTCGGCCAAACTTCGAATGATCCACCACCAGCATCACGTGACGTGAGTTCTCAATAATCGCGCGCTTGGTGCGCACCTCGTGATAATCAAACTCCAGCAGCGAGCCGTCGCTGTCGATGCCGCTGATCCCGAGAATGCCGAAGTCGAGGCGGAACTGAGAGATAAAATCGAGGGTCGCTTCGCCAATAATCCCGCCGTCGCGGCTGCGCAGTTCGCCGCCCGCGAGGATGATGCGGAAGTCGTCTTTCTGCATCAGGGTATTGGCCACGTTCAGGTTGTTCGTGACCACGCGCAGGTTCTCGTGATCCAGCAGCGCATGGGCGACCGCTTCCGGCGTGGTGCCGATATCAATAAACAGCGTCGCCCCGTTCGGGATCTGGCTGGCGACCTTGCGGGCAATGCGCTCTTTCTCTGCCGTCTGCGTGGCTTTACGGTCATGCCAGGAGGTATTGACCGAACTGGACGGCAGCGCCGCGCCGCCGTGGTGGCGAAGAATGCGATTCTGATCGGCCAGGTCGTTCAGGTCACGACGGATGGTTTGTGGGCTGACGGCAAACTGCTCCACCAGCTCTTCGGTGCTGACGTATCCCTGTTTTTTTACCAGTTCGATAATAGCGTCATGACGTTGTGTTTGTTTCATCAATTATCCCTGAGAATTATGTTCGTTTTCGCGCATGGAGCGTGTCGGCAAAGGCCATCGCTAACCCCACGGCCAGCCCGGCGACGTGCGCACCGTTGGCGATAGACATACCAAACAGATCAAACCATCCGGCAATTAGCCATATTAACGCAAAGGTTATTAATCCGCGCTGCAGATAGATGCCGCTTTCCGGATCGCGCTCCCCGCGAAGCCAGACATAGCCCATCAGGGCATACACGACGCCCGACAGCCCGCCGAACCACGGCCCGCTGAACTTGTGCTGCACATAGCCGCTCAGCAGGGCGCTGATAAGGGTGATAACGATCAGCTTGCCGCTGCCCAGGCGCTTTTCTACGGCGCCGCCGAGATACCACCACCAGAGTAGGTTGAAGAGAATATGCATCACCGAGAAGTGCATCAGCGCGTGGCTAAAGTAGCGCCAGACGTCAAACTCAACAGACGGGTCATAGGGCCAGGCCAGGGCAATCATCACGCTCTGGTCGCCCACCACGTTCATGATAATGAAGACGATAATGCAGGCCGCCATCAGCAGCAGCGTAAACGGGCCGGCGCGCTCGCGGATGGTGGCAAGGAAGGGAAAACGGCTGTAGTGCAATCCGCTGCCGGTCTGGCCGGACTGCCAGCTGGCCGCCAGATAGCGCGGGTCGCCGGGGTTCTCAAGAAAACGCGCCAGCTCTTCGTTTACGCGCGCGGCCTGGCTCTCGTCGGCCAGCCAGACGTCGGTCTGCGTATGTTGCTGAATGGTCAGAATAACGCCCTGCGTCGCCATATAGTCGACAAACGCCTGGGCGACGCGCGGGTTGGTAAAAGAGGTGATCATCAACATGGGCAGCGGTCGCTTATTTCCACACAAAAGGGGACAGTATAGCGGGATCAGCGCTTAAAAGCGTATTCCACTTCTGCCGGGAAATGACGATGCCAGGCATCGAAGCCGCCGTCGACGCTGTACACCGCGTCGTAGCCCTGCTGAAGCAGATACTGCGCCGCGCCTTTGCTGCTGTTGCCGTGGTAGCACATGACCATCACCGGCGTCTCGAAGTCGTTATCGCGCATAAACGCGCCCAGCGTGTCGTTAGTGAGATGAAACGCGCCCGGCGTGTGGCCCATCGCAAAACTCTGCGGATCGCGGATGTCCACCAGCACCGCTTTTCCCTGGTGCATCTTCTGGTGGGCTTCTTCTACGTTAATACATTCAAACTGATCCATGGTCTTCTCTTTACAGTGGTCAACGACACAATTTTACCCCGTAGTGTACGTCCTGGCGGCGGGTAAACGCCATTATGTTATCCATATCACTCTAAATTGTTTTTTTGATGTTACCAAAAGCGCGTTCCTTTGCTATTATGAGCGATATCGAACATTTCTGAGCTTTAACGAAAGTGCATGAGGGTGTTATGGAAACCAAAGATCTGATTGTGATAGGCGGTGGCATCAACGGTGCCGGTATTGCGGTCGATGCCGCAGGACGCGGTTTATCCGTACTGATGCTGGAAGCTAACGATCTCGCCTGCGCGACGTCGTCCGCCAGCTCCAAACTGATTCACGGTGGCCTGCGCTACCTGGAACACTACGAATTCCGCCTGGTCAGTGAAGCACTGGCCGAACGTGAAGTGCTGCTGAAAATGGCCCCGCATCTGGCGATTCCGATGCGCTTCCGCCTGCCCCATCGCCCGCATCTGCGTCCGGCGTGGATGATTCGAATCGGTCTTTTTATGTACGATCATCTGGGTAAACGCACCAGCCTTCCGGGTTCGACAGGTTTGCGTTTTGGCTCAGAATCGGTCCTTAAGCCTGAAATCGTGCGCGGTTTCGAATATTCCGACTGCTGGGTGGACGATGCGCGTCTGGTGCTGGCGAACGCCCAGATGGTCGAGAAGAAGGGTGGCGAGGTGAAAACCCGTACCCGCGCGACCTCTGCCCGTCGTGAAAACGGCCTGTGGATTGTGGAAGCGGAAGACATCGATACCGGCGAGAAATTCAGCTGGAAAGCGCGCGGCCTGGTGAACGCTACCGGCCCGTGGGTGAAGCAGTTCTTCGACGACGGCATGCATTTGCCTTCGCCGTACGGCATTCGCCTGATCAAGGGCAGCCACATTGTGGTACCGCGCGTGCATACCCAGAAGCAAGCCTACATTCTGCAGAACGAAGACAAGCGCATCGTGTTTGTGATCCCGTGGATGGACGAGTTCTCGATCATCGGTACCACCGACGTGGAGTACAAAGGCGATCCGAAGAACGTCGAGATCGACGAGAGCGAAGTGAACTACCTGCTCAAAGTGTATAACGCGCACTTTAAGAAACAGCTGTCACGCGATGACGTGGTCTGGACCTACTCCGGCGTGCGTCCGCTGTGCGATGACGAGTCTGACTCACCGCAGGCGATTACCCGCGACTATACGCTCGATATTCACGACGTTGACGGTCAGGCGCCGCTGCTTTCCGTGTTTGGCGGCAAGCTGACCACCTACCGCAAGCTGGCCGAGCACGCGCTGGAAAAACTGGCGCCGTACTACAAAGGCATTGGCCCGGCATGGACCAAAGGCGCGGTACTGCCCGGCGGTGATATCGGCGACAATCGCGATGATTACGCCGCGAAGCTGCGCCGTCGCTTCCCGTTCATCACCGAAGGGATGGCGCGCCACTATACCCGCACCTACGGCAGCAATACCGAGCTGTTCCTGGCCGACGCGAAGGACATTGCGGATCTGGGCGAGCATTTCGGCCACGAGCTTTATGAAGCCGAGCTGCGCTACCTGGTTGAGCACGAGTGGGTTCGTCGTCTGGATGATGCTATCTGGCGTCGTACCAAAGAAGGGATGTGGCTCAACGCCGAGCAGCAGTCTCGCGTGGCGCAGTGGTTACAGCAAAATGCGGGGAAGCGTGAGCTGTCACTGGCGTCGTAATACGATCGGTGCGGGCTGATGCCCTCACCCCGGCCCTCTCCCACAGGGAGAGGGAACAAACACTAAAAACGGCAACCGAGGTTGCCGTTTTGCTTTTATAACCTCACCGGATCAATATGCCAGATCGTCTCGGCATACTCCTTGATGGTCCTGTCAGACGAGAAATAGCCCATATTGGCGATGTTATACATCGCGGCGCTGGTCCACTTCTCCTGCTGACGGTACAGCTCGTCCACCTTATCCTGACAGTCCACGTAGCTGCGATAGTCCGCCAGCACCTGGTAGTGATCGCCAAAGTTAATCAGCGAGTCCACCAGATCGCGGTAGCGGCTCGGTTCATCCGGGCTAAACACGCCGGTCGCGATCTGCGTCAGCACCTGACGTAACTCTTCATCCTCTTCGTAATATTGACGCGGCGAGTAGCCTTTCCTGCGCAGCGCCTCCACCTCTTCCGTCGTATTACCGAAGATAAAGATATTTTCTTCGCCCACGTGCTCCAGCATCTCGACGTTCGCCCCGTCAAGCGTACCAATGGTCAGCGCGCCGTTGAGGGCAAACTTCATGTTACTGGTGCCGGATGCTTCCGTACCCGCCGTGGAAATCTGCTCAGAGAGATCCGCCGCCGGGATGATCATCTGCGCCAGGCTTACGCTGTAGTTCGGAATGAACACCACCTTCAGCTTGTCGCCAATGTCCGGATCCTGGTTGACCACCTTCGCCACATCGTTGATGAGATGAATAATGTGCTTCGCCATGTAGTAGGCGGAAGCCGCCTTACCGGCGAAGATCTTCACGCGCGGCACCCATTCGGCCGTTGGATCGGCCTTGATGCGGTTGTAATGGGTGATCACGTGCAGCACGTTCATCAGCTGACGCTTGTATTCGTGGATGCGTTTGATCTGAACGTCGAACAGCGCTTTCGGGTTTGCCACCACGTTGAGGTGCATCGCCAGCCAGACCGCCAGACGCTTTTTGTTCAGCAGCTTGGCTTCGCGCACGGCTTTGTTCACCGTCGGGAAATCAATATGCTGTTCCAGCTCGCTCAGCTGGCTCAAGTCGGTACGCCAGGTACGGCCGATATTCTCGTCCAGCACCTCAGAGAGCGGCTGGTTGGCCAGCGCCAGCCAGCGGCGCGGCGTGACGCCGTTGGTCACGTTGCAGAACCGCGTCGGGAAGATTTTCGCGAAGTCCGCAAAAAGCGACTGCACCATCAGGTTCGAGTGGAGCTCGGACACGCCGTTGACCTTGTGGCTGATGACGACCGCCAGCCAGGCCATGCGCACGCGGCGCCCGTTCGATTCATCAATGATGGATGCGCGGCTCAGCAGCCCGGTATCGTTCGGGTATTGCTCCTGCAGGGTCTTGAGGAAGTAGTCGTTAATCTCAAAGATAATCTGCAGATGGCGCGGCAGGATTTTGCCGAGCATGTCTACCGGCCACGTTTCCAGCGCTTCGCTCATCAGCGTGTGGTTGGTATAGGAGAACACCTGACAGGTCACTTCAAACGCGTCATCCCAGCTGAACTTATGCTCGTCAATCAGCAGGCGCATCAGCTCCGGAATGGAGAGCACCGGGTGGGTGTCGTTAAGGTGGATCGCGGTTTTCTCCGCCAGGTTGGCGTAGGTTTTGTGCAGCTGATGGTGGCGGCTGAGGATGTCCTGAATGGTCGCCGAAACGAGGAAATACTCCTGACGCAGGCGCAGCTCGCGGCCGGAGTAGGTCGAGTCATCCGGGTACAGCACGCGGGACACGTTCTCGGAGTGGTTTTTGTCTTCCACCGCCGCAAAGTAGTCCCCCTGGTTGAATTTACCGAGGTTAATTTCGCTACTGGCCTGGGCGCTCCACAGGCGCAGCGTGTTGGTGGCATCGGTGTCATAGCCGGGGATAATCTGGTCGTAGGCCACGGCCAGGATCTCTTCCGTTTCTACCCAGCGGGATTTTTTGCCTTCCTGCTGAATACGCCCGCCAAAGCGCACCTTGTAGCGCGTATTGTGGCGCTTAAACTCCCACGGGTTGCCGTACTCCAGCCAGTAGTCCGGCGACTCTTTCTGGCGCCCGTCGACGATGTTCTGTTTGAACATACCGTAGTCGTAGCGAATACCGTAGCCGCGGCCCGGCAGCGCCAGCGTTGCCAGCGAGTCGAGGAAGCAGGCGGCGAGACGCCCCAGGCCGCCGTTGCCGAGGCCCGGGTCGTTCTCTTCGTCGATCAGTTCTTCTAAATCTAACCCCATCTCTTCCAGGGCGGTTTTGACGTCGTCATAAATACCGAGCGACAACAGCGCGTTGGAAAGCGTGCGGCCAATCAAAAATTCCATCGACAGGTAGTAAACCTGACGCGTTTCCTGCGAGAGCTGGGCGCGGTTTGAGCGCAGCCAGCGTTCAACTAAGCGGTCACGCACCGCAAACAGGGTGGCGTTCAGCCACTCGTGCTTGTTGGCGATAACCGGATCTTTCCCGATGGTGAACATCAGCTTGTAGGCGATGGAGTGCTTTAACGCCTCAACGCTGAGCGTGGGTGAAGAGTAGCTAAATGGAGCGTTCATATCAGTAACTTCGCCTCGTTACATCAAGCGTTGATAGAGATCGCGGTATGACTGCGCCGCGACATGCCAGCTAAAGTCCATGGACATCGCCTGACGCTGAACGTAACGCCAGAGCGATGGACGGGACCACAAGACGAAAGCACGCCGAATCGCCCGAAGCAGCGACCAGGCATTACTGTCCTCAAAGACAAACCCGCTGGCGATACCGTCCGCCAGGTTTTCCAGAGAGCTATCGGATACGGTATCCGCCAGTCCGCCCGTGCGGCGCACCAGCGGCAGCGTGCCGTATTTCAGGCCATAAAGCTGCGTCAGGCCGCAGGGTTCGAAACGGCTCGGCACCAGGATGACGTCCGCGCCGCCCATGATGCGGTGCGAGAACGCTTCGTGATAGCCAATCTGCACGCCCACCTGCCCCGGATGTTCCGCCGCGGCGGCAAGGAAACCTTCCTGCAGCACCGGGTCGCCCGCGCCGAGCAGCGCCAGCTGTCCGCCCTGCTCCAGTAAACCGGGCAGCGCCTCCAGCACCAGATCCAGCCCTTTCTGGCTGGTCAGGCGGCTGACTACCGCGAACAGCGGCACTTTGTCGTTAACCTTCAGGCCCATTGCAATCTGCAGCTGGCGTTTGTTTTCCGCTTTGTCTTCCACGGAATCACGGCCATAGCGCGCCGCCAGCAGGAGATCGGTTTCCGGGCTCCAGATCTGTTCATCCACGCCGTTCAGAATGCCCGACAGGCGGCCTTCGCGGTGGCGCTGTTGCAGCAACCCTTCCATGCCGTAGCCAAACTCCGGCTGGGTGATCTCACGCGCGTAGGTTGGGCTCACGGCGGTAATATGATCGGCGTAATACAGCCCGGCTTTCAGGAACGAGATCTGCCCGTTAAATTCCAGCCCGTGCATGTTATAGAACGATAATGGCAGATCGATTTCACTCATGTGATGGGCATAGTACATCCCCTGATACGCCAGGTTGTGCACGGTAAAGACCGATTTGGCCGGATGGCCGCGCGCCGCGAGATACGCCGGGGCAAGCCCGGCGTGCCAGTCGTGCGCGTGCACCACATCCGGGCGCCAGAACGGATCCAGCCCCGTCGCCATTTCTGCCCCGACCCAGCCGAGCAGCGCAAAGCGCAGCACGTTATCGGTGTAGGCGAACAGGTTCGTATCGTGATACGGGCTGCCCGGTCGATCGTATAAGTGCGGCGCGTCGATCAGGTAAATCCCTACGCCATTGTAATGTCCAAACAGCAGGGTGATGCGTCCGGCGAAGGTCTCACGGCGGGTCACCACTTTTGCATCGGGAATACCGCGCCGGATATCCGGAAAGGCGGGCAGCAGGACTCGGGTATCTACGCCTCCGGCGATTTGCGCTGCCGGTAATGCACCCAGAACATCTGCCAGACCGCCCGTTTTTAACAACGGGAACATCTCAGAACATACATGTAAAACCTGCATCATCGCTCCTGTTTGATCTGCAGCTTCCGCAACATTTCCCGTGTGACTAACACGATCCCCTCTTCCGAACGATAGAAACGACGCGCGTCTTCTTCCGCGTTTTCACCAATCACCATCCCTTCGGGAATGACGCAGGCACGATCGATAACGCAGCGACGCAGACGGCACGAGCGCCCTACCCAGACATCAGGCAGTAAGACTGCCGAATCGATATTACAGAATGAATTTATCCGCACGCGGGGGAACAGCACCGACTGCACCACCACCGAGCCTGAAATAATGCACCCGCCGGACACCAGCGAGTTCAGCGTCATGCCGTGGCTGCCGGAGCGGTCCTGCACGAATTTGGCCGGCGGCAGCGATTCCATATGGGTACGAATCGGCCAGTTCTGGTCGTACATATCCAGCTCAGGCGTGACCGACGCCAGGTCGAGGTTCGCTTTCCAGTAGGCTTCCAGGGTTCCCACATCGCGCCAGTAAGGTTCCGCATTGGGGTCGGACTGCACGCAGGACAGCGGGAAAGGATGTGCATACGCCATGCCAGCTTTAGTGATTTTCGGAATGATGTCTTTACCGAAGTCGTGGCTGGAGTTTTCGTCTTTGTCATCGTCTTCCAGCAGCTCATAAAGATAATCTGCATCAAAGACATAAATCCCCATGCTGGCGAGCGATTTGGTGTCATCGCCGGGCATGGTTGGCGGGTTCGCCGGCTTTTCAACAAAGTCGATAATTTTGTCGTCGGCATCCACGTGCATCACGCCAAACGCCGTCGCTTCAGCAACGGGCACAGGCAGACACGCTACGGTGCAGCGCGCCCCTTTTTCGACGTGGTCGATGAGCATGTGGGAGTAATCTTGCTTGTAGATATGGTCCCCGGCGAGGATCACGATGTATTCCGCGTTATAGCGGCGAATGATGTCGAGGTTCTGCGTCACTGCATCCGCCGTTCCGCGGTACCAGTTCTCGCCGTGGACGCGTTGCTGAGCGGGAAGGAGATCGACAAACTCGTTCATCTCTTCGCTGAAGAATGACCAGCCGCGCTGGATATGCTGAACCAGCGTGTGCGACTGATACTGCGTAATGACGCCGATACGGCGAATGCCCGAGTTGAGACAGTTGGAGAGCGCAAAGTCGATGATACGGAACTTACCACCAAAGTGAACGGCCGGTTTCGCGCGCTTGATGGTCAAATCTTTCAGACGGGAACCACGTCCACCCGCAAGTATCAGGGCAACCGTTTTTAATGGTAGCTGGCGCGCCAACATTAAGGGATCGTTCTTCTCTAATCTAACCATGACTAACTCCTTTTTTATCATCTTTGGAATACGCACACTCCGTGCGCAGGCCCGTGCCAGACAGCCATTACTACCGGATTATCCGCTCCGGCAAAGGGGGGAACAGCTCGCCATTCCCCTTCAGGTAAAACAATCTCTGCGACGTCATCCGTCGCGTTCAGCGTGACCAGCCATTTATCCGACAGCAGGATTTGCAGGCGTGGTACGCCGTGTTGCCACTCTTGCGCGCTTAACGGTTGCGCGTCTTGATTCAACCAGCGAACGTTGCCGTCACCCTCTTCCCACCAGCGGTCAGCGGTCAGCGCGGGGATCTGCTGGCGAAGATGGATTAGCGCAGCGGTAAAATGAATCAGCCCGCTGTTGGCTTCACCCCAGTCGAGCCAGGTTAACGTGTTGTCCTGGCAATACGCATTGTTGTTACCGTGCTGGCTGTGGCCGTGTTCATCGCCTGCCAGCAGCATCGGCGTGCCCTGCGACAATAAAAGCGTTGTCAGCAAAGCGTGAACGCTGGCGCGTCGCCGCTCGATGACGTCCAGGCTTCCGCCTAACCCTTCTATACCATGATTAAAGCTATGGTTATTGTTAGTACCATCGCGATTCTCTTCGCCGTTTGCCTCATTGTGTTTCTGATTGAAACAAACGCAGTCCCTGAGCGTAAAACCGTCGTGTGCCGTCAACAGATTGACGGTGGCCGACGGGCGTTTGCCGTCGCGCTTAAAGAGATCGCTTGAAGCGGCAAAGCGTCCGGCGAACTCCCCCAGCGACAGATTCCGTTCCAGCCAGAAGCGGCGCGCGGCATCGCGGTAGTGATCGTTCCACTCGGCAAACAGCGGCGGGAAATTCCCGACCTGATAACCGCCTTCCCCGATGTCCCACGGCTCGGCAATGAGCTTCACCTGCGAGAGCACCGGACAGTTTTTTATCGCCTCAAACAGCGGCGCCTGCTGGCTGAACGCTGGCGTGCGCCCCATCACTGGCGCCAGATCGAAACGAAAACCGTCGACGTGGAACGTCTCCACCCAGTATTTCAGGCATTCATAAGCAAAATGCGTGACCGCCGGATGGCTGAGGTTGAGCGTGTTACCGCAGCCGGTCCAGTTCTCATAATCGCCATCCTGCCTGATCCAATAATAGCTACGGTTATCAATTCCGCGCATGGAGAGCGTCGGACCGTCGAGATCGCTTTCGGCACTGTGGTTCAGCACGACGTCCAGAATGACCTCAATGCCCGCCGTATGAAGCGCCTTCACCGCATCGCGAAACTCGTCACGCGCCTTTTCCGGATGGGCGGCATAGCGTGGCTCAAGCGCGAACATCGCCAGCGGGTTATAGCCCCAGTAGTTGCTTAGCCCCAGCCGCTGCAGGCGCGGCTCGCTGGCAAAGTGGGCGACGGGCAACAGTTCCAGCGCGGTGATGCCGAGGTGTTTCAGGTAGGCGATCATGGTTGGATGCCCGAGCGCCTTATAGGTGCCGCGCATCTCTTTGGGGATCGACGGGTGCAGGTACGTCAGCCCTTTGACGTGGGCTTCATAAATGACGGTATTGCCCCACGGCGTCTGCGGCGGGGCATCGTCTTCCCAGTCATAAAGATCGTTCACCACCACGCTTTTTGGCGCGACGGGCGCGCTGTCGCGGTGGTCGGGCTCGCCGTAGCCCACGTGGAAGAGCGGGTCGTCTTTAAATTCGCCGTCCACGCGGTGCGCGCACGGGTCAATCAACAGCTTCGCCGGGTTAAACCAGTGGCCCTGCGCCGGATCCCACGGACCATGCACGCGAAAGCCATAGTGCATGCCTGGCCGTCCTCCGGCCAGGTAGCCGTGCCAGGTATCCCCCGTGCGCGCGGGTAAATCGTAACGGTGCTCGTTACCTTCCCCATCAAACACGCACAGTTCTACCCGCTCAGCGTGAGCAGAAAAGAGGGTGAAATTGACACCCTTTCCGTCAAAACGCGCGCCGAGCGGTTCGGGTTTACCTGCCGTAAGCTGCGTCATTCGCCCTCCCGCATCAGCCAGATGGTGCCAAGCGGCGGCAGCGTCAGGCTCAGGGAGTTGGGTCGCCCGTGGCTTTCGATGGCATCGCTCTGTACCAGCCCGCCGTTACCGGCGTTGCTGCCGTGGTAGTGCATGGAGTCGGTATTCAGGATCTCGCGCCATTTGCCCGGCTGGTTAATGCCGAAGCGGTAGTGTTCGCGCGGCACCGGCGTGAAGTTGCTGGCGACGACGATCTCGTTACCCGCTTTGTCACGACGCACAAAGACAAACACCGAGCGCTCGTGGTCGTCCACCACCAGCCACTCAAAGCCGTACGGATCGAAGTCGAGCTCGTGCAGCGCTTTGTGGTGGCGGTAGGTCAGGTTCAGGTCGCGCACCAAACGCTGCACCCCGTGGTGCCAGTTGTCGCCGCCTTCCAGCAGGTGCCAGTCGAGGCTGGCGTCGTGGTTCCACTCGCGTCCCTGGGCGAACTCATTGCCCATAAACAGCAGTTTCTTGCCCGGGAAGGCAAACATCCAGCCGTAGTAGGCGCGCAGGTTGGCAAACTTCTGCCACGCGTCGCCCGGCATGCGGTCGAGAATAGATTTTTTGCCGTGCACCACTTCATCGTGCGACAGCGGCAGCATGAAGTTTTCGGTGTAGTTGTAGAGCATCCCGAACGTCAGCTTATCGTGATGATACTTACGGTGAACCGGATCCAGCTTCATGTAGTCGAGCGTGTCGTGCATCCAGCCCAGGTTC
Organism: Enterobacter sp. E14S; assembly: GCF_055666685.1. NCBI lineage: Bacteria > Pseudomonadati > Pseudomonadota > Gammaproteobacteria > Enterobacterales > Enterobacteriaceae > Enterobacter > Enterobacter sp. E14S. The sequence continues at coordinate 86,920 of NZ_JBVODQ010000009.1, read as the reverse complement.
CACTTATACCAGAACCCCAGGCCGCCTGATGACGGCGGACGGGAGACGCCCGCAAAGTCGGTCGACTCTTCCGCCATGGTCACGGCACCGTCCACCTGTTCGCCGATAATGCGGTTGGTATTGCGCAGGAATTCAATCGCTTCCAGGTTTTCACGGCCGCCAAACTCGTTCGGGATCCACTCGCCCTCTTTGCGGCTGTAGTCGCGGTAGATCATCGACGCCACCGCATCGACGCGCAGGGCATCAATGCCAAACCGCTCGATCCAGTACAGGGCATTCCCGACCAGATAGTTTGCGACTTCATGGCGACCGTAGTTGTAGATGAGCGTATTCCAGTCCTGGTGATAGCCTTCGCGCGGGTCGCTGTGCTCGTACAGCTTCGTGCCGTCAAACTCTGCCAGCGCAAAGTCATCCGACGGGAAATGGCCCGGCACCCAGTCGAGGATGACGTTCAGCCCGGCGGCGTGCGCGGCATCAATGAAATAGCGGAAGTCATCGCGCGTTCCGAAGCGGCGCGTTGGCGCATACAGCCCGGTGGGCTGATAGCCCCAGCTGCCGTCGAACGGATGCTCGTTGACCGGCAACAGCTCAAGGTGGGTAAAGCCCATCCATTTGGCATACGGCACCAGCTGGTCGGCAAGCTCACGGTAGCTCAGCCAGAAGTTGTTATCGGTGTGGCGACGCCAGGAGCCAAGGTGTACCTCATAGACGGAGATGGGCGCGTCAAAGCGGTTGGCCTGTTTGCGCTCCTCCGTCTGGACGACCTTCTCCGGCAGGCCGCAAATCAGCGACGCGGTATCCGGGCGCATCTGCGCTTCGAAGGCATACGGGTCAGCTTTAATGCGCAGCTTGCCGTTGGCGTCGATCATCTCGAATTTATAAAGCTGCCCGGGGTGCGCCCCGGGGATAAACAGCTCCCAGATGCCGGTTTCCCGGCGCAGGCGCATCGGATGGCGGCGGCCGTCCCAGTAGTTGAACTGGCCGACAACGGAGACGCGCTGGGCGTTAGGCGCCCACACGGAGAACCGCGTGCCGGTAATGCCGTCCATGGTATCGGCATGGGCACCCAGCGTTTCATAAGGGCGAAGATGCGTTCCTTCGGAGAGCAGCCAGGCGTCCATCTCTTTAAGCAGAGGGCCAAAGCTGTAAGGATCGTCAATCAGGTTTTGCTGACCGTGCCAGAGAACGGCGAGCTGATAGCGAAAAGGGTTTTTACGGCGGGGCATCACGCCCGAGAAAAAGCCACGGGAATCGAGGCATTCAAGATTACCGACCTTGCGGCCGGTTTTGGGTTCAATCACCCAGACTTCTGTGGCATCCGGTAACAGTGCCCGAACTTCAAGGCCATCCTCAGTATGATGCATCCCAAGCACAGAAAAGGGGTCAGCAAAATGACCCGCAATAAGCGCATTAATCACGTCTCTATCCACACGATCGGACATGGTATTCATCCTGTTTTTTATGTCGTCCTTTTTAAGCGCTCCGGGACGACTTTTAATGTGACCTGAACGGGACAGCACAAAAATGTGCATCCATTCTGCTCCGTTCGAACCTCAGGTAAGAAATGACTCTTCCTTAAAGCATAGCCAACGCTCTAGATGACTCCTGATAAAAAATAAGACATACGCGTGTTACTCCATGTAGTACGCAAAAAAAGGGGGTGAAAATCACCCCCGGTAGTTAACAAATTATTACGCCAGCTGGCGCAGCATGCGGCGCAGCGGCTCGGCGGCGCCCCACAGGAGCTGGTCGCCGACGGTGAACGCGGAGAGATACTCCGGCCCCATGTTCAGCTTGCGCAGACGGCCAACCGGCGTGGTCAGCGTGCCGGTAACGGCAGCCGGAGTCAGCTCGCGCATGGTGATATCGCGATCGTTTGGCACCACTTTCGCCCACGGGTTGTGCGCGGCCAGCAGCTCTTCCACGGTCGGAATAGACACATCTTTTTTCAGTTTAATGGTGAAGGCCTGGCTGTGGCAGCGCAGCGCGCCGATACGCACGCACAGACCGTCAACCGGAATGGTGTTCGCGGTCGCGAGGATTTTGTTGGTCTCAGCCTGGCCCTTCCACTCTTCGCGGGTCTGGCCGTTATCCAGCTGTTTGTCGATCCATGGGATCAGACCACCGGCCAGCGGTACGCCGAAGTTGTCCACCGGCAGCTCGCCGCTGCGGGTCAGCTGAGTGACCTTACGTTCGATATCAAGGATCGCGGACGCCGGGTTTGCGAGCTCGGTCGCGACGCTCTGGTGCAGCTGGCCCATCTGGGTCAGCAGCTCGCGCATGTGACGCGCACCGCCGCCGGACGCCGCCTGGTAGGTCGCCACTGAGACCCACTCCACCAGATCCTGCGCGAACAGGCCGCCGAGGGACATCAGCATCAGGCTGACGGTGCAGTTACCGCCGACAAAGGTTTTCACGCCGTTGTTCAGGCCGTCTGTGATGACGCCCTGGTTCACCGGGTCGAGAATGATGATGGCATCGTCTTTCATGCGCAGCGAAGAGGCCGCGTCAATCCAGTAGCCCTGCCAGCCGCTTTCACGCAGCTTTGGATAGATTTCGTTGGTATAATCGCCGCCCTGGCACGTCACAATAATGTCGAGTGCCTTCAGCGCTTCCAGATCGTAAGCATCCTGCAACGTGCCTGTGGTACCACCAAAGGACGGAGCAGCCTGGCCGAGCTGGGAAGTGGAGAAGAAGACCGGGCGGATAGCGTCGAAATCGCGCTCTTCAACCATGCGTTGCATGAGTACAGAGCCGACCATACCGCGCCAGCCGATAAAACCAACGTTTTTCATAGCATTTTTTTCCTGCTGAGGGTGTGTGCTGATTGTGCAAGCCAGTATTGAACTGGGATATGCTTCACATTACAAAATGCTGCCAAAGTCGCAAGCGAAATTAATCGATGATTGCCCGGCAATCAGAAAAAGCGCTAATCATCGGAATAACACTACTAAGTATCAGGGATAATTTAAAGATGAGTGAAATCATTTCCGCGGCGGTTTTATTGATCCTGATTATGGATCCACTGGGAAACCTGCCTATCTTCATGTCGGTGCTGAAGCACACCGAGCCGAAGCGCCGCCGGGCGATCATGATCCGCGAGCTGCTCATCGCCCTGCTGGTGATGTTTATCTTCCTGTTTGCCGGTGAAAAAATTCTCGCATTCCTCAACCTGCGCGCCGAAACCGTTTCGATTTCCGGCGGGATTATTCTGTTCCTGATTGCCATTAAGATGATTTTCCCGAGCGCGGAAGGCAGCAGCAGCGGCCTGCCCGCGGGTGAAGAGCCGTTTATCGTGCCGCTGGCGATTCCACTCGTCGCCGGGCCGACCATTCTGGCCACGCTGATGCTGCTGTCGCATCAGTATCCGAACCAGATGAGCCATCTGGTGATTGCCCTGCTGATCGCCTGGGGTGGGACGTTTATCATCCTGCTGCAGTCGTCGCTGTTCCTGCGCCTGCTGGGTGAGAAAGGGGTGAACGCGCTGGAGCGCCTGATGGGGCTGATTCTGGTGATGATGGCAACGCAGATGTTCCTGGACGGGATCCGCGCGTGGATGAAAGGCTAGGTAAACGCAAAACGGCAATCAAAGATTGCCGTTTTTAGTGTTTGCACCCTCTCCCCGTGGGAGAGGGGCGGGGTGAGGGCATCAGGCCGCAGAGGACTACCCATCTACCCCTTACGAATCAAATACCGGTACGGCAGTGCTTCGGTCTGCTGTGCCACAAGCTCATGTTCCATAAAGGTACAAAAGCCGGGAATATCGCGGGTCGTGGCCGGGTCGTCGGCAATAATCAGCAGCGTTTCACCGGTCTGCATGTTGCGCACGGTTTTGCGTACCATCATTACCGGCTCCGGGCAGCGAAGGCCCTGGGCATCAAGAGTGTGGTCTGGGCTGGAAAACAGGTCGGTCATGTTCTTCTCGGTCTGGTAAAAACGGCTGTAGTTTACGCCCGGTTGCGATCAATGCAAACCAGGTTAACGATTGCGTAAAAACTAACCATTGCAATGTCCTGACAAAGCAGTATCATGCTGCGGTTTTTATTGGGTTCCCTCACCCCAACGTATAAAAAGGTCACAATATGACGTCGTTTTCTGAATCACAGCGCGTAAAAGCGTTGTTCTGGCTTTCGCTTTTCCATTTGCTGGTGATCACCTCCAGCAACTATCTGGTGCAGCTCCCAATCTCCATCTTTGGTTTTCATACCACCTGGGGCGCGTTCAGCTTCCCGTTTATTTTCCTCGCGACGGATTTGACCGTGCGTATCTTTGGCGCACCGCTGGCTCGCCGTATTATTTTTTCGGTCATGCTCCCGGCTCTGTTCATCTCGTACGTGGTTTCGTCACTGTTTTATATGGGAAGCTGGCAGGGCTTTGAGGCGTTAACCCACTTCAACCTGTTTGTTGCCCGTATCGCCGCGGCAAGCTTTATGGCCTACGCGCTGGGGCAGATCCTCGACGTGCATGTATTCAACCGCCTGCGTCAGAATCATCGCTGGTGGATGGCGCCAACCGCCTCCACGCTGTTCGGTAACGTGAGCGATACGCTGGCCTTCTTCTTCATAGCCTTCTGGCGCAGCCCGGATGCGTTCATGGCGGAACACTGGATGGAAATCGCGCTGGTGGACTACTGCTTCAAGGTCCTTATCAGCATTGTGTTCTTCCTGCCGATGTACGGCGTGCTGCTCAATATGCTGCTGAAAAGGCTGGCAGATAAATCTGAAATCACGGCATTGCAGGCTGGTTAAGGGTTCGCTTTATCAGTTGTGATAAGATGAACGAATGAGCCGTTATGGCCGTTTATCGAAAGGAAGAAGTCAATGCGCAATCTGGTTAAATATGTCGGGATTGGCCTGCTGGTTGTGGGTCTTGCAGCCTGTGATAACAGCGACACGAAAACGCCTGCTCAGGGCGCATCCGCAGAGAGCAACGCGACCGGCCAGCCGGTGAATCTGATGGATGGCAAACTCAGCTTCTCTCTGCCAGCCGATATGACCGATCAGAGCGGCAAGCTGGGCACCCAGGCGAATAACATGCACGTTTACTCCGACGCAACCGGGCAGAAAGCGGTCATTGTGATTGTGGGCGACGACACCAGCGAAGACCTGGCCGTCCTGTCCAAACGTCTGGAAGACCAGCAGCGCGGCCGCGATCCGCAGCTGCAGGTCGTGACCAATAAATCCATCGAGCTGAAAGGCCACACGCTGCAACAGCTCGACAGCATCATCTCCGCAAAAGGCCAGACCGCCTACTCTTCTGTGGTGCTGGGCAAGGTTGATAACAAACTGCTGACCCTGCAGATCACCCTGCCAGCCGAAGATCAGCAGAAAGCGCAGACGGCTGCTGAAAACATCATTAACACCATCGTGATCCAGTAACGCTTCACGACGATGACGTGGCCTCCGGTGCCTGCACCGGGGGCCATTTTTTTAGCCGCCACGTCAGCAGGAGCGCAATCACCACCAGGCCCGCCGCCGCAAGATAGATCACCGGAACCCCTGCCCAGGCCATCACCAGCCCCGCCAGCGGGCCGGTAATGCCTAAAGACATATCCATAAACACCGTATAGGTCGCCAGCGCCGCCCCCTGATTCTGCTGCGGCACGGCTTTTACCGCCACCACGCCCAGCGCCGGGAAGACCAGGGAAAAGCCAGCCCCCGCGAGGAACACGCCCACTTTCGCGACCCAGGGCACCATCGCAATTCCGGTCAGCAGCAGCCCGACTATCTCTATCGCAAAGCAGATCATCGCCACATTCAGCCCGCCAAGGCGGTTGATGCCGTTAGGGAAAAGCAGGCGGGCGCCAACAAACGCACAGCTAAACAGGGTTAACGCAAAGGCTGCGCCGTCCCAGCCTTTGGCGTCGTAGAACAGGGTAATGAAGGTCGCAATCACGCCGAAGCCGGTAGTCGCCAGCGCCAGCGCCATGCCGTACGGCCAGACGCGCCCCAGCACCGCCCGAAACGGCAGCGGCTTGCCTTTGCTGGCCTTCACTTTCGGGCGCGGCAGCGCAAAGAGGATTGCCAGCAGCGCGACCGCCATAATGGTGATGGAAAGCCCATGCAGCCCGCCCAGCGCATAGCAGGCCACGCCGAGCGGCGCACCGAGCGCCATCGCACCGTAGGTGACAATCCCGTTCCAGGAGATCACCCGGCCAATGTGCGGCGCGCCTACCACCCCCACGCCCCACAGCGTCGAGCCGGTTCCCGCCAGACTTTGCCCGATGCCAAGAATAACGCGGCCCAGGCAGAGCAGCGCCAGGCTGACCAGCGGCCAGTGGCCGGTGGTGGCAGCCAGCAGGTAGCTCAGGCCACTGAGGAAACAGCCGCACAGCCCCACCACCACGATGCTTTTTGGACCGAACGTATCCGCGTAGCGCCCGGCATGCGGACGGCTGAGGAGCGTGGCGAAATATTGCAGGCTTATCACCAGCCCCGCCCAGAAGGCGCTGAAGCCCATCACGTCATGGACATAGCCCGGCAGGACCGCCAGCGGCAAGCCGATGGTCAGATAGCTGGCAAAGTTGAAAATCACAACGGAAACGATGCGCAGATTGAGGCGCAGTCCGCTCAGTGCCGGTTCAGCGGCAGGTTCGGGCATGGGGTTCTACCTGGATTTTTTACAACAGTGTTTCACTATTACCACGGCGCAATAAGAAAATCAGCCCCGACTTTCAGATTAACGGTGCCAGACGAAGCGAAGCCCGGGCACTACACTTATCGGGTCATCATATTAAGGAACACGCATGATCGCTAACCCGTCCGACAAAGCAGGACTCCACATCTTATTAAAACTCGCCTGTCTGGTGGTTATCCTTGCGGGTATCCATGCTGCCGCTGACATTATTGTTCAGCTCCTGCTGGCGCTCTTTTTTGCCATCGTGCTTAATCCTCTGGTCACCTGGTTTTTACGCCGGGGCGTCAGCCGTCCGGTAGCCATCACCATCGTGGTTATTGTCATGCTGATTGGCCTGACGGCGCTCTTCGGCGTGCTGGCGGCATCGCTGAGCGAATTCTCCACCATGCTGCCGCAGTACAACAAAGAGCTGACGCGTAAAATTGTCGCGCTGCAGGAGATGGTGCCCTTCCTTAATCTGCATATCTCACCCGAACGGATGCTGCGCAGGATGGACTCCGAGAAGGTCATGACCTACGCCACCACCCTGATGACGGGGCTTTCCGGCGCGATGGCCAGCATTCTGCTGCTGGTCATGACCGTTGTGTTTATGCTGTTCGAAGTCCGCCACGTCCCCTATAAGCTGCGCTTTGCGCTGAACAATCCGCAAATTCACATTGCCGGGTTACACCGGGCCCTGAAGGGCGTCTCCAAATATCTGGCGCTGAAAACGCTCCTGAGCGTATGGACCGGGGTGATTGTCTGGCTGGGGCTGATGCTGATGGACGTGCAGTTCGCGCTGATGTGGGGCGTGCTGGCCTTTCTACTGAACTACGTACCCAATATTGGCGCGGTGCTTTCCGCCGTGCCGCCCATGATTCAGGCGTTTCTGTTTAACGGCTTCTACGAATGCATGCTGGTCGGCGCGCTGTTCCTCGTCGTGCATATGGTGCTGGGCAATATTCTTGAGCCGCGCATGATGGGACACCGGCTGGGCATGTCAACGCTGGTGGTATTTTTATCCTTACTGATTTGGGGATGGCTGCTGGGCCCGGTCGGTATGCTGCTGTCGGTCCCCCTGACCAGCGTATGTAAAATCTGGATGGAAACCACCAAAGGCGGCAGCAAGCTGGCGATCCTGCTCGGCCCGGGGAGGCCGAAAAGCCGATTACCCGGCTAACCGACCTACCTGTACAGGTAGGTTTAAACCGTCAGTAATACACCGTAAATTACCGCGTCCCTAATCCGTCGCGGTATTTTTATTTGCGTTAAGGCGATACTCATTCTGTTTTTAATTACGCCGCGCGCATTACGTTCAAACGCAGCTCATGATTTAACGCAAATTATAAAAAATGAAATTCTTATTTATTTTCCATGTTATTATGCCCGTCTTCGCGTCAACGTAATGTAAACATTAATATTGATTAAAAAACACACCCGGCGATAACAAAAAGCCGGATGAATATTATTTGTAAAAAACACTACCTTTAATTGTTATTATTGATATGGAGTTGTTGATGAAAAAGATCGTTACATGGTGTGCTGCTGCCGTATTCGTTGGCGCACTGGCAGGCTGTGCGCGTACCGCCCCAATTGCTCAGGTTCACTCTATTGTAAGCGCGGGCCATACTGCCGATCAGGTAAAAACGGCAATTTTGAAAGCAGGCCAAAAACGCGACTGGATCATGACGGAAACCGGCCCGGGAATGATTAAGGGGCGTCTGCAGTCACGCGATCACTCGGTCCAGGTGAGTATTCCGTACACGGCCACAAGCTATTCAATCAACTATGAAAACAGCCTTAACCTGAAAGCGGCAGACGGTAAAATTCACAAAAATTATAACCGCTGGGTAAATAACCTCGACCACGATATTCAGCTGAACCTCTCCGCTGGCGCCGCGCTGTAATATTTTTCTAAAGTCGGGCCGCGTATGGCCCGATAACCTCTCTTTATTAGCCTCAAAGGTTACGCAGGAATGTACGAAAAGGACACACTCAGCGCACTGGATGCCATTACCGAAGCGCAACGCATCGCCTTTGCCCCGATGTTATTCCAGACTGCGCTTTGTCTGCGTAACTCAGGCGTTCTCGCCTGGCTCGATAAACAAGGAAAAGAGGGGGCAAGCCTCGAGGAAATAACCGAACACAGCACGCTCGGCAGCTATGGCGTCAGCGTACTGCTGGATATGGGATTAAGCGGTCGAATCGTTACCCAACAGAATGGACGTTATTTCCTGGCGAAAGTGGGCCATTTTTTACTGCACGACGAAATGACCCGCGTAAATATGAATTTCACCCAGGACGTTTGTTATCAGGGGCTATTTCACCTGGCGGACGCCCTGCAGGAGGAAAAACCTGCCGGATTAGCCGTGTTTGGCAACTGGCCAACCATCTACCCGGCGTTATCCCAATTACCAGCTCCGGCGAAAGAGAGCTGGTTTGCCTTCGATCATTACTATTCTGACGCCGCTTTTGACGCTGCTTTGCCATATATATTCGCAAGCTCGCCGACAAAATTGTACGATGTGGGCGGAAATACGGGTAAATGGTCGTTACGCTGCTGCCGCTATGACGAAAAGGTTACCGTGACGATCCTCGATCTGCCGCAGCAGATAGCGCTGGCGCAGGAAAACATCGCAAAAGCAGGTTTTTCTCATCGTATTGCATTCCATGCTGTCGATATGCTTAGCCCAGCAACATTGCCGGGTGACGCCGACGTCTGGTGGATGAGCCAGTTCCTGGATTGTTTCTCTCCGGATCAGATTGTCGCCATGCTGACGCGCGTCGCGCAGGCCATGAAGCCAGGCGCACGTTTGTGCATCATGGAGCTTTTCTGGGATGCCCAGAAATTTGAAGCGGCCTCTTTCAGCCTGAATGCCACCTCGCTCTATTTCACCTGTATGGCGAATGGCAATAGCCGATTTTACAGCGTAGAGAAGTTCTATCGCTACCTGGAGAGCGCAGGTTTCAGCGTTGAACAGCGGCTGGACAACCTTGGGGTCGGTCATACCCTGCTGATATGCACCAAACGTGAACAATAGAGCAGCTTAGCTGCCGGGTGGCCCAGTCTGCCCTTTGAATACGGTTTTTTCGCGGACGCGCGTAGATGAAATTTTCACTGAACATTATCGACTGGCAGGCGAGAGCGCCAGGACTCAGCGATGCCACAGATTGGCAGGCATGGTCGCGCCTGCAGTTGGCCGTTGATACAGCGGCCCCGCTTCCCCGCCTGACCGCTTTACCCATGATGACCGCGCGCCGCCTCAATTCAGGCAGTAAGCTGGCGGTGGATATTGGTCTTGCCATGCTGCAAAACCACGCCATTGATGCCGTCGTCTATTCCAGCCGCCACGGCGAGCTGGAGCGCAACTACCGTATTCTGCATGCTCTGGCAACCGGGCAGTCCGTTTCACCCACCGACTTCGCGATGTCCGTGCACAATTCCGCGGTGGGTAATCTCACGATTACCGCACGCCAGGCCATCGTCTCGTCATCCATTTCAGCCGGGCTGGACACCTTCCAGCAGGCCTTATGCGAAGTGCTGAGCCTGCTGCATGCGGGCTATTCCCGCGTCCTGCTGGTCGATTTTGACGGCGCGCTGCCGGAATTTTACCATCCGGCGCTGCCGCCGCAGATGCCCACCTGGCCCTACGCGCTGGCGCTGGTGATTGAATCCGGCAACGGATTGCAGTGTGAAACCCGCAGCGGCAGCACGGGTGAAGAACCCGCCCTGCCGCAAAGCCTGATGTTCCTGCAGCGCTATCTCAGCGAGGAACGTCAGTTTGTGGTGCCCGGCGAACGTTTGCTGTGGCAATGGACGCGCGCATGAACCGCCTGGCTGCCCGTATCAACTGGTTATGGCGTCTGGTGATGACCGGCTTCTGCTTCGCGCTGTTTGGCGTGGGCGGGCTGCTGCTGTCGCTGGTCTGGTTCAATCTGCTGCTGATCGTCCAGCGCGACCGCGCCAGCCGTCGCCGCCTGGCGCGTCGCAGCATTGCGGCCAGCTTCCGCTTCTTCCTGACCGTTGCGCGCGGCCTCGGCGTACTGGACTATCGCATTCACAATCTTGACGCGCTGCGCAGCGATCGGGGTTGTCTGGTGGTGGCTAACCACCCCACGTTAATTGACTACGTGATTCTGGCGTCGGTGATGCCCGAAACCGACTGCCTGGTGAAAAGCGCGCTGCTGCGCAATCCCTTTGTCAGCGGCGTTATCCGCGCGGCGGATTATCTGATTAACAGTGAAGCCGAGCCCCTGCTCGCGGCCAGCCAGCAGCGTCTGGCTCAGGGCGACACGCTGTTAATCTTCCCGGAAGGCACGCGTACCCGGTTTGGCGAGGCTATCTCCCTTCAGCGCGGCGCGGCAAATATCGCCGTGCGCTGTAACAGCGATCTGCGGGTGGTGCTGATCCACTGTAGCGAACACCTGCTGGATAAAAAAAGTCACTGGTATGATGTACCGCCAGAAAAACCTGTTTTCACCGTGGATGTCCGCGACCGCGTGAACATCGACGAATTTTACGATGCAAATGAACAAGAACCGGCGCTGGCGGCAAGGCAGTTAAACCGGCATCTGCAGCATCGATTAACATCAGGCCTTCAATCTTTGTCAGGAATTAATGATGCAAGCGCTTTATCTTGAAATTAAGAATCTCATAATCACCACGCTGAATCTGGACGAGCTTACCGCAGAGGATATTGATACCGATGCCGCGCTGTTTGGCGATGGGCTGGGTCTGGACTCCATTGACGCGCTGGAACTGGGTCTGGCGGTAAAAAACCAGTATGGCGTGGTGCTTTCTGCCGAAAGCGAAGAGATGCGCCAGCACTTCTTTTCCGTCGCCACGCTGGCGTCCTTTATCAACGCTCAACGCGCCTGAGATGTGAACGATGACTGAACAAGAAACCATTTATCAGGAAGTCTGCGGCCTTCTGACCAAGCTCTTTGAAATCGACCCGCAGGACATTACGCCCGAAGCCCGTCTTTACGAAGACCTGGAGCTGGACAGCATTGACGCGGTGGACATGATTGTTCATCTGCAGAAGAAAACGGGCAAGAAAATCAAGCCGGAAACCTTCAAGTCGGTTCGTACCGTTCAGGATGTGGTAGACGCCGTCGAACAGCTTCTGCGCGAAGAGTAAGACGTCGTGCGTGGTGGACGGACGTTCCCGGTCATCCCACTGCTGACGGGGCTGATGCTGCTGGCGTGGCCCTTCCTGATTGGATTTGGGCTGACGCACAACAGCCTGCAGTGGCTGTTGCCGGTCATGGCGCTGTTATTGCTGCTGCGGCTGCGCCAGGCGCGACGGAATACCGGCCCGATGCGGTATGTGGTGCAGTGCGTGGCGCTCGCGGGCATTGCGCTCTGCGCGGCCAGCTACCTGCTGAAAACCCACCAGTGGCTGCTGTTCTACCCGGTGGTCGTCAACCTTGTGATGCTGGCGGTGTTCGGCGGTTCACTGTGGACCGCGATGCCGCTGGTCGAGCGACTGGCGCGCCTGCGTGAGCCAAACCTGCCCCCGGAGGGCGTGCGCTATACCCGCAAGGTGACCCTCGTCTGGTGCGGCTTTTTCATCGGAAACGGCGCGATGGCGCTGTTCACCGTGCTCCACGGCGACATGCATCTGTGGACGCTGTGGAACGGTATGGTGGCTTATATCCTGATGGGAACGCTGATGGCAACCGAGTGGCTGGTGCGCCAGCGGGTGATTAAAAAAGAGATGCACAATGACTAACCCCCTTCCGCTGGGCCAGTGGTTAAATGCGCCCCGCCCTGACGACATGCCCGTTGCCTGGCTTGACGATCGCACCTGGACGCTTGGCCAGCTGCGCCACGACGTGACCTTGCTGGTCGACACCCTGCGTCAGCAGGAAGGCGAGCGCTGGGCGCTGTGCTTTGAAAACAGCTACCTGTTTATCGTTGCGCTGCTGGCCTCGCTGCATGCCGGTAAAACGCCGGTCATCCCCGGCCATAGCCGCGTCTCGCAGCTTGAAGAACAGCAGGCGTTGTTTAGCGGCGTCCTGAGCGATCGCTCTCTCGATTTCCATGGCAAGCTGATTGTGGTGGCCTCCAGCCATCAGACCGCTCGCCACTGGGCGCCCCTGCCGGCCATTGACGAAAGCCGCTTCGTTGAGCTGTTCACCTCCGGCTCCACGGGTACCCCGCGCCGGGTGATTAAGCACATCGTCAGCCTGGATCGCGAAGCCCGTCTGCTGGCTGACCGCTTCGGCGAGCGTCTGACCGGCTGTAGCGTTGTCGCCTCGGTCGTACCGCAACATCTGTACGGCCTGACCTTCCGCATCGTCTTGCCGATGGCGCTGGGCCTCCCGCTGCATGCTGCGATGCTCTACTACGCCGAGCAACTGGCCGCCCTTCCTCATGACAGGCATTACCTGTTCATCAGCAGCCCGGCGTTCCTGAAGCGCCTGGATACGGAACTGCCCGCGCCGCCCGTCAGAATGCTGATTTCAGCAGGCGGAATGCTGCCCTGGTGTGACGTCGCCATCACCGCTGGCTGGCTTAACATCTTCCCGGATGAAATTTATGGCAGCACCGAAACCGGGATCCTCGCCTGGCGCCATCGCCAGCAGGATAACGTGCCATGGCTCGCGTTCCCCGGCGTTATTTTCCATCAGGAAGATGACGCCTGTCGCGTCACGTCTCCACTGATCCACGAGGCTGAAGGACTCCAGCTGGACGATATCCTGCACTTCGACAGCGAGGGGCTGTTCAGCATCGCCGGTCGTCGCGGGCGGGTGGTCAAAATTGAAGAAAAGCGCATCTCGCTTAACGAGATCGAACGTCGCCTGCTGGAGCTCGACGGCATTTGCGAAGCGGCTGCGCTGCCGGTCACGCGCGGAGGCCGTCAGGGGATTGGCGCGCTGCTGGTGCTGGACGAAGCGGTTCGCCAGCGCGGCTATATGCAGGATAAAAAAGCGCAGGAGTTCGCCTGGCGTCGCGCCCTGCTGCCGTGGCTTGAGCCGGTCGCCGTTCCGCGCTACTGGCGCATTGTCGATGAAATGCCGGTAAACAGTATGAACAAGCGTGTCTATGCGCAGTTAGAGGAGTTATTTCATGAAAATTCATGAAATTGAGCGCCGCCAGACACAGCCGGAGAAGCTGGAAATTATTTTGCATCTCGACGCGGCGCTGTTCTGGTTTCAGGGCCATTTTGCCGTACAGCCGCTGCTGCCCGGCGTTGCGCAGCTTGACTGGGTGATGCACTACGCCACGACGTTACTGGCACCGGGCTACCGCTTTCACAGCATTCAAAACGTGAAGTTCCAGGCGCCTCTGCTGCCTGAAACCACGGTGACTCTGGTGCTTGAGTGGCATGCCGAACGTCAGATGCTGACCTTCAGCTACCAGCGTCACGCCGGGGCGGAGCGCCATACCGCCAGCAGCGGGAAAATTCGGCTATGTCAGTAATCTTTCGTCCCTGCGTGCTGATCCCGTGCTACAACCACGGCGCCATGATCGCCCGCGTGCTGTCGCGTCTCGCGCCGTTCGGCATGCCGTGCCTGGTGGTGGATGACGGCAGCGAAGCGAGCACCCGTCAGGAGCTCGAGCGCCTGGCGGCGGAGCAGCCGCAGGTAACGCTGGTCCGTCTGGCGGAAAACGCCGGAAAAGGTGCCGCGGTCATCAGGGGGCTGGAGGAGTGCGCGCGCGCGGGCTATACCCACGCCGTGCAGGTGGACGCGGACGGCCAACACGCCATCGAAGATATCCCCAAACTGCTGGCGCTGGCGGAGCGCCACCCGGACGCGCTGATTTCCGGCCAGCCCATTTACGATGATTCCATTCCGCGATCGCGGCTCTACGGGCGCTGGGTAACCCACGTCTGGGTGTGGATTGAGACCTTATCCCTGCAGCTTAAAGACAGCATGTGCGGCTTTCGTGTCTACCCGGTCTCGCCCACGCTGCGGCTGGCCGCGCGTGAAACGCTCGGTAAACGGATGGACTTTGACACCGAAGTGATGGTCCGTCTCTACTGGCAGGGCAACACCAGCATCTTTCTGCCGACCCGCGTCACCTACCCGCAGGACGGGTTGTCCCACTTCGACGCGTTAAAAGATAACGTGCGGATCTCCCTGATGCATACCCGGCTGTTCTTCGGCATGCTGCCCCGCATGCCCGGCCTGCTTTTCCGTCGACGCCGCCAGCACTGGGCGCAGCAGGACGAGGTCAAGGGCCTGTGGGGCATGCGCCTGATGCTGCGCGTCTGGAAGCTGATGGGGCGGCGGGCCTTTACCGTGCTGCTGTGGCCAACGATCGGCGTGTACTGGCTTATCGCACGTCCGGCGCGGCAGGCCTCGCGGCAGTGGATTGAGAGAGTGAAGCAAGAACTGCGTCAGCGGAACATGCCCGTTCCCCCGCTGCTCAACAGCTTTTTCCATTTTATGCGCTTCGGCAACGCGATGCTGGATAAAGTCGCCAGCTGGCGCGGCGAGCTGCAGTTTGATCGCGACGTGGTCTTTGCCCCCGGCGCGAGCGAAACGCTTAATATCGCGGCGCCGCAGGGCAAGCTGCTGCTGGCCTCGCATCTTGGCGACGTAGAGGCCTGCCGGGCGCTGGCCCAGCTGGACGGCAGCAAAATTATCACCGCCCTGGTCTTCAGCGAAAACGCCCAGCGCTTTAAGCAAATCATGAGCGAAATGGCTCCCCAGGCGGATGTGAATTTGATGTCGGTCACCGACATCGGCCCGGACACCGCGATTGCCATCAAAGAGAAGCTTGAGCGGGGAGAATGGGTCGCGATTGTGGGCGACCGCATCGCGGTGAATCCGCAGCGTGGCGGCGAGTGGCGCGTGATCTGGAGTCCGTTCATGGGCCAGCCAGCGCCGTTCCCACAGGGGCCGTTTATCCTGGCCTCCATCCTGCGCTGCCCGGTGGTGCTGATTTTTGCCTGCGCCAGCAGGGTAAGCTCGTCCTGCACAGCGAACCGTTTGCCGACCCGCTGATCCTGCCGCGCGGCGAACGCCAGCAGGCGCTGCAGGAGACCGTCGATCGCTACGCGCAGCGGCTGGAGCATTACGCCCTCCTGTCGCCGCTCGACTGGTTTAATTTTTTCGATTTCTGGCATCTGCCAGAGTCCAGAGAGAAGGAGTAAAGGGTGCTGACCGATCCCCGCTTTACGACTGAAGTTGAGATCACCGTTCCGTTCCACGACGTCGATATGATGGGCGTGGTCTGGCACGGTAACTATTTCCGCTACTTTGAGATCGCCCGCGAGGCGCTGCTCAATCAGTTTGACTACGGCTATCGCCAGATGAAGGCCTCCGGCTACGTCTGGCCCGTCGTCGATACCCGGGTGAAATACCGCGATGCGGTGACCTTTGAGCAGCGTATTCGCGTCCGCGCGCACGTTGAAGAGTATGAAAACCGCCTGCGCATTGCCTATCAAATATTCGATGCGCAGACCGGCAAACGCACCACCACCGGTTACACCATCCAGGTAGCGGTGGAAGAAGCCACCCGCGAAATGTGCTTTGTGAGCCCGGCAATACTGTTTGAACGAATGGGAGTGACGCCATGAGATGGTTGCCTTTGCTGGCGCTGATCGTCAGCCCGCTGGTCAGCGCCGTGACGCTGGATGAACTGCAGCAGCGCTTCACCGGGCAGCCCGTCGTGCGCGCGCACTTCGAACAGGTTCGCACAATAAAAGATATGCCACAGCCGCTGCGCTCGCAGGGCGAGATGCTGATCGCCCGCGACAGCGGCCTGCTGTGGGATCAAAAAGCGCCGTTTCCGATGACGCTCCTGCTGGACGACAGGCGGATGGTTCAGGCCATTAACGGCCAGCCGCCGCAGACCGTCACCGCCGACAATAATCCGCAGATGTTCCAGTTCAACCATCTTCTGCGGGCCCTGTTCCAGGCCGACCGCAGGGTGCTTGAAGAGAACTTCCGCATCGATTTTAAAGACCTGGGCGCCGGCCGCTGGTCGCTGGTGCTTACGCCAAAAACGACGCCGCTGGACAAGATTTTCGCCACCCTCGATCTGGGCGGCGCGACCTATCTGGAGACGATTCGCCTCAACGACAAACAGGGCGACCGTACCGATATCGCCCTTTCACGCCACCAACTGACGCCCGCCAGCCTGACCGATGACGAACGCCAACGCTTTGCCGCACCGTAAATCCCTGCGCCCGGCGCTGCTGTGGGCCACGCTATGCCTGATTCTGCTGGGCGTGCTGCTGTCGCTGCTGCCCGGCGCGCGTCTGAACAGCAGCGTGCTGGCCATGCTGCCGAAGCAGACGCTGGGGGCGATCCCGCCGGCGCTCAACGACGGGTTTATGCAGCGTCTCGACCGCCAGCTGGTCTGGCTGGTCAGCCCTGGCAAAGAGCCCGATCCGCGCGTGGCGCAGCAGTGGCTGGCGCTGCTGCAAAGCAGCGATTCGCTCAGCGAGGTCAAAGGCCCGATGGACGCCGCCGGGCAAAAGGCCTGGGGAGAGTTCTTCTGGCAGCACCGAAATGGCCTGATCGATCCCGCCACCCGCGCCCGCCTGCAAAACGGCGGAGAAGCGCAGGCGCAGTGGATTTTATCTCAGCTCTATTCGGCCTTTTCCGGCGTCAGCGGCAAAGAGCTGCAAAACGATCCCCTGATGCTGATGCGCGGCTCGCAGCTCGCTCTGGCGCAAAACGGCCAGAAGCTGCGGCTGATGGACGGCTGGCTGGTCACACAGGATGAGGCGGGAAACTACTGGTATCTGCTGCACGGCGAGCTGGCGGGCTCGTCATTTGATATGCAGCAGACCCACCGGCTGGTGACGACGCTTAACGCGCTGCAGGAGAGGCTAAAAGCGCGTTTCCCGCAGGCGCAGCTGCTTTCGCGCGGGACCGTGTTCTACAGCGATTACGCCAGCCAGCAGGCCAAACGCGACGTCTCGACGCTGGGCATCGCCACCCTGCTTGGCGTGTTCCTGCTCATCGTGGCGGTGTTCCGCTCTCTGCGCCCGCTGCTGCTGAGCGTGCTCTCGATTGCCATCGGCGCGCTGGCGGGTACGGTGGTGACGCTGCTGCTCTTTGGCGAACTGCACCTGATGACGCTGGTGATGAGCATGAGCATCATCGGTATTTCAGCCGACTACACGCTCTACTACCTGACCGAACGGATGGTGCACGGCGCGGAATATTCCCCCTGGCAAAGCCTGGCGAAAGTACGCAATGCGCTGCTGCTGGCGCTGCTGACGACCGTCGCCGCCTACCTGATTATGATGCTGGCCCCCTTCCCCGGGATCCGCCAGATGGCGGTGTTCGCCGCCGTGGGGCTGAGCGCCTCCTGCCTGACGGTGATTTTCTGGCATCCGTGGCTGTGCCGGGGTTTACCGGTGCGCCCGGTTCCGCTGATGGTTATCATGCTGCGCTGGCTGGCCGCGTGGCGACGCAATAAAAAACTGTCCGTGGGTTTGCCCGTCGCGCTGGCGCTGCTCTCCGCCGTGGGGATGAGCACCCTGAGGGTGGACGACGACATCGCCCAGCTGCAGGCCCTGCCGAAAGATATTCTGGCGCAGGAGAAGGCCATTACCGCCCTGACCGGACAGAGCGTCGATCAGAAATGGTTTGTGGTGCATGGCGCCTCGCCTCAGCAAACGCTGGAGCGGCTGGAAGCCTTTACCCCGGCGCTGGCACAGGCGCAGAAAGCCGGAGAGATTGCCCGCTGGCGTACGCTGCCGCTGAACTCGCTGGCCCGCCAGAAAAGCGATCTTACGCTGCTGCGCGAGGCTGCCCCTGCGGTAACTAACGTGCTGAAAAGCGCCGGGCTCAACGCCGTATCCCCGAATCTCGCCGCCATGCCGGTCAGCGTGGACGCGTGGCTTAAAAGCCCGGCCAGCGAAGGCTGGCGTCTGCTCTGGCTGACCCTGCCCAACGGGGAAAGCGGCGTGCTGGTGCCGGTGGACGGCGCGAAAAACAGCGCTTACCTCGGTGAACTGGCCGCGCGCCATGACGGCGTCGTCTGGGCCGATCGCAAAGCCAGCTTTGACAGCCTGTTTGCCCTCTACCGCACGCTGCTGACGGGGCTACTGTTTGCCGCGCTGGCAGTGATTGCCTGCGGGGCGATGCTGCGCCTCGGCTGGCGTAAAGGGCTGATAAGCCTGGTGCCGTCCGTGCTGTCGCTGAGCTGCGGCCTGGCGGTGCTGGCCGCAACGGGCCACCCGGTGAATCTGTTCTCACTGCTGGCTCTGGTACTGGTGCTCGGCATTGGCATTAACTACACGCTGTTTTTCAGCAACCCGCGCGGTACGCCGCTGACCTCAATGCTGGCGATTACGCTGGCCATGATGACCACGCTGCTGACGCTGGGCATGCTCGTCTTCAGCGCCACCCAGGCCATCAGCAGCTTTGGCATCGTGCTGGTGAGCGGTATTTTTACCGCCTTCCTGCTGGCTCCGCTGGCGATGCCGGATAAGAAAGAGAGAAAACGTAAATGAACGCTTTTTATCGCGCCGTTGCGCTGGCCGCGGCGCTGCTGCTGGCGGGCTGCAGCCATTCGACCGATACCAAAGAGACGCGGCCTCAGGCCTGGCTCCAGCCGGGCACCAGAGTGACGCTACCGCCGCCCGGCATCAGCCCGGCGGTAAGCTCCCAGCAGCTGCTGACCGGCAGCTTTAACGGACAAACGCAGTCCCTGCTGGTGATGCTCAACGCGAATGCGCATAAGGTGACGCTGGCCGGGCTCTCTTCCGTGGGCATTCGCCTGTTCCTGGCGACTTACGATGAGACCGGTATTCATACCGAGCAGTCTATCGTCGTGCCGCAGCTGCCGCCCGCCAGCCAGGTGCTGGCCGACGTGATGCTCAGCCACTGGCCGATTAGCGCCTGGCAGCCGCAGTTGCCGAAGGGCTGGACGTTAACGGACAATGGCGATCGGCGCGAGCTGCGCAACGCCAGCGGCAAGCTGGTGACGGAAATTGTCTACCTGCAGCGCAAAGGCAAGCGCGAGCCGATCAGCATCGAGCAACACGTCTTTAAATACCACATCACCATTCAATATCTGGGTGACTGAGATGATTTATATATCCGCTGTTGGCATGGTCAACGCGCTGGGCAACTCGCCTGACGAGATTGCCGCGAACCTGACGGCAGGCGTGGCGCCGGGGATGCACGCCCGGACCGGCTGGTTGCAGGGTTTACCCGAAGCCGTACTGGGCGGCGTGGAAGGCGAGCTTCCGCCCATCCCGGACGCCTTCGCCGCACACCGCACCCGCAATAACCAGCTTCTGCTGGCCGCGCTGTCGCAGATTCAGCCCGCCGTTGACGAGGCCATCGCCCGCGTCGGTCGCGACCGCGTGGCCGTGGTGCTGGGGACCAGCACCTCCGGGCTGGACGAAGGCGATGAGCACGTGCGCCACATGACCCATGGCGAAGCGAGCACGCGCTGGCAGTATCCGCAGCAGGAGCTTGGCGATCCGTCCCGCTTCCTCGCCAACTGGCTTCAGCTCGAAGGCCCGGCCTATACGATCTCCACGGCCTGCTCTTCCAGCGCGCGGGCGATGATCGGCGGCAAACGTCTGATTGAAGCCGGGCTGGTGGACATCGCCATTGTCGGCGGAGCCGATACCCTGAGCCGGATGCCCGTCAACGGCTTTAACAGCCTTGAATCTTTCTCCCCTACGCTCTGCGAGCCGTTTGGTCGCGACCGCCGGGGGATCACCATTGGTGAAGCCGCCGCGCTGATGGTATTGAGCCGGGAGTCCGCGGACGTGGCGCTGCTCGGAACGGGCGAATCCAGCGATGCGTACCATATTTCCGCTCCGCATCCGCAGGGTGAAGGGGCGATAAGGGCTATCGCGCAGGCGCTTAACGAAGCGGGCATGCAGCCGCAGGATATCGGCTACATCAACCTGCACGGCACGGCCACGCCGCTCAACGATCAGATTGAATCGCAGGTGATTCACGATCTCTTCGGGGAAAGCGTGCCGTGCAGCTCAACCAAACACCTTACCGGCCATACGCTGGGCGCCGCCGGCATTACCGAAGCGGCCCTGAGCTGGCTGATTCTGACGCGCGATCTGCCGTTGCCGCCGCAGGACTTCGCCCGCTACGCGCCGGACGACACGCTGGCGTCGTGCGGCCTGCTGCACCAGCGCACCGCTCTGAAAAAGTCGGTCATTTTGTCTAACTCGTTCGCGTTTGGCGGCAATAACGCCAGCATCCTCCTGGGGAGAGCCTCATGAGCTACTTATCACCCGAAGCCTATTTGCCGCACGAGGCGCCAATGATGCTGCTGGGATCCGTTGAGAACGTTACGGACGACACGGCGGTCTGCCGCGTTGCGGTCAACGGGCAAAGCGTGCTGGCGCCGTTTCTCAATGCCGATGGCGACCTGCCGGGCTGGTACGCGCTCGAATTGATGGCGCAGACCGTTGGCGTCTGGTCAGGCTGGCATCGTCAGCAGCAGGGGCAGGATCATATCGCGCTGGGCATGGTGCTCGGCGCGCGCGAGCTGGTCTGCGCCAGCGGGCGTTTCGCCAAAGGCCTGACGCTGGACATCACCGTTAAGCTGCTGATGCAGGACGAACGCTTCGGCAGTTTTGAATGCGCGATTTCCGCGAATGAAGAGACGCTGGCCACGGGCCGGGTCAACACCTTCCAGCCGAGCGCAGAAGAATTAACATCGCTTTTTAATCAGGGATCTAACGCATGAGTCGTTCCGTACTGGTCACCGGGGCCAGCAAAGGCATAGGGCGCGCCATCGCTCGTCAGCTTGCCGCCGACGGGTTTACCGTAGGCGTGCATTACCATCGTGATGCCGCAGGCGCGCAGGAGACGCTGGACGCCATCACGCAGGCGGGTGGCAACGGTCGTTTACTCGCCTTTGATGTGGGCAACCGCGAACAGTGCCGCGAGGTGCTGGAGCAGGAGATTGAAGCCCATGGCGCATGGTATGGCGTGGTCAGCAACGCCGGAATTACGCGCGACGGCGCCTTTCCGGCGCTGAGCGAAGACGACTGGGACAGCGTGATCCACACCAATCTCGACAGTTTTTATAACGTCATTCACCCCTGCATTATGCCGATGATTGGCACCCGTAAAGGGGGGCGCATTATCACCTTATCGTCCGTGTCCGGTGTGATGGGCAACCGCGGGCAGGTGAACTACAGCGCGGCCAAAGCGGGCATTATCGGCGCCACCAAAGCGCTGGCGATTGAGCTGGCAAAACGCAAAATCACCGTCAACTGCATTGCCCCGGGGCTGATTGATACCGGCATGATTGAGATGGAAGAAGCCGCGCTGAAGGAAGCCATGTCCATCATCCCAATGAAACGGATGGGTCAGGCTGAAGAGGTCGCCGGGCTGGCAAGCTATCTGATGTCAGATATTGCGGGCTACGTTACCCGCCAGGTCATTTCCATTAACGGAGGCATGCTATGACGCGTCGCGTGGTGATTACGGGCATGGGCGGCGTGACCGCCTTTGGCGAAAGCTGGCAATCCGTTTCCAGCAGGCTGCTGGCGTATGAAAACGCGGTGCGTAAAATGCCGGAATGGCAGGTGTATGATGGTCTGCATACCCTGCTGGGCGCGCCGATCGACGATTTCACGCTGCCGGAACACTATACCCGCAAGCGTATTCGCGCCATGGGCCGCGTGTCGTTGATGTCGACCCGCGCCACCGAGCTGGCGCTGGAACAGGCGGGGCTGATTGGCGAAGCGGTGCTCACCAACGGTCAAACCGGTATCGCCTACGGTTCTTCGACAGGCAGCACCGGTCCGGTCAGCGAATTCGCGACCATGCTCACCGAAAAGCACACCAATAACATCACCGGGACAACCTACGTCCAGATGATGCCGCACACTACGGCGGTGAATACCGGCCTGTTCTTTGGGTTACGCGGCCGCGTGATCCCGACGTCGAGCGCCTGTACCTCCGGCAGCCAGGCGATTGGCTACGCCTGGGAGGCGATTCGCCACGGGTATCAGACCGTGATGGTCGCGGGGGGCGCGGAAGAATTGTGTCCGTCTGAAGCGGCGGTGTTTGACACGCTGTTTGCCACCAGCCAGCGTAACGACGAACCCAAAACCACCCCTTCACCGTTCGATACGCAGCGCGATGGTCTGGTCATTGGGGAAGGCGCAGGCACCCTGATTCTGGAAGAGCTGGAGCACGCCAGAGCGCGCGGGGCCACGATCTACGGTGAGATCGTGGGCTTTGCCACCAACTGTGACGCGGCCCATATCACCCAGCCTCAGCGTGACACCATGCAGATTTGCATGGAGCAGTCGCTGGCCATGGCGGGATTAAGCGCCCGGGATATGGGGTATATCTCCGCGCACGGTACCGCCACCGATCGCGGCGATATCGCCGAAAGCCAGGCCACTGCCGCCATCTACGGTGACAGCGTGCCGGTGTCCTCGCTGAAGAGCTATTTTGGCCACACGCTGGGTGCCTGCGGCGCGCTGGAAGCGTGGATGAGTCTGCAGATGATGCGTGAAGGCTGGTTTGCCCCGACGCTCAATTTAACGCAGCCGGATGAGCAATGCGGTGCTTTAGATTATATTATGGGGGAAGCCCGTCAGATTGACTGCGAGTATCTGCAGAGCAATAACTTCGCGTTTGGCGGCATCAACACCTCGATTATCATTAAACGCTGGGCGTAACTATGTACCAGTTTGTACTGGGAAAAATCTCCACCCTTTGCGCGGACCCGCTGGCGTCAGCGCTCGCAGACAGGGCGCCTCAGGGTGCCCGACAGGCCTCCTGGCTGGCCGGGAGAACGCTGCTCGCCAGAACGTTATCCCCTCACCCGCTCCCCGACATCATTTACGGCGAGCAGGGCAAACCGGCCTTTGCGAAGGGTCATCCGCTGTGGTTCAACCTGAGCCACAGCGGTGACGATATCGCCCTGCTGATGAGCGATGAAGGCGAGGTCGGCTGCGATATCGAAGTGATTCGCCCGAGGAAGAACTGGCAGGCGCTGGCTAATGCGGTATTCAGCATGACGGAGCATGACGAGCTGGAGCGTGAAGCGCCCGAGGAACGGCTTTCCGCCTTCTGGCGTATCTGGACGCGGAAAGAAGCGATTGTGAAACAGCGTGGCGGCAGCGCCTGGCAGATTGTCAGCATCGACAGCACGGCGCAGACGCACGCGGTCAGCCAGCTACAGGTCGGCTCGCTGAGCCTTGCCGTCTGCACATCGACCCCTTACACCCTGACCACCGAGTCGATTATTCACGTTGGGACGTTCGGGGCAGAAAAATCACTAACACACCCAGAATAATAAACCCGACGCCCACCAGCCCGTGCCAGGAGAAGCGTTCTCCCCAGCCGGGCAGCAGGATCGCGGCGGCCCACACCAGAATATAGCTGAGGCTCAGCAGGGCATAGGCTTTGCTGAGCGCCATGCGATGCAGCGCCAGATACCAGCAGCCCATCGAGGCCACGTACCCCGTCAACCCCAGCAGCAGCGCGCCCGTGCCGGACGAGAAGTGCCACAGCGCGGAAACAAACGCCAGGATCTCACTGACCGGTGGCAGTGCCTGCATGGCATTGCGCAGCAGCAGCTGCGCAATGCTGACTAACAGCACGCTGCATAAGGCCCAGAATGCACCCTTCACAGGCTCCCTCCCAGGATAACAATCCCAATGATGATGAACCCTACCCCCAGCCAGTGATGCGCAGCAACGTGCTCACGCCAGAACGCCTTCGCCGCCAGCGTCACCCAGACAAAATTGAGGCTCAGCATAGGGTACGCGATGCCGACAGGCAGGCGTTGCAGCACCACCAGCCAGACCAGCATCCCGCTGCCCAGCGCCAGCAGTGCCAGGCCAAGCCACAGCGCGATGTGCGCCCCGCGCCGCCCGGCTTTCGCCGGACGGGTGGCTTGTTTCTGGCACAGCTGTCCCGCGCAGCTGAGCAGGCTTGCCAGTATCAGCCAGATCCAGGTCATCACTTCGGCAGGTACTCCAGCAAGGCCAGACGCCCCTGGATATAGAGATTGTCCGGCTGCGGTAAATTCGCCCGTGAAATATCGTCGCGTTTTGAGAGCAGCATCACCAGCGACACGCGGCCCTGCTGGCGATGCGTTGCCAGCCACTGCGCGAAGTCGTCCTCACTGACAAAACGATCTTTCACATCGGGGTAATCCAGCCCGTAGCGCAGTTCGCCGCTCTGACCAAACAGGGTGATGTCACTGCGCTTCAGCTCCCACGCCAGGCCCGCGGCCACGCCAACGTTATTGGCCAGCACGAATCGACTCTCCTGCAGCGGCTCGCGCACGGTATCCACCAGCGACTGCGGCTGTTTGGAATCCACCACCAGGTTAGGAATGGCAAAACCAATCAGCAGCGCCAGCCCTGCGGGGCACAGTGCCGCCAGCCACCAGCGCTGCTGGCTCTGTCTGAAGGTAAACCAGCCTACCGCGGCCCAGATGAGGAACGCCACCACCGCGCAGAACACTTTATACAGTTCGACCGACGTCCAGACCGGATGCTTCGACAGCCCCCACGGCGAGACCGCCAGCGCGGCCACCACGCCGATGACGCCAAACGCCAGGTTAATCCCGCCGTTAATGCGTAACGCTCTGGCACCTTTTTCCGCCGCGAGGCAGGCATAGCGCGCCATCAGGATAGCCAGCGGGGCAAAGCACGGCAGGATATAGGTCGGCAGCTTGCCTTTGGCGATGCTGAAGAACAGCAGCGGCATCACCACCCAACCCAGCAGATAGAACCCGCCCCCCGCGTTTTGTCGGTCATTCCAGCCGAGACGAATCGCACCGGGCAAAAGCGCCAGCCACGGCAGGCTGCCCGCGATCAGGAACGGCACGTAGTACCAGAACGGGGCTTTGTGCTGCGCGTCGCTCTGGGCAAAACGCTGAATATGCTCAACCCAGAAGAAATAACGCCAGAAGTCAGGCTCACGCTGCGCAATAGCCAGCCCCCATGGCAGAACAATCAGCACACAGCTCAGGATCGCGAGCCAGCCAAAAACCAGCACCTCTTTCCAGCGGTTCCGGGCAATCACCCACGGCAGCACGCCAATCACCGGAACCGCCAGCGCCAGGAAGCCTTTGGTCATCACCCCCATCCCGCAGGCCAGCCCAAGCAGCACATAGCCACCCGCTTTTCCGGCAACGGTTTGGGCCTGTGAGGCCAGCCAGAAGCTGCACATCGCCGCCACCAGCCACAGGGTGATGATAGGATCCAGCACCGCATACGTGCCGATGCCATACACCAGGAACAGGGTCAGGAAGATAAGACCGGAGAAAATGGCGGTCCGCTTATCTCGCCAGAGACGCCATGCCATCCAGATGACCAGCAGCGCCGCTAACCCGGTGGAGAATATAGAACCGGCGCGCACGGCGAGGTTGGTGTGCCCGAACAGCATCTGCCCGATGCTGTTGATCCAGTAGCCAGCAATCGGTTTTTCAAAGTAACGCAGCCCCAGAAAATGCGGGACTACCCAGTCTCCGGATGCCAGCATTTCGCGGCTGATTTCCGCATAGCGCGTTTCATCAGGCTGCCAGAGCAGACGAATATCGACCGGAATGAGGTAGTAAACGATAAACAGTGCGAAAAGCGCTAAGCCATAACGGGCTGTTTTCATGGGACCGGACTCACGGTTTGTTGATAGCCAAGCCAGCCTTCCCGGCCAGCCATTTCATTGCGTACGACTTTGCCCACGGGCAAGGTGCTGAGGTCGTCCGGCAGCAGCTCGCTCAACGGGCAAAATTCAATACCCTCCTGAGCGGCCATCGTCAGCAGTTCATCGAAATCATGCTGATACGCAATCCCTTCCACTTCGGCATGGATGGTATACACCGGCGTGCCGGCGTCACGATGGATGCGGTCCAGAATGTAGCGATTGAACTCATCCGCCTTCACCTCGCGCCCGACCACTTCATCCCAGGTGGGAAGCGTAACCGGAATTTGCACCGTTCCGTAGCGATTTTCGCCTAACAGCGGCAAAAAAGGTCCGGTTCCGCGGCAGTCGCTGTTGTAGCGAAACGCAAAGGCTTCCTTGGCCTTCACGACGCGCTGATCCGCGCGCCATCCCGCCACGGCGGAGCAGCGCACGGGCTGACCGGTAATGGCCTCCAGCTCCAGCATCCCACGCTCGACCTCACGGGACAGGCGCGGGATATCCCAGACGCCCGCCCAGGCCTGCCAGGCATGGTGGTCCCAGGCGTGCAGACCCACCTCATGATGCCGCGCCGCCTCACGGATAACGGCTTCATTACCCGCGCCGATACGTCTGCCGGGCCAGGCGGTGCCGGCCAGCAAAATATCCCAGCCGTAGAGGGATGCTGCGCGCGAGCGCAGCATTTTGAACAGAAATGCCGGTTTAATCAGACGCCATAAATGGCGTCCCATGTTGTCAGGCCCCACGCTGAAGAAAATGCTGGAACGCACATCGTGTTTGTTCAGCAGTTCCAGCAGTTTGGGTACGCCGTCACGCGTTCCCCTGAAGGTGTCGACATCAATGCGTAAACCGACTTTTTTCATGAGGCCTGTTCCGACAGCTCCACGGTGCGCAGGAAGAAATCGAGCGTTTCGTCAATGGTCTGCTCCATCTTCACCGTCGGCGTCCAGTTCAGGCAGCGCTTCGCGTTGCGAATGCTTGGCTTACGGTGCTCAACGTCCTGATAGCCCTTACCATAGTAGCTGCTGCTTTCCACTTCGCGGAAACCGGCAAACGGCGGGAACTTGTCGCGCAGCGGATGGCGCTCAAAGCTGGCCAGCAGCATCTCTGCCAGCTCGCGAATGCTCGCTTCGTTTTCCGGGTTACCGATGTTGATGATTTCGCCGTTGCAGCGGTTATCTTTGTTTTCGATGATGCGGAACAGCGCTTCAATACCGTCGCTGATGTCCGTAAAGCAGCGTTTCTGTTTCCCGCCTTCGATAAGCTTAATTGGCGAGCCTTCCACCAGGTTCAGGATCAGCTGGGTGATCGCACGGGAGCTACCGATACGCGCCGCGTTGAGGTTATCCAGACGCGGGCCCATCCAGTTGAACGGACGGAACAGGGTAAAGCGCAGGCCTTCTTTCTCACCGTAGGCCCAAATCACGCGGTCCAGCAGCTGTTTGGAGACGGAGTAAATCCAGCGCTGTTTGTTGATCGGCCCAACCACCAGGTTGGAGGTGTCTTCATCGAAGTTCTTATCGGTACACATGCCGTACACTTCAGACGTGGACGGGAAGATGATGCGCTTGTCGTATTTCACGCAGTCGCGGATGATCTTCAGGTTCTCTTCGAAGTCCAGCTCGAACACGCGCAGCGGGTTACGGGTGTACTCGATTGGCGTGGCAATGGCGACCAGCGGCAGCACCACGTCGCATTTTTTAATGTGGTATTCAATCCATTCGGAATGGATGCTGATATCCCCTTCCACGAAATGGAAACGCGGGTTATCGAGGAAACGGCTGATGGCGTCAGAGCCGATATCCAGACCGTAGATTTCGTAGTTATCGTCTTTAAGCAGACGTTCCGTCAGGTGGTTACCGATAAAGCCGTTCACGCCGAGGATCAGCACGCGGGTACGGCGCTTGATGGCAACCACCGGCGCGCTTGTAATCAGCGCTCCGGCCACCAGACCCAGAGACTGTGCCAGCTGCGTGCCCTGCACGTACAGGCCGTTGTCGGTTTGTCCGGTGACGATCTCCAGCGCCTGCTCGCCGCAGCTTACAATCAGCGGAGAGACAGAGACGACGGTGCCCGGTTTGGCAGCCGAGATATCGTCACGCACGCGAGATTTCCAGACGATAAATTTGCTTACGCCAGCAAAGCTGTACGCGCCCGGCCACGGGTCGGTCACGGCACGCACCAGGTTGTGCAGCTGGCGAGCAGGCTTGTTCCAGTCCAGACGACCATCTTCCGGCGCGCGGCGGCCAAAGCTGCTTGCCTTGCTCTCGTCCTGCGCGGTCTCGCTGAAGGTGCCGTTGAGAATACCTGGAAGTGCATCACGCAGCAGCGTCTGTGCCGACGCATTCAGCTTTTGATGCAGCTGCAGCGCAGTTTCGTCCGCATCAATAGCGACCTTCTGCTGTGCCAAGATAGCGCCCGCGTCCGCACGGCGCACCATGCGGTGCAGCGTCACGCCCGTTTCCGTTTCACCGTTCACCAACACCCAGTTCAGCGGCGCGCGGCCACGGTAGGCGGGCAGCAGAGAACCATGAAGATTAAAGGCGCCTTTTGCGGCCAGGCCTAAGATCTCGTCGGAAAGCAGGTTGCGATAGTAGAACGAGAAGATTACGTCAGGCGCGAGCGCGCGGATGCGCTCCACCCACAGCGGATGGTTGACGTCGTCCGGTGCATAAACCGGGATCCCGCGCTCGGCGGCGATACGCGCCACGGAGCCAAAAAAGTTATTCTCTCCGGCCGTGTCCGGATGGGTAAAGATTGCCGCAATGTCATAGCCCGCTTCCAGCAGGGCCAGCGTGCCCGTACACCCCATATCGTGATAGGCAAATACAACAGCTTTCATGGGTGAATTTCCTCTTGAGATGCTTTGTGTTCCTGACGGACAACACGTTGAATAAAGTAGCGCGGACGCGCGCGAACATCGTTATAGATACGGCCAATGTATTCACCGAGAAGGCCCATCCCGACAAACTGGGCGCCGATGAACATAAATAGCACGGCAAAGAGCATGAAGACCCCTTCCGCCGCCCACTGCGGGCCAAAGACCAGTCGCAGCACCACCAGCAGAACGGACAGCGCAAACCCGGCCACGGCGATGATGCTGCCGAACACGCTCAGCAGACGCAGCGGCGTGGTGGTCAGGCAGGTGATGAGGTCATACATCAGGTTGATGAGACGCATAAAGCTGTACTTCGATTCCCCGTGCTCGCGCTCGGCGTGCAGAACCGGAATTTCCGTTGCCTTGCGGGCAAAGGTGTTGGCGAGGATCGGAATAAAGGTGCTGCGCTCATGGCAGTGCAGCATCGCGTCGACGATATGTCGGCGGTAGGCGCGCAGCATGCAGCCGTAATCGCCCATCGCTTTACCGGTCGTGCGCTGGATAAGGCGGTTGATGGTGCGTGAGGCCAGCTTGCGAAACAGACTGTCCTGACGGTTCTGACGTACCGTGCCGACCACGTCATAGCCTTCATCGGCTTTGGCAACCAGACGCGGGATCTCTTCCGGCGGGTTTTGCAGGTCAGCGTCCAGGGTGATGACCAGATCGCCCGTAACGTGGCTAAACCCCGCCATAATCGCCGAGTGCTGGCCGTAGTTGCGGTTGAGCAGCACGGCAACAATATGGCTGCCTTTGGCCTGCGCGGCCTCTGTCAGCATCAGCGCGGAATTATCGCTACTGCCATCATCTACCAGCAGAATTTCATAAGCCTTGCCCATCGTGTCGCAGGCGGCGGTTGTACGACGGATCAGTTCGGGCAGGCTCTCCTGTTCGTTATAGACAGGGATGACCACAGAAACTTTTTGTACAGGCGGTGCGCTGAACATATCAATGTCCTGCAAGCTGATGGAGCGCGGTAATGACGCGGGTTGTGTCGTCATGAGTCATGTCCGGGAAAAGAGGGAGAGAACAAATACGCGCGCTGTTCCATTCCGAATTCGGAAGCGATACATCAGGAAAGCGCTCGCGATAGTATTTTTGCGTATGCGCCGCGCGGAAGTGGAGGCCAGTGCCGATGCCTTTCTCCTTCAGCGCCGCCATCAGGTTGTCGCGTGAGATCCCGCAGCGCGCTTCGTCAACGCGAATAATAAACAGGTGCCAGGCGTGCACGTGCGGCCATGACGGAATGGTGAGCGGCTGGAACGGCGTATCGGCAAGCTCACGCAGGTAGCGTTCGGCGATTTCCTGGCGGCGCCCGTTGGCCTCTTTCAGCTTGCCTAACTGCACCAGCGCCAGCGCGGCGTTGATGTCCGCCAGGTTGTATTTATAGCCCGGCGCGATCACTTCCGCCTGCGGCGCGCGGCCGTGCGTCTGGCGGTCATAGGCATCTACGCCCAGGCCATGGAATTTCAGGCTGCGGATCCGCTGTGCCAGCTGGGCATTATCCGTGACGACTAAGCCGCCTTCCGCGCAGGTCATATTTTTAATGGCGTGGAAGGAAAAAATCGCCGTTCCTTTCCAGCCCACATGACGGTTCTTGTAATACGTTCCGGCGGCATGGGCCGCATCTTCAATAACCGGAATACCGTGACGTTCGCCGATGGCATGAATGGCGTCGATTTCACACGGCGCGCCGGCATAATGAACGGGAATAATGGCTTTGGTACGCGGGGTAATGGCGGCTTCAACGGCTTCTGACGTCACCATTAACGTATCTTTGTCCACATCAATCATGACCGGCGTGGCGCCCAGCAACACGATCATATTCAGCGTGGAGACCCAGGTCTGGGAAGGGGTAATGACTTCATCGCCCGGGCCAATATCCAGCGCCATCAGCGTGACGTGCATACCCGCGGTGGCTGAACAGACGGCAATCGCATGCTGATTCCCGGTAAGCTGACAGAATGCTTCTTCAAGTTCCTGATTCTTAGGCCCAGTGGTGATCCAGCCAGAGGTTAAAACCTCCTGCAACGCCGCTAATTCCTCATGACCCATTGACGGGCGGGAAAAAGGCAAAAAATCACTCATCATTAATTTCCTTGCAATAAGAATGGCACGCGCTTGATATTAACCAATTACTTTTTCGTTTATTTCAACGAACCATAAACTCATATCAAGGTATCGTTCATTTCTTAGGGAAAAATTAAGATGTGTATTGCAGATGTAACAAAGCCAATGACATTTCATTTATAAACAATGATTTATATAATTATGAATTATTTATTACGTGATCCAACTCAATTTTTACAACATGTTATTTTTAAACCAAACATAAACAAACAAAAAAAATCCCGGTTATTTCTTTAAAAGAAGAAATAACCGGGAACTTTTCTTTTTAGTTTATTGTCGCGCTTATTTTAAGTTATCGGGAAAGTTTTCCGGTAACTCGCTGGCCGCACAGGCAATCACGCTTTCATCATTGGCACCGCAGTCGCGTACAAAGGTGATTGTTGCGAATTCATCAATCACTTCCGTTGGATAGGTCGGGCCAGCGTCGCGATAGCTGTTCATCAGCGGAATGTGATCGTTCTGGAAGCAGACGGTTTTTTCCGGATTGTTCATGACCCAGCGTGGGAAGAAGATGGTGCCGTGGAACAGCTTGTCGCCCAGGTTCACGATCAAGCTGACGTCGGTACCGGTTGGCTCGGTCCAGGAAATTTTATAGATGCTTTCACCGACGCGAACGATATACACCCGCTGATCTTTCACCCAGCGATTACCCACCAGACCGCTGTGAATACGGTAGTCGATGGTGTTTTCATTTTTGATGTAAATTTCGTAATTCCAGCCGTTATCGTAGGTATATACCAGATGTTTACCAACGAAGCCGCTTAAGTCGTGTTTGTCGAATGTGTTCATAAAATGTCTCCTTCGTTTTGATGAGACGATCTTAAACCTTCAAAAAATGAATGAATAACGCTATGTTTTAATCAAATTCATCCAAAATTTAGATACGTTATGCACAAGACGACGCTGGAACAGTGGGCTTTACTGGAAAGAGTGGTGGAAGCGGGCAGCTTTGCCAAAGCCGCGGAAGAAACCCACCGCAGCCAGTCCTCGGTAAGCTATAACCTGTCGCTGCTGCAGGAGCGGCTCGGCGTGGCGCTGCTGGTCCCGGAGGGGCGACGGGCGGTGTTAACCCCGGCCGGAGAGCTTCTTCTCAACCAGGTTAAACCGCTGCTGAAAGCGTTTTCGTACGTAGAGACGCGCGCAGCGACCCTTCGCAACGGGATGCGCACGCGGTTAGATCTGGTGGTGGACTCCATTTTCCCGCGCCGCCGCCTGTTCGCTATTCTTCGTCAGTTCCAGCAGCAGTATCCGCAGACTCAGGTACGTCTGACCGAGGTGCTGGAAAATACCCGCGCCGATGCCATTAACGACGAAGCCGATGTAATGGTCTTAACCCGCCGCCAGGACATTACCGGGCTCGGCGAATGGCTGATGAATATCGACTTTGTTGCCGTGGCCCATTCCCGGCATCCCCTGTTTCACCTCGACGCGCCGCTAAATGATGAGATGCTGCGCCCGTGGCCGCTCATCCAGATTGCGGACAGCCAGCCCGCCGCGCGTGCTGCCGGCGAGTCGTGGACCTTCTCCACCATCGATGCCGCGATTGAAGCCGTCGTCTCTCAGGTCGGCTACGGCTGGCTGCCAGAGGAACGCATCCAAACCCAGCTGGATCAGGGTGTACTGAAACGCCTGCCGCTGAGCCACGGCGCGCGCAGGGCAACGCCGCTTCACCTGATTGTTAAACGTTCCCTCGCCCCGCTTGATGAACAGGTTGATACGCTGTTGCGCCTTTTTAGCCAGGAGCCGTCATCCCCACCTGCTACGCTTTAAGGTCCGAACGTTAAAACGAGAAGGAGCAGATGATGAAAATCGACTTTGCGGGGAAAGTGGCGCTGGTGACCGCCTCAACCGGCGGGATCGGATTCGCCATTGCCAGAGGTCTGGCAGAAAGCGGTGCGGAAGTGATCGTCAATGGCCGCAGCACGGAATCGGTGAATAAAGGCATCCAGCAGCTCCAGCAGGTAGTGCCGGGCGTACAGGTGCGCGCCGCGATTGCCGATCTCAGCACGGCGGAAGGGGTCGAGTCGCTTCTGAAGGTGGCGAATAACGTCGATATTCTGGTCAACAACGCCGGGATTTACGGTCCGCAGGATTTCTATGCCACCGACGATGAAACCTGGGAGCGTTACTGGCAGACCAACGTGATGTCCGGCGTGCGTCTGTCCCGCGCCCTGCTGCCGGGTATGGTGCAGAAAGGCTGGGGACGCGTGGTGTTTATCTCCTCCGAGTCGGCCTGCAATATTCCGGCGGATATGATCCACTACGGCGTGACCAAAACGGCGCAGCTCTCGCTGGCGCGCGGGCTGGCGAAGTTTGTGGCGGGGAGCGGCGTGACGGTCAACAGCGTCCTGCCGGGACCGACGATGTCTGACGGTTTCGCAGAGATGATGAAAGATGAAATCGAAAAAACCGGTAAATCGCTGGAACAACTGGCGAAAGAGTTTGTGATGGCCAACCGCCCCAGCTCGGTTATCCAGCGCGCGGCCACGGTTGAAGAGGTGGCCAATATGGTGATTTATGTCTGTTCGACCCAGGCCTCCGCCACCTCGGGCGCGGCGCTGCGCGTCGACGGTGGCGTCGTGGATGACATCATCTGACGCTGTCAGGCCGCACTGCCTGCGATGCGACGGGCGGTAATGTAGTGTGCCTGCCAGTAATCATCCGTCAGGGTTGAAACCGTTACGCCCTGACTGGTTGAGGCATGAATAAACTGGTTTTCGCCAATATAAACGCCAACGTGCTTGCGGTTCGGGCCCGTCTGGAAGAAGACCAGATCGCCGGCTCTCAGGTGGTATTGCGCGACCTGCACGCCACGATGGATCTGTTCACTCGTCGTGCGCGGCAAATTAAGATGCGCCGCATCGGTGAACAGGTGCTGCATGAGCGCGGAGCAATCTACCCCGCGATGCGTGGTTCCGCCCCACCGGTACTGGGTGCCTTTCCACTTCTGGTATTGATCGAGAATACGCGAGCGCAGCGGGCCTGTTTCCTGATGCACCAGCGCAGATTTCGCCGGTGATGCTGCCAGCTCACTGTTCATCGATAACATCGACGCTGGAAGTTGAAAGCTGAACGCAGAAAACGAAGCAAAACTTAACGTGAGGATTGAAATAAGCGATCTAAGAGTCATATCAAAAAAGAAGTAGTGAGTGAGTTTTTCCTTACCTGTGGGGGCCAATGGTTCCCCTAAATATCTTGCGATGTGGCGATAATATAGACAGCTCGTTTTTTCACCAATTATTATCGAGGCCAAAAATGGACTCACTTTGAGATCGCAAGATCGAGAAAAAAAGAGTGGTGATATAAGGACTGTCCAGCTAAAGCAGGTAAACTGATCCGCAGAATGTGTATTTCAGCTAAGACGTATTTATGACCAATATGATTGCCGACGAGACGGTGGCTAAATCCAGCGTGCTCTCTGTCTTCGACTTTGACGGGACATTAACGCACCACGACAGCTTTATTCCTTTCCTGCGTTTTGCCTTCGGCAAACGTTACTTCGCGGGCCGCCTGGTGCGCATGGCGCTGCCCACGCTCCACTGCGTGCGTCGCAAGCTGACGCGCGATGAGTTGAAGGAAGTGCTGATTAAAACCTTCCTGACGGGCGTGGATGAACACTGGCTGCGCCAGCAGGCGGAAGCCTTTTGCGAAAAATACTGGCACAAGCTGATGCGCCCCGAAGGGGTTCTGGCGGTGGCGGCTGAGGTGAATTCTGGTGCGGAGGTGACCATCTGTTCCGCATCCCCGGCGCTGGTGCTCCAGCCGTGGGCTGATAAGCTCGGCATTAAGCTGATTGGCACGCAGCTGGAAGTGAAAGACGGCAAGCTGACGGGGCGCATCACGGGCAATAACTGCCGCTGCGCCCAGAAGGTGGCAAGGCTGGAAAAAGTGTATGGCGATCTGAACGCCTATCACCTGCGCGCCTGGGGAGACACCCGCGGTGACCACGAGCTGCTGGCGGCGGCGCAGGATCCGCACTGGCGGCACTTCCACCACCCGCGCAAGCGTCGGAATTCACCGATTAAGGGTTAGGTGCGGTCCGGTGCCCTCACCCCGGCCCTCTCCCACAGGGAGAGGGAGAAAGGCGGTACATCAGGCCTCACGTTTCCCCGGGAACATCACGCTTGCAATAATCCCCAGCGCCAGCACGCCAAGCACCACAAACAGGCTGGCCGTGGCGCCAATGCTGTAACCGTGATGCCAGAAGTGATCGGTGGCATTTAGCCCCAGCTTGAACGCCACGAAGAACAGCAGCAGAACCACGGCTTTCTCGAGGTGCACCAGATACTGCTTCAGCGCTTCCAGCACGAAGTAAAGCGTACGCAGGCCGAGAATGGCGAACATCATGGCGCTGTAGATAATCAGCGGCTCGCGGCTCACGGCAATAATGGCCGGCACGGAGTCAAACGCGAACATGACGTCAGAGAGCTCGACGACGGCTACGCAAAGCAGCAGCGGCGTCGCATAGCGCTTCGCCTTCTTGACGCGTCCGACCATCACGTCCTGGTTTTCCGGTTTCTCCAGCTCCGCATCCACCTCTTTCTGCGTCAGAATAAAGGCGTTGCTGCTGATTTTCGGCCAGACCGGATAGAAGCGTTTCACCAGGCGATAGGCGAGATGACCCGAGTAATCTTCCACTTCGTCACTCTCTTCATTGCGCCTCAGCATCATCACCGCCGTCCAGCCGACGACCAGCGCGAAAATCACCTCGACGTAGGGCCCCAGGCTTAGCAGGCTGGTGCCGATAGCCACAAAGATGCCGCGGAAGACAATCGCCCCCAGCACGCCCCAGTAGAGCACGCGGTGACGGTACTTATCCGGCACGCCGAACCAGGCGAAGATCGCCATCATCACGAACAGGTTATCGACGGAGAGCACCTCTTCCAGCGCATAGCCGGTGAGGAACAGGCTCGCCATCTCGGCGCCGTGGTGAACATACAGGAACCCGGCGAAGGCCATCGCCATCATGACCCAGAAGAGGGACCACATTGCGGCGCTTTTCAGCGAGATCGGTTTATCGTGACGGTGCATAAAGAGGTCGATAAACATCGCCCCAACGGCCATCACTACAAAGACAACAACGGTTTCCGTCGGGAAACCGAGATGAGCAGCAGACATACAAAACCCTTTTATAGAGGCAAAGCACAGCACCATGCAGACTGGCGTAAACCAGCAGAGAAAAAGGGTGGGCTGTTTATCATCTCCACCCTCAAAACCGCAGCGCGAGGGCCGCGTAAGGGGTGTACTTTACCTTACCAGATGGGGAATGCACATCTACCGTTTAGGCGCTCATGCCGCGCAAACGCTGCAGCACCGCCACCAGAACCGCCACGGACCAGCCCACCATCAACGCGCCCACCAGCCCTTCCACACCGCCGATGAGCCGCCAGTGCTGGGGTAACGTGACGTCGCCGTATCCCACGGTAGCGTAGCTGACCAGTGAAAAATAGAAGCTGGTGTTCCAGTCATTAAACGCGTCGATGACAAAATAAAACGCCGCAAACAGTCCGGCCTCAAGAGGTGGGCGAAGATCATGGAGATCACGATACCGACATTGCGTAAAACGATGCGGACCGCCGAATCGACTTCTAATTTGATGAACTTTAAAACGCCAAACATCCACAGCGAATGGATCACCACGGTAAGGGTAAGCAAAATAATAATACTGAGTAGCTGCATGATGCGTGCTCGACCAAAAGAAATATGGCCCCGCGAACGAGGCGGGGCACCCGGTCGAAGCTTAGTTGAATGGAGAGGAAAAGTTGGTGCAATAATTGCGCTGCGTGATTATTTCCCTTGCAGCGTGCCCTCTTTGCGGCTGGTTCGACTGCTGTGAGCGATATATCTACAGCGCACTATCTGTGAGTCACCTCTTATTTACATCATTTAAACCTTCCATTAACTGGATAAAAATAACGCGCCGTCGCTATAGTGGTTTTGTTTAATAAAACTGAGTTGTACCTAATAAAACAAAGAACAAACCCTGCGAGGACACAATGACAGAACATTTACGTAACGGCGCTACCGCCACCGAGGACATAGAAAGAGAGACGATGCGGAAGGTGATCTGGCGTATTCTCCCGTTTCTGATTGTCAGTTACCTGGTCTCCATTATCGATCGCGGGAAT
Source organism: Enterobacter sp. E14S (assembly GCF_055666685.1). Lineage (NCBI taxonomy): Bacteria > Pseudomonadati > Pseudomonadota > Gammaproteobacteria > Enterobacterales > Enterobacteriaceae > Enterobacter > Enterobacter sp. E14S. Next base: position 49,591 of record NZ_JBVODQ010000009.1, on the reverse strand, counting down.
ATCGGCATGGCTTCGCTTCAGATGAATGAGGACCTTGGCCTCAGCAAAGCGGCGTTTGGCTTCGCCAGCAGCCTTTACTTCGTGGCCTATTTTTTGTTTGAGGTACCCAGCAACCTGGCCATGCAGAAAGTCGGCGCCCGGCTGTGGATCCCGCGCATTATGATCAGCTGGGGCATCGTTTCCATGTGTATGTCCCTGGTGCAGAACACCACGTCGCTCTATATCGTCCGTTTTCTTCTCGGTGCTGCAGAGGCGGGCTTCTTCCCGGGCGTCGTGCTGTATCTGACCTGGTGGATCCCGTCCCGCTACCGCGCACGCATTATTGCGTCCTTTATGGTCGCCATCCCTCTCGCTAACTTCATCGGCTCTCCGCTTTCCGGGTTGATACTGTCACTGGATGGCTGGCTGGGTCTTCGCGGCTGGCATCTGCTGTTCATTATTGAAGGTTTGCCGGCGGTGCTGCTGGGTATTGCAGCCTGGTTTATTCTCCGGGATCGCCCTCATCAGGCGAGCTGGCTCAGCAGCGAACAGAAACAGTGGCTGGAAACCACGCTGGAAACCGAGCGTAGCCAGCAAAAGAACATTGGACACCAGACGACGTGGCAGTTGCTGAAGCATCGCCAAATCTGGCTGATGGCGCTGATTTACGCGGGTGCATCGTCCGCGGGCACCACGATCAGCGTCTGGTCTCCTCAACTGCTTAAATCCTTCCATCTCGATAACCTTGAGACAGGTCTGTTTAACGCCATTCCTTACGGTCTGGCATCGGTTCTCATGATTGTATGGGGACGACATTCCGATCGCACCAACGAACGCCGCTGGCATACCGCACTCACGCTGTTCATGATTGCCGCAGGTGTGTTCGCCGCCTTTGTAAGCGTCTCGCTGTCTGCCACGATCGTTATCCTGAGCATTATGCTGATAGGCGCTTATTCAATGAAAGGGCCTTTCTGGGCGCTGGCGTCCGGTTGGATGAGCAGTACCTCAGCGGCGGCGGGACTGGCCGCGATTGGCGCCATCGCAAACCTGATAGGCGGGGCGGTGATGGTAAACGCGTACGGCATTATCAATGAGCGGACGGGCAGCTACACGCTGGCAATGCTTCCGCTGGCCGCGCTGTGCGTGGCCGGGGGTATCGCGGTGCTCATTATGGGGCGGCAGGCCCGCCGCGCTCAGCTACACGAAAAACAGGTCACGCATTAACGATGACAGAAGCGGGACATTTGTCCCGCTTCTGCGTTTAAAGATTTTCTTCCGCCGCGTCGCTCGTTTCACCAAAGAACTGCTGACAGAAGGGCTTGCTGGCGCCCATTTTCTGCGAAAGACGGCTTGCAGCCGCCTTCATCAACTGCCCTATTTCCTTCTCACGACGATCTTCCGTCAGCCGTGAGATGGGGCCGGTCAGGGCTAACGCCGCAGCCAGCTTGTCGTGAACGCCGAAGACAGGCATCGCAAACGCAGCGGTATGGGGATCGCGTGCGCCTGACGTGTAGAAAGGGAGTTCAGCGTCTTCCTCCGGCAGGCTTTCATTGAGCCCCCAATGGCGTAATACCTTACTGATGGCCGAATTATCGAGCGGGAACTGGCTGCCGGGAAGATTGCTGTGTCGCAGGCCATGCGACGCTTCAGCGCGAAACAGGCAAAGCCGCTGCCCTCCCTCCAGCACATACCAGCTGGCACTCTCCTGAGACGCCAGGGATAAGGCCTGAAGCTCTGGCTGAACCACCCGGGAAAGATGGAAAGATTGTTCATACAGCTTGCCGAGGTAAAGCAGACGTGGGCCCAGCGCATAATTGCCGTCTTCATGCCTGACGACGTAATTCATCCGTTCAAGAGAATTCATCAAGCGGTAAACCGTGGTTTTGTGATAACCCGACAGCTGTGCCAGCGCGGTCAGCGTCAGGCTCTCATCTCCAGGACGGAAGCAATCCAGTAAAGCCAGCGCTTTTTCAACCGCTACAACGCCTTCATTCCCCATCATTATCTCCTTGTTAGCCCGGCAGTGAGTGTACCTCAAATTTTGTGAGTCACTTCGTGTTTACATCACAAACGCCACCTCGGGTCTGGCTAAAAGGAAAGCAACACCGCTATAGTTGTTTTGTTCTGTACACCTGCATTGTACTCAGTAAAACAATATGGAGGCATTTATGTCCGTTACTGAAAAAAAACCGATTAATCGCCATTTCGAGCGCGTTTCTGCCGAGGACATTCGTCGGGCTGCCGAGTATCAGGCAGCTATTCTGGCCGACGTGGCCGGTCGCCGCGGTACGCTTCATGGCCGCATCAAACCGCTGGCCCCACACATGTCCGTTGCGGGTCCGGCCATCACCGTTGAAGTCCGTCCGGGTGATAATCTGGCGATTCATGCCGCGATGGCGGTGGCGCAGCCCGGCGATGTCCTGATCGTCGATGGCAAAGGCGACCTGAGCTGCGCGCTGCTTGGGGAAATCATGGCCACTCAGGCTCAGGCGAGCGGCATTGCGGGCATTATTATTGATGGCGCTGTACGTGACGCCGATACCCTGAGCAAAGGTCACTACCCCGTCTTTTCTGCCGGTCTGAACCCCTGCGGCCCGACAAAGTTAATATCTGGCCGGGTGAATCATCCCATTTCAGTCGCCGGGGCGACGGTTCAGGCCGGGGATCTGGTTGTCGCGGATATCGACGGCGTGGTCGTTATCCCGCGAGATGAGGTTCAGGAGGTTATCGCTCTGGCAAAAGAAAAGCTGGAGATGGAGACCCGACGTCTTGCCGCCATCCGTGAAGGCGATTTACGTCCACACTGGCTTGATGACGCGCTTCGTAAGGCAGGTATGTTGAGCGACGGGGAGACGCTGTGATGGGGGGCAAAGACGTAGTGCTGGTTACCGGAAGCGACCTGGCGGAGCAGGCCATGGTGATGTTACAGGGCTTTGAGGTGGTGTTTGCGGGCCGCCAGCCCACAGAAGATGACCTGATCGCGCTGTGTAAACGACACAATCCTGTGGCGATCCTGGTACGTTACGGCAGGATCACCGCGAAAGTTATGGATGCCGCCCCGGCTTTGCAGGTTATTTCCAAGCACGGAAGTGGGATCGATGTGATAGACCAGACGGCAGCGGCAGAGCGCAACATCGCCGTCCGGTCTGCGCCAGGCGCAAACGCGGCGGCAGTGGCTGAACATACCTGGGCGCTGATCCTCGCCTGCGCAAAGTCAGTGGTGCCTCTGGACAAGCGGCTGCGAGACGGGCACTGGGATAAGGCGACGCATAAATCCATTGAACTGGAGGGCTTAACGTTAGGGCTAATTGGATTGGGTGCTATCGGCTCGCGCGTGGCGACTATTGGTCACGCTTTCGGCATGAAGGTGCTGGCTTACGATCCCTATGCTAAGACTATGCCTGCCCTGTGCGAACGCGCAGAAACGCTGAACGGACTTCTTTCCCGTTCCGATGTCATCTCTTTGCACTGTCCGCTGACCGATGAGAATCGGGGGATGATCAATAGCCAGACGCTCGCATACTGCAAGCGGAACGCAATTCTGGTCAATACGGCACGCGGCGGACTGATACACGATGAGTCGTTACTGGCGGCGCTCAGGGATGGCACACTGCACAGCGCCGCGCTGGACAGCTTTACCCACGAGCCGCTGACCGCGCCGCACCTCTGGCAGTCCGTAGAAAACGTGGTTATTTCACCGCATATTGGCGGCGTTACCGCAGCGTCATATATCAAGATGGGGACCGTGGCCGCGAGCAATATTCTTGCTGTGACAGACCTCACCACCGTCAGCTTGTAAAGCCAACCGTGACGAGTGGCTGTGCTCTTATGTCACTTGTCTTCTGCCAGCGCCTGAGCGCACGCCCAGGCACTTGCCCATGCCCACTGGAAGTTGTATCCGCCGAGCCAGCCGGTAACATCCATCACTTCGCCAATAAAATAGAGCCCCGGCACGTTGCGTGCTTCCATGGTGCGGGACGAGAGCTCATTCGTATCCACCCCGCCCAGCGTGACCTCGGCCGTACGGTAGCCTTCGGTGCCGTTTGGCTGAACGCGCCAGTTTGTCAGGGTTACCACCAGCATCTCCTGCTCGCGGCTGTTAAGCTGCTTGAGCGACACGTCCGGGATCTGCCCCAGCGCCTGCAAACATTCCACCAGACGTTTTGGCATCTGCATTGCCAGGGTGTTTTTCAGGCTTTGATTCGGGTGCGCGGTACGCTGCTCGTTAAGGAACGCGTCGAGATCGCAATCGGGAAGCAGGTTAACCGTGACAAACTCCCCCGGCTGCCAGTAGCTGGAGATTTGCAGTACCGCCGGGCCGGAGAGGCCGCGATGGGTAAAGAGCAGATTTTCGCGGAACACCGTCCCGTCTTCGGCGGTAATGACGGAGGGAACGGACACGCCAGACAGCGTCTGAAGCTGTTCCAGAAGCGGTTTATGCAGCGTAAACGGCACCAGCCCGGCGCGCGTGGGCAAGACTTTCAGGCCAAACTGTTCGGCAATCTTATAGCCGAACGGGGAGGCGCCCAGCCCCGGCATAGACAGGCCGCCGCTAGCGATCACCAGGCTATCCGCACTGACGGTTTCACCGTTCAGCTGCAGCGTGTAGCCCTGGTCGTCGCGGGCGACCTCCAGCACTTCCGTGCGCAGGCGCATGACGACGCCGCCCTTCTCGCACTCGGCCACCAGCATATCGACAATCTGCTGCGCGGAGTCGTCGCAGAACAGCTGTCCCAGCGTCTTTTCATGCCACGCGATGCCGTGCTTACCCACCAGGTCGATAAAATCCCATTGGGTGTAGCGCGCCAGCGCAGATTTACAAAAATGACGGTTTTGGCTCAAATAGGCCGCGGGTTCAACATACAGATTAGTAAAGTTGCAGCGCCCGCCGCCGGACATCAGGATCTTACGGCCGGGCTTTTTACCGTTATCCAGCAGCAGCACGCGACGACCCGCCTGTCCGGCCATTGCCGCACAAAACATACCCGCCGCACCGGCGCCAATTACCACGGCATCAAACCTTTCCACGTCAAAACCCTCTTTGTTAACTGCCGCGGATTGTAAAGTTTCCTCTGTGGTCACACCAGCGTAAAAAGATATTACAAAGCCATTCCATTGAAATTTAAAGAATATCCTTTCTGGCGCTTTTCTCAAATCAGGTGGTATGTCAAAAAAAGTCTATATTTCACTTTGCCCGCCGCGCATTTGTCCTGGATAATGCGCCGCGTTCATGTCCTCAAAATGGCGTAACGTCCTATGCTACATTTGTTTGCCGGCCTGGATTTACATACCGGGCTTTTATTATTGCTTGCTCTGGTTTTTGTACTGTTTTACGAAGCGATCAACGGCTTCCACGACACTGCAAACGCAGTAGCGACGGTTATCTACACTCGCGCAATGCGATCGCAGCTTGCGGTTGTTATGGCGGCGGTATTTAACTTTTTTGGTGTTCTCCTGGGCGGGCTGAGCGTTGCGTATGCCATTGTGCATATGCTGCCAACGGATCTGCTGCTTAACGTTAGTTCTGGCCATGGCCTCGCTATGGTGTTCTCAATGCTGCTTGCTGCAATTATCTGGAACCTCGGTACCTGGTATTTTGGCCTGCCTGCATCCAGTTCTCACACCCTCATCGGCGCGATTATCGGTATCGGGTTAACCAACGCCCTGATGACCGGGACATCGGTTGTTGATGCGCTGAACCTGCCTAAAGTATTGGGCATTTTCGGCTCCCTGATCATCTCCCCTATCGTGGGTCTGGTAGTCGCGGGGGGATTGATTTTCATCCTGCGTCGCTACTGGAGTAACACGAAAAAACGTGCGCGTATCCACCTGACGCCAGCAGAGCGTGAGAAGAAAGACGGCAAGAAAAAGCCGCCGTTCTGGACGCGTATCGCCCTGATCATTTCTGCTATCGGCGTGGCCTTCTCTCACGGCGCGAACGACGGGCAGAAAGGCATTGGTCTGGTGATGCTGGTACTGATTGGCGTCGCACCGGCAGGATTCGTGGTTAACATGAACGCCTCGGGTTACGAAATCACCCGTACCCGCGATGCGGTCAACAACGTTGAAACCTATTTCCAGCAGCATCCTGACCTGCTGAAAAAAGCGACCGGCGTTGATCAATTGATCCCTTCTCCGGAAGCCGGTGCAACCACCGCGCCTGGCGAGTTCCACTGCCATCCGGCAAACGCGATTAACGCGCTGGAACGTGCGAAAGGCATGCTGGGCGATATCGAAAGCTACGACAAACTGGCTGTAGAACAGCGTGGTCAGCTGCGTCGTATAATGCTCTGTATCTCTGATGTGACCGATAAAGTCGCGAAGCTGCCAGAGGTGAATGGTGACGACAAACGTCTGCTGAAGAAACTGAAAAGCGATATGCTCAACACCATTGAGTACGCGCCAATCTGGATCATCATGGCCGTCGCGCTGGCGCTTGGTATCGGTACGATGATTGGCTGGCGTCGTGTGGCGACCACCATCGGCGAGAAGATCGGTAAGAAAGGCATGACCTATGCGCAGGGTATGTCCGCGCAGATGACGGCGGCAGTGTCTATCGGTCTGGCGAGCTACACCGGTATGCCGGTATCCACCACCCACGTACTCTCTTCGTCCGTGGCAGGTACCATGATTGTTGACGGTGGCGGTCTGCAGCGCAAAACCGTGACCAACATTCTGATGGCCTGGGTGTTCACCCTTCCGGCCTCAATCCTGCTGTCTGGCGGTTTGTACTGGATTTCGCTGAAGCTGATTTAATCGGTTGAAGGCGACAAAAAAGCGGGTCAGGAAACTGACCCGCTTTTTTTATGGCTGTTGTTTTTACTCAACCCAGTGCTGTAATCAGGACAATCTGAACACTATCTGTTCAGATTTTTACTGCACAAATAACTATTATCCTCGCGAATGTTCTCAGTCCAAACAACACCCATGACGGAATAGACTATGCCATTCAAAACGGCTATTAAATGGATTCACTCCCTTGTGACGCTTTCGCTTCTGACTCTGGTCATTGGATTTCTCTGGTTAAACCACCAGCCTAATCAACGAAATAGCGATGACCTCCAGCGCGTTTATAAATTATCCGATAGCGTCTGGCTCTATATGACCGTGAACAATCAGGGCGGTGCAACCGTGCCCACAATCTACCGTTACTATCTCTCAGAGGAGATAGCAGGGAAAGATATCGACATTATCCATCAGTTGGCCATGAAGCATCCGGTCATTGAAGGTACAGGTACGATTACCGCGGCCAGCCTTGATACAAACGGAGAAGTCAAAATCACCTATAGCGGAAAGGTTATTTCGATTGAGAGCAATATCTCCGATCTCCGGTTCTCAGTTAAGCCGTGAGCCAGAGGAAAGAAGGCGGGGCTGACCCCGCCTGCTGTGGCGCTCAGTGCCAAATCATCAATGCAATCATACTGACTACGACCAGCCCGCACAGGGCGCTGGTCAAAATGAACTGACGACGCAGGCGCTCGCAGCGACGAATAAACTCTTCATCGTGATGATCGCGGTAGCGCTGGTAGTAGATGTACCCCACCAGACGCATCTGCTTGCTGGGCTGTCCATGCGAGGTGAAGAACCCTCCACCGTCCACATACTGATAAAGCAACGGATCGCAACCACGAAGTACCACTAACAGCGCACGTAACGATGAGAAGTAGCGCGCCATATTCACTATGCAAACCACGCATAACGCCCAAAACAATGCGACGGTGCTAATCATACATCCTCCCCGGCGTCCGCCCACGAAGCAAGGCTCCTGAGCTACCGCACCCCAATGCCCTGACAGACAGTTCAGTGAAAGAATGACCAAAATCGATCCGGTTCGCGTTTTAATATCCGAACGGCTCATTTAACAGTGTAGGAGATCCGTTAATTTTTTTGCCACAAGGTTAATCGTTATCAACACCAAAGCTTGAAAAATATGTTTAACTGGGCCGTAATGAAAGTATCAGACGACGGCATTCTCACTTAGTCATCGATAACTTAAGGAAGGAGTAACACTATGGCTTACAAACACATTCTCATCGCGGTAGACCTCTCCCCTGAGAGCAAAGTGCTGGTTGATAAAGCGGTATCCATGGCACGTCCCTATAACGCGAAAGTTTCGCTGATTCACGTTGACGTGAATTACTCCGACCTCTACACCGGTCTGATCGACGTGAATCTTGGCGATATGCAAAAACGCATTTCCGAAGAGACTCACCATGCCCTGAGCGAACTCTCCACCAACGCGGGCTATCCAATTACCGAAACCCTTAGCGGCAGCGGCGACCTGGGCCAGGTGCTGGTTGATGCGATTAAGAAATACGATATGGACCTGGTGGTTTGCGGTCACCATCAGGACTTCTGGAGCAAGCTGATGTCTTCAGCACGCCAGCTGATTAACACCGTTCACGTGGATATGCTGATTGTTCCACTGCGTGACGAAGAAGACGAGTAAGTGCGTTAAATTCCCCTCACCCTAACCCTCTCCCAAAGGGAGAGGGGATAGATCGAGGACACAGGCCGGGTAAGGCGAAGCCGCCACCCGGCTTTTTTATTCCGGCGTACCCGGATAAATATCAAACCGGTGCCCTTTGGTGGTCACCGCGTTAGTGGTCGCAACGTCCGCCAGCGGCGGCGCATAGTCCGGGCGCTTTACCACCACCCGCTTCGTGGCAAGCTGACGAGCCGGCTCCAGCAGGCCATCGGCATCCAAATCCGGCCCCACCAGCGACTGAAACACCCGCATCTCTTTCTTCACCAGCGCGCTTTTCTGCTTATGCGGGAACATAGGGTCGAGATAGACCACCTGCGGGCGCGGTGTGATATCCGTCAATGCCGTCAGGCTGGAGGCGTGGATCAGCTGCAAACGATCCTGTAACCACGGGCCGATTTCCGGGTCCGCGTAGCCTCGCGTCAGCCCGTCGTCGAGCAGCGCAGCGACCACCGGATTACGCTCCAGCATCCGCACGCGGCAGCCGACAGACGCAAGCACAAACGCATCGCGACCCAGTCCCGCCGTGGCATCGACCACGTCCGGGAGGTAGCTCCCTTTGATGCCGACCGCTTTGGCCACCGCTTCGCCGCGACCGCCGCCGAACTTGCGCCGGTGCGCCATCGCGCCGCCGACAAAATCGACGAAAATCCCGCCGAGCTTCGGTTCGTCGCGCTTGCGTAATTCGAGATGTTCCGGCGTCATCACCAGCGCCATCAGGTTTTCTTCATCGTGCTCCAGCCCCCAGCGGGCCGCCAGAACAGATAAGGCGCCGTCTCCGGCGCCTGTTTCATCTACTAAGCAGATCTTCACGTAACAATCAGCCTTTGATCCCGTAATGCTCAAGCATCGCGTCCAGCTGCGGCTCGCGGCCGCGGAAGCGTTTGAACAGCACCATTGGCTCTTCAGACCCGCCGCGGGTCAGGATGTTATCGAGGAACGACTGGCCGGTTTCGCGGTTGAAGATCCCCTCTTCTTCGAAGCGGGAGAAGGCATCTGCCGCCAGCACGTCGGCCCACAGGTAGCTGTAGTAGCCCGCCGCGTAGCCGCCGGCGAAGATATGGCTGAAGGCATGCGGGAAGCGGCCCCAGGTTGGCCCTGGAATAACGGCAACCTGCTTTTTAATCTCGGCCAGGGTCTCAAGGATTTTCGCACCCTGCTCCGGGCTAAACTCGGCGTGCAGGCGGAAATCGAACAGGCCGAACTCCAGCTGGCGCAGAATGAACATCGCCGCCTGGTAGTTTTTCGCCGCCAGCATTTTGTCCAGCAGCGCTTTCGGCAGCGGTTCGCCGGTCTCGTAGTGACCGGAGATAAACGCCAGCGCGTCCGGCTCCCAGCACCAGTTTTCCATAAACTGGCTTGGCAGCTCGACCGCATCCCACGGCACGCCGCTGATACCGGCTACGCCTGCGGTTTCGATACGGGTCAGCATGTGATGCAGACCGTGACCGAACTCGTGGAAAAGGGTGATCACTTCGTCGTGGGTGAACAGCGCCGGTTTGCCGCTTACCGGACGGTTGAAGTTACAGGTCAGGTAGGCGACCGGTTTTTGCAGGGAACCGTCGGCTTTACGCATCTGGCCTACGCAGTCGTCCATCCACGCCCCGCCGCGCTTGTTCTCACGCGCGTAGAGATCGAGGTAGAAGCTGCCGCGCAGCTCGTTTTTCTCGTCATACAGCTCGAAGAAGCGCACGTCCGGATGCCAGACGTCGATGTCGGTACGCTCTTTGGCGGTGATGCCATAGATGCGTTTTACCACTTCGAACAGGCCGTTAACGGCTTTATTTTCCGGGAAGTACGGACGCAGCTGCTCGTCGCTGATGCTGTAGAGGTGCTGCTTCTGTTTTTCGCTGTAGTACGCGATATCCCACGGCTGCAGCTCGTCCACGCCGAACTCGGCTTTCGCGAAGGCACGCAGCTGGGCCAGCTCTTTCTCACCCTGCGGACGGGCGCGTTTCGCCAGATCGGTCAGGAAGTCGAGCACCTGCTGCGGGTTCTCCGCCATTTTGGTGGCGAGGGATTTATCGGCGTAGTTTTCGAAGCCCAGCAGCTGCGCCAGCTCGTGACGCAGGGCGAGGATTTCCGCCATCACAGGGCTGTTGTCCCACTTACCGGCATTCGGCCCCTGATCGGAGGCGCGGGTGCTGTACGCGCGGTACATCTCTTCGCGCAGGGCCTGGTTGTCGCAGTAGGTCATCACCGGCAGATAGCTCGGGATATCCAGCGTCAACAGGAAGCCTTCCTGCTCTTTCGCTTCAGCCTGGGCTTTTGCCGCCGCCAGCGCGCTTTCCGGCATACCGGCCAGCTCAGCTTCGTCGGTAATCAGCTTCGTCCAGCCCATGGTGGCGTCGAGCACGTTGTTGCTGTACTGGTTGCCCAACTCGGACAGACGCGCGGCGATTTCGCCGTAGCGGGTCTGCTTCTCTTTTGGCAGGCCAATCCCGGACAGCTCAAAATCACGCAGGGCGTTATCGACCGATTTTTTCTGCGCCGTGCTCAGTTCGGCATAGTGGTCGCCGTCGCGCAGGTCGCGGTAGGCTTTGTAGAGCCCTTCGTGCTGCCCGACCCAGGTGCTGTACTCAGAGAGCAGCGGCAGGGTCTGTTCGTAGGCTTCGCGCAGTTCCGGGCTGTTTTTTACCGAGTTCAGGTGGCTCACCGGGGAGAAGATACGCCCCAGCACGTCGTCCACTTCGGCCAGCGGCTGACACAGATTTTCCCAGGTGTACGGCGCGCCCTGCGCTACCACGCTTTCTACCGCCGCGCGGCAGTTGTCCAGCGATTGCGTAACGGCTGGAACCACATGCTCAGGGAGGATTTTAGAAAACGGCGGCAACGAAAAAGGCGTCAGTAATGGATTGGTCATAAACGCTGTCCTGTTGAAATAGGTGAATGAAGCGCGCATCCGGCGCTGTGCATATGGGATCTAGAATGGGGTTAAGTGTAGAGGATTTCAATGCCGGACGTTGCGCTTTCGCGGCGGTGGAAACTTTTCTGTATACTGTGGCGATACGCTCTATTTTTGCCCGATGGCGTTACGCTTATCGGGCCTACGTTTACTACCTGGAACACATTCATCCATGCTCAGTTATCGCCACAGCTTCCACGCAGGCAACCACGCCGACGTCCTTAAACACACCGTTCAGAGCCTGATCATCGAATCGCTCAAAGAGAAAGAGAAGCCGTTTCTCTATCTGGACACGCACGCGGGCGCGGGCCGTTATCAGCTGAGCGGCGAGCATGCCGAGCGTACCGGTGAATATCTGGAAGGGATTGCCCGCATCTGGCAGCAGGACGACCTGCCTGCCGAGCTGGAGCCTTACATCGGCGTGGTGAATCACTTCAACCGCAACGGCCAGCTGCGCTACTACCCTGGTTCACCGCTGATTGCACGCCAGCTGCTGCGCGAGCAGGACAGCCTCCAGTTGACCGAGCTGCATCCGAGCGATTTCCCGCTGCTGCGTTCTGAATTCCAGAAAGACAGCCGCGCCCGCGTGGAAAAATCCGACGGCTACCAGCAGCTGAAAGCCAAGCTGCCGCCGGTTTCCCGTCGCGGCCTGGTGCTGATCGACCCGCCGTACGAAATCAAAACCGACTATCAGGCGGTGGTAACCGGCATCCACGAAGGCTACAAACGCTTCGCCACCGGGACATATGCCCTGTGGTACCCGGTGGTGTTGCGCGCGCAAATCAAACGCATGATCAAAGACCTGGAAGCAACCGGCATCCGCAAGATCCTGCAGATCGAGCTGGCGGTACGCCCTGACAGCGATCAGCGCGGCATGACCGCCTCCGGGATGATTGTGATCAACCCGCCGTGGAAGCTCGAAGCGCAGATGAACAACGTGCTGCCGTGGCTGCATAAAACGCTGGTGCCCGCCGGTACGGGCCACGCCACCGTCAGTTGGATCGTGCCGGAGTAATCGCAGTCATCGGTGGAAACTATTGATTTCAGGTATACAATCGCGGCAATTCACGATTAAGGACAAAAGCAATGACTAAGCATTATGACTACATCGCAATCGGCGGCGGCAGCGGCGGCATCGCCTCCATCAACCGTGCGGCCATGTACGGCCAGAAGTGCGCGCTGATTGAAGCCAAAGCGCTGGGCGGCACCTGCGTGAACGTGGGTTGTGTACCGAAGAAAGTGATGTGGCATGCGGCGCAGATCCGTGAAGCTATCCATATGTATGGCCCGGACTACGGCTTTGACACCACCATCAACCGCTTCGACTGGGACAAACTGATCGCCAGCCGTACCGCCTACATCGACCGTATTCACACCTCGTACGACAACGTGCTGGGTAAAAATAACGTCGATGTTATCCACGGTTTCGCCCGCTTTGTGGACGCGAAAACGATCGAAGTGAACGGCGAGACGATCACCGCCGATCACATCCTGATCGCCACCGGCGGTCGTCCGAGCCACCCGAACATCCCGGGCGTGGAATACGGCATCGACTCCGACGGTTTCTTCGAGCTGCCTGCCCTGCCAAAACGCGTTGCCGTTGTTGGCGCGGGCTATATCGCGGTGGAACTGGCTGGCGTGATTAACGGCCTGGGCGCGGAAGCGCACCTGTTCGTACGTAAACACGCGCCGCTGCGCAGCTTTGACCCGCTGATTGTCGATACGCTGGTTGAAGTGATGAACACCGAAGGCCCGACCCTGCACACCAACGCCGTGCCAAAAGCGGTGGTGAAAAACGCGGATGGTAGCCTGACGCTTGAGCTGGAAGATGGCCGCAGCCAGACCGTCGATTGCCTGATCTGGGCGATTGGCCGTGAACCTGCGAACGATAACTTCAACCTGGGCGTGACGGGCGTGAAAACCGACGAAAAAGGCTATATCGTCGTCGATAAATTCCAGAACACCAGCGTACCGGGCATTTATGCGGTCGGCGATAACACCGGCGCGGTTGAGCTGACGCCGGTCGCCGTTGCGGCGGGTCGTCGTCTCTCCGAGCGCCTGTTCAACAACAAGCCGGAAGAGCATCTGGACTACAGCAACATCCCGACCGTGGTCTTCAGCCACCCGCCAATCGGCACCGTCGGCTTAACCGAGCCGCAGGCGCGCGAACAGTACGGCGACGACCAGGTGAAAGTGTATAAATCGGCGTTTACCGCCATGTACACCGCCGTCACCTCTCACCGTCAGCCGTGCCGCATGAAGCTGGTCTGCGTGGGCCCGGAAGAGAAGATTGTCGGCATCCACGGCATCGGCTTCGGTATGGACGAGATCCTGCAGGGCTTCGCCGTGGCGCTGAAGATGGGCGCAACCAAGAAAGACTTCGACAACACCGTGGCAATCCACCCGACGGCCGCGGAAGAGTTTGTGACCATGCGTTAATCCTGATGCCCCTCTCCGGAGGGGCATTTTTTTAACATTCATAAATCGTTGCAAAACGAATGCTCCGAAAATAGTGATCTACCGCACATATCCCTCCCCATCTACCGAAGCGAATGTCTACGCTTATAAGACGCCCGGATAAACCTGTCTTTTGAACACACAACCGGAGGTCCCTATCACCATGTTCAACCAGAAACTACAGGCTACCGAGAACATCGAGTTCGAGATTGCAGAAGAGCTGCGCTACGAGACCGATCCCTGCGAGTTGAAACTGGATGAAATGATTGAGGCGGAGCCGGAACCCGAAATGATCGAGGGGCTACCGGCCTCCGATGCGTTGACGCCCGCAGACCGCTATCTTGAACTGTTCGAGCATGTGCAGTCGACGCGGCTGTTTGCGGACAGTAAAACCTTTCCCGACTGCGCGCCGAAGATGGATCCGCTGGATATCCTGATCCGCTACCGCAAGGTCAGACGCCACCGGGATTTCGACCTGCGCCAGTTTGTGGAGAACCACTTCTGGATGCCGGAAACGTACGGCACAGAATATGTCTCCGACCCGGGACTCTCCCTGAAAGAGCATATTGATAACCTGTGGCCGGTGCTGACGCGCGAGCCGCAGGATCACATTCCCTGGTCCTCCCTGCTGGCCCTGCCGCAAGCCTATATCGTCCCCGGCGGGCGATTCAGCGAGACCTACTACTGGGATTCCTATTTCTCCATGCTGGGGCTGGCGGAGAGCGGCCGTAACGATCTGCTCAAATGTATGGCGGACAACTTCGCCTGGCTGATTGAACGCTACGGGCATATCCCCAACGGCAACCGCACCTATTACCTCAGCCGCTCGCAGCCGCCGGTCTTTGCCCTGATGGTGGAGCTGTTCGAGGAGGACGGCGTGCGCGGTGCGAAACGCTATCTGGACCACCTCAAAATGGAGTACGCCTTCTGGATGGACGGCGCGGAGTCGCTGCTGCTTAACCAGGCTTACCGCAGCGCCGTGCGCATGCCGGACGGTTCACTGCTCAACCGCTACTGGGATGACCGCGATACCCCGCGCGACGAATCGTGGATCGAGGACGTGGAAACTGCCCGCCACTCGGGTCGTCCGCCCAATGAGGTGTATCGCGACCTGCGCGCGGGGGCGGCGTCCGGCTGGGATTACTCGTCCCGCTGGCTGCGCGATCCGTCGCGGCTCGCCAGCATCCGCACGACGCAGTTTATCCCCATCGATCTGAACGCCTTCCTGTTCAAGCTGGAAAGCGCTATCGCCAACATCTCCGCGTCGAAAGGGGATAAAGAGACGGCAGAGGCGTTCCGCCAGAAAGCCAACGATCGCCGCGCGGCGGTGAACCGCTATCTGTGGGACGAGGAGAGCGGCTGCTACCGCGATTACGACTGGCGACGCGAAGAGCTGGCGCTGTTTTCTGCCGCCAGCATTGTGCCGCTGTATGTTGGAATGGCGACGCACGAGCAGGCAGAACGTTTGTCGGATGCGGTCAAGGCGCGTCTGCTGACGCCGGGCGGAATTCTGGCGACCGAGTACGAAACCGGCGAGCAGTGGGATAAACCCAACGGCTGGGCGCCGCTGCAGTGGATGGCGATTCAGGGGTTCAAGCAGTACGGCAACGACTCGCTGGGCGATGAGATCGCCTGGAGCTGGCTGCATACGGTGAACCATTTTTATAAGACGCATCACAAGCTGATTGAGAAGTACCACATCGCCAGCAGCACGCCGCGCGAAGGCGGCGGGGGTGAGTATCCGCTGCAGGACGGTTTCGGCTGGACGAACGGCGTGGTGCGACGGCTGATTGGGTTGTATGGGGAGCCTTAAACGGGGTGCGGTCTGGTGCCCTCACCCCGCCCCTCTCCCACAGGGAGAGGGAGAACGACTTAGCGAATCACTTCATAAATGGCAGTCTGAATGGACTGCCATTTTTTCGTGGTGGCATCCGGCTGCGACTGCGCGCGGCGTGTGGCCATGTCGAGATCGTGCTGTTGGCGTTTCACCACGGCAGGCACGGTGCAGAAAGCTTTGAGATACTCTTTACGAACCGAGGTCAGAGACTCGCCGTTCGACATGGCGTGGCTGAGCGTGTTGATGAAGCGACGGCACGGCTTCTCTTCCACCATGTTCTGGCGGTAGCGTAGCATCAGCTCCAGCACATCGTCATAGCCTGCCGACATCGCCTCTTCGGTCCAGGACAGCTTCCAGTCCATACCGCCCTGCAAAAATAGCAGGGTCACGCGGGTATCGTTGCGGTTAATGGCCGAGCGGAAATTATTCTCGTCCCAGGTGACCCCCATGCGCGTGAGCGTTTCGCGCGAAGAAGGCGTCTCGCGCATTTCCTGCGGAGGGGCCGCTTCAGCCGCGCTGGCGGTTGCAGGCTGCGGTTTGCTGCTGGTCACCAGCCAGAAGCCCCCCGCCACGATAGCAATCACCATGACGCCAACCGCCCCCCATAGCGCACCGGAAATGAGCTGCTCGCGTTGTTCAGGGGTACGCGGCGCGCGCTGGGTCGGCTTTTCAATAGTGTCACGGACTTCAAACAGATCCCCACCGGTGACCCGATCCATTTTCTGCGCCTTTTCCCAGAAGGTATGCAATTCGCTGGCATCTACCGCCATGAATCCGGCCGGATTGACGCGCGTTCTCCCCTCTTCAAACGCGCGCTGAACGGGCCGCGCGATCTGCGCGTAGTAGTTATCCAGCAGCTGGATTTGCGCCGAGCTTAGCGTTTTCTGAACGGTGATGCTGTTGCGGATTTGCCGAATGTCATCGAGGAAGGTTTGCAGCGTTTTGCGCGGTTCAACCAGCAGCGTCAGCATGGACGGGTCGCTGAACAGCGAAGCGTAATAGCGGCTGAACTCTTTTTTATCCACCAGCATCTGCGCCAGTTCGCTGAACATCATGCCGCTCAGGACATCGTTGATCTCGCCAAGCTTCAGCCAGCGCCGCACGCGGTCAGCGTTAAACAGGGTCTTAAGATGGTTGTTCAGCCGCACCTGATCGGGCCAGGCCTGCTGGATGAGTCCTTTAATCATCAGCTCAATCGCGCGTACCTGCTTGTGCGCCTGCTGCTGCTGGAGTTCGCTTCCCGGTGCCAGGTCGGTGCTGTAGGTCAACAGCGGCTGCTGCAGGCGAAGATGTTCCAGCGCGGTCACAAACCGCATCGCCGCAATAAGCTGGTTTTCACTCACATCCTGTCCGCTTTCATACTGCGGAACGCGCTGCTGCAGCAGGCGCAGCTGGAGCGTAAATTCCGACATCTCGGCATCATTGAGGTTGAGTTTTTTCGCAACGGCTCCCCAGCCGCCCAGAGCTAATCGCGCGCTGTCGAGTTGTTCCAGAAACCAGCGTGGATCTTTTCCCTCAGAAGCATGTACATTCAGAAGGAGTAAAATTTCCACCGACGCATGGCGAATGACCGCCAGACAGTGTTCAAACTGTTCGCGAATATGATGTGATGTGCTGAGAGTCATTGTTTTCCTTAAGCGACAACGAAGACATCCGGAATGGGCACGAAACGCCCTTTATTCTTTTTATTTATACGCGGTTAACCATACCTGACTTTCTGTTGAAATAAAGTGACAACCCTAAAATGATTTAAAATGTTTCAGGAGAATCTGAATGCCGGTTTTAATTACCTCTCGCCTGACCTGTTCGCCCCTGCAGGAACAAGACTGGCCCTTTTTTCTGGCGCTACAGCAGCACCCGGACGTGATGCGCTTTGTGGCGGAAGGCCGCCCCGTCGCGGCGATCCGCGAGGCGTTTGATTCGCGCCTGACCCCATGGGCACCGGGCAGCGCGCACTGGCTTTGTCTCGTCGTACGTGACACCGCCTCACAGGCCCCGCTGGGCGTTACCGGGTATATTCATCGGGAGGAAGACTGCGCCGAAGTGGGCTTCCTTTTCGCACCCGAGGCGCAGGGGAAAGGTTACGGCTTTGAATCCCTGAAAGCGCTTTGCGATTACGCTTTTGATCAGGGCGGTATACGGCGACTCACCGCCACCGTCACCGCGGGAAATGTTGCGTCAAGACGCCTGCTGGAAAAAGCCCGCTTTCGTCTGGAAGGTGAATTACGCGAGAGCTATTACCTTGCGGGGCGCTGGCAAAATGACTGGCTATTTGGTTTATTACAGCAGGAATACCTGAATAATAATTCCTGACCAACCGCTTTTTAGCAGATATTTCCCGGACGTCGTTTCCTCTTCAGTGTCGCTATTAAGAAGAAACGAATATCAAACGTCATTCGCTGAAAATATTTTCTTCCGCCATTGCGTTAATAAAAAAACATCCGGGTCTTTCTCTTGAGAAATATCGTGATGAAAAGGGGTTATCGGCTATGGCTGCCTGCGTTCTTTATCGCTGTCAGTATGCAGACACATCCATACGAAGGGTTTCATTAAGGGGCTCCTTCCCCTTAAGCCCGTGCATCACAGGAACATACCGCCTGATACTTCAATACGTTGCGCGTTCATCCAGCCCAATTTATCGCTGAGCAGTGCCGCAATGGCATCGCCAATATCGTCCGGCAGCCCCACCCGTCCCAGCGCCGTCTGCGAGGCCAGAAGCTGATTCAGCTCCGCGTTGTCGCGCACGCGTCCGCCGCCAAAGTCAGTTTCTATCGCGCCCGGCGCAATAATATTGACGGAAATTCCGCGCGCGCCCAGCTCTTTCGCCTGATAACGCGTCAGCACTTCCATCGCTCCCTTCATGGCCGCGTAGGTCCCGGAGCCCGGCTGGGTAAAACGGGCCAGCCCGCTGGAGACGTTGAGTATACGCCCCCCGTCGTTAAGCAGCGGCAGCAGGCGCTGGGTCAGGAAGAAAGGTCCTTTGAAATGAATGTTCAGCGCTTCATCAAACTGCGCTTCCGTCGTGTCGGCATAGGGCGCATATAAACCCGTTCCGGCATTGTTCAATAAATAGTCAAAGGTTTCGCGCTGCCAGACGGTCTTAAGGGTTTCCTGAAGCTGTCGGGCAAAATGATCAAAACCCGTGATATCCCCGACGTTGAGCTGTAATGCCGCTGCGTTGACGCCTTTTTCCTGAATTTCATGCACAACATCCAGCGCTTCCTGCTGGCTACGGTTGTATGTCAGGACAATTCCCGTTCCGTCTGCCGCCAGCTTTAACGCAGCGTTTTTACCCAGACCACGGCTACCACCCGTCACTAATGCGATACGTTCACTCATCATAAACCTCGTTTTGGCTGTTAAGGAGATTGAGAAAGAGCTTATTAGGTGATAGAAAATCAATAAAGATGGGTTAAAACGCTTCACTGTTTCATCAGAAACAACAATGAGCTTCCTCTATGGATAAAATTCACGCAATGCAGTTGTTCGTCCGCGTCGCGGAACTGGAGAGTTTTTCCCGCGCGGCCGAAACATTAACCCTGCCGAAAGGCAGCGTCTCGCGGCAAATTCAGGCTCTGGAAAACCGGCTTGGCACCCAGCTATTGCACCGCACCACGCGCCGCGTCAGCCTGACGCAGGACGGCATGGTCTATTACGAACGGGCAAAAGATCTGCTGGCAAACCTTGATGAACTCGACGGTATGTTTCAGCACGACCCCTCCAGCATCAGCGGTCGGCTCCGCGTGGATATGCCCGTCGGCGTTGCTCGAAATTTAGTCATCCCCAAACTGCCTGCTTTTCTGCAGCACTATCCGGGCATTGAACTCGAGCTCAGCAGCAGCGATCGTCTGGTGGATGTGATCCGCGAAGGGTTTGATTGCGTGGTGCGCGTCGGCACATTGAAGGATTCAGGGCTGATTGCCCGTCCGCTGGGCAAGCTGTCGGTGATTAACTGCGCCAGCCCGGATTATCTGGCGCGATTTGGCTATCCGGAAACCCTGGACGATTTAGGCTCGCACGCCGTGATCCACTACGCCGCGATGCTGGGAACCCGCCCGCAGGGCTTTGAGTTTTATAATGGCAGTACGACGCAGTGGATAAAAACGGGCGGGGTGTTAACCGTCAACAGCACGGAAACTTACCAGGCTGCCTGTCTCGCCGGGCTGGGCATTATTCAGGTTCCGCGGGTTGGGGTGCGCGATTTACTGCGCGCGAAGAAACTGATTGAGATCCTCCCGCAATACCGGGCCGAACCGATGCCTGTCTCCCTGATTTACCCCCACCGCCGCAACCT
This sequence comes from Enterobacter sp. E14S, assembly GCF_055666685.1. Taxonomy (NCBI): domain Bacteria; kingdom Pseudomonadati; phylum Pseudomonadota; class Gammaproteobacteria; order Enterobacterales; family Enterobacteriaceae; genus Enterobacter; species Enterobacter sp. E14S. The sequence goes on along the minus strand of NZ_JBVODQ010000009.1, from coordinate 29,634 downwards.
CTCCCGCCGGGTCCATCTGTTCATGGAGTGGCTTACCGAACTCACAAAAGCTTACGTGGACTAGCCGCAGGCTATAATTCAAAAACACATCCAGCTCAACGAAAAGGAAAATGCGCGTGACGCCGGAAAACAACCCGCAACGACCCACCCAACATTTAGAGTATGAGCCCGTCAAAAAGATGGAAACCGGGCCCGAAGAGGCCAAAACGCCGGGCTCCGCCAGCAAAGCGCTGGGGACCGTCACCGGCATCGCCGCGAGAATTCAGCAGTTTCCCATGGTTGCGCATCTGATACGCGCCACAGAACGGTTTAATGACCGCATGGGGAACCAGTTTGGTGCCGCCATCACCTATTTTTCCTTCCTGTCGATGATACCCATCCTGATGGTGTCGTTTGCCGCAGCCGGCTTTGTGCTCGCGTCGCACCCGACGCTGCTGCAGGATATCTTCAGTAAAATCCTGAATAACGTCAGTGACCCGACCCTTGCCAGCACGCTCAAAAGCACCATCAATACCGCCGTTCAGCAGCGTACCACCGTCGGCATCGTCGGTTTGCTGATTGCCCTTTACTCCGGCGTTAACTGGATGGGCAACCTGCGCGAGGCCATCCGCGCCCAGTCGCGCGACGTCTGGGAACGTAAGCCGCAGGACCAGGAGAAAATCTGGGTGAAGTATCTCCGCGATTTTGTTTCGCTGATTGGCCTGCTCGTCGCGCTGATCGTGACGCTTTCCATTACCTCCGTGGCGGGCTCGGCGCAGCAGATGATCATCTCCGCGCTCTATCTTAATTACATCGAATGGCTGAAGCCCGCCTGGCGCGGCATTGGGCTGGCCATTTCCATCTTCGCCAACTACCTGCTGTTCTTCTGGATCTTCTGGCGCTTGCCCCGCCATCGTCCGCGCAAGAAGGCGCTGATCCGCGGCACGTTGATTGCGGCGATCGGCTTTGAGGTGATCAAAATCGTGATGACCTACACGCTGCCGTCGCTGGTCAAATCCCCTTCTGGCGCGGCGTTTGGCTCGGTGCTGGGACTGATGGCCTTCTTCTACTTTTTCGCGCGTCTGACCCTGTTCTGCGCGGCATGGATTGCCACCGCCGAGTACAAAGGCGACACGCGAATGCCCGGTAAAACGCACCGCTAGCCCCGCTCTCGGGCTGAAACTTCAGCCCGATTCATCATTTCAGCATATAAATCCAGTCCGTAACTTTTATTTAACCGAAAACCAGTTTAATTGACTGATATTTAAAATCTGTGAAGCATTTCATAGACGTGTTTTCGCTGGCCTGAAAATTATCCGCTTTTTGTTGCTTTTATCACCAGCGCGCGGCTTTGTTACAGATTGAAATGTCGCTTTTGCTGTGCGTAATATGGCCTTTCGTTCGACAAAAATAAGAAAATATTATGCAAGCAACAGCCACCACACTCGACTCAGGAACGGAAAACGTTCCGGTAAACTCGCGCAATAAAGTTGTCGTCGCCTCGCTGATTGGCACCGCCATTGAGTTCTTCGACTTTTATATTTATGCCACCGCCGCGGTCATCGTCTTCCCGCATATTTTCTTCCCGCAGGGCGATCCGACGGCGGCCACGCTGCAGTCTCTGGCCACCTTTGCCATCGCGTTTGTTGCGCGTCCGATTGGCTCTGCGCTGTTTGGACACTTTGGCGATCGCATTGGCCGCAAAGTCACCCTGGTGGCCTCGCTGCTGACGATGGGCATCTCTACCGTGGCCATCGGTCTGCTGCCGACCTATGAAACCATCGGCATTCTGGCGCCGGTCCTGCTGGCGCTGGCGCGTTTCGGTCAGGGTCTGGGGCTGGGCGGTGAATGGGGCGGCGCGGCGCTGCTGGCCACCGAGAACGCCCCGGCGCGCAAGCGCGCGCTGTACGGTTCATTCCCGCAGCTGGGCGCGCCGATTGGCTTCTTCTTTGCCAACGGGACGTTCCTGCTGCTCTCCTGGCTGCTGACGGATGAACAGTTCATGAGCTGGGGCTGGCGTCTCCCGTTTATCTTCTCAGCCGTGCTGGTGCTGATTGGCCTGTATGTGCGTGTTTCGCTGCATGAGACTCCTGTGTTTGCGAAAGTGGCCGCAGCGAACAAGCAGGTGAAAGTGCCGCTGGGTACGCTGCTGACCAAACACGTCCGCGTGACCGTGCTGGGCACGTTCATCATGCTGGCAACCTATACGCTGTTCTACATCATGACCGTCTACTCCATGACGTTCAGTACCGCCGCCGCGCCGGTTGGCCTGGGCCTGCCGCGTAACGAAGTGCTGTGGATGCTGATGATGGCGGTGATCGGGTTTGGTGTGATGGTACCGATTGCGGGCCTGCTGGCGGATAAATTCGGTCGTCGTGCGAGCATGATTACGATCACCACGCTGATTATTCTGTTCGCGCTGTTCGTCTTCCCACCGCTGCTGGGTTCAGGTAGCCCGGCGCTGGTGATGGCCTATCTGCTGATTGGCCTGAGCCTGATGGGGCTGACCTTCGGCCCGATGGGCGCGCTGCTGCCTGAGCTGTTCCCGACGGAAGTGCGTTATACCGGCGCGTCGTTCTCCTACAACGTTGCCTCTATTCTGGGCGCGTCCGTTGCGCCGTATATCGCCACCTGGCTGCAGGCGAACTATGGTCTGTTCTATGTGGGTGTCTATCTGGCGGCCATGGCGGCGCTGACGCTGATTGCGCTGCTGCTGACGCACGAGACGAAGCACCAGGCTCTGTAATTCACTGCGGTCCGATGCCCTCACCCCGCCCCTCTCCCACAGGGAGAGGGAGGAAGGGAGCTACTTCTTCATCTGCGACAAAATAGTCCGGCACTGATTGGCCTCGCCTTCTGACGGCGAAATCAACGCCAGCAGCGCTGCGGCCGGGGTGACCAGCGTCGCCAGGGCCGCAGCCACCGCACCGCGCGCAATCAGCGGTCCGGGCTTCACGCCCGCCTGCGGGTTTTTGAAGGTCCCGCGCACGTAAAGCGGCGAGCGCAGGGTGATAATGCGGATCCCCTTACTTTCCGGGTCAATCGTCAAATCAAGCTGCTCCGAGGCCATGCTGGCGGTCCCGGTCACGTTAATCACCGCGTTTTCCGTGTCGAAGGCAAATATCTGCGGACGCGCCACGCCGTTAACCAGATCCAGATTTGCCGCCGCGCAGTTCACCCGCACCTCGTCATCACCAAAAATTTGCCCGATGACGTAGTTACCGACGTTCAGCCCCAGAATCTCCATCAGGTTGCGGCTGACCAGCCCGTCGTTCATCAGCAGCTTCAGGTTACCATTGCCGCTGCCCAGCAGCGCCGCCACCGAGTTCCCCACGCCGCGAATGTCGGCATCACCGTTCATTTCACCGAGGGTTTTCTGCATCAGCTCTACGTTCGGCATCAGCTCTTTCAGCTTCAATCGACGCGCCTGGATCTCCGCCCGTCCCTGCATCGGCTTCTTATCGCCTTCCAGATGAATGTTCGAGGAAATTGTCCCGCCCGCCATGCCAAATTTCAGCGGCTGCAGGCGCAGGTCGGCATTTTTGAGGAGAATATGGGTCGAAAGATTGCTGATCGGCAGCGTACTGCCATGTTCAATTTTTCCGCCTTTGAAGCGCACATCCGCATCCATCACGTCCCATTTGTCGGTTTCGAAGCGATCGTATGGCAGCACTTTGCCGGCAGGCTGAACGTCCTTTTTGACCTCTTTTGATTTGGTGCCTTTTCCGGAATCCACGCCAATTAGCGGGCCCAGATCGGCCAGACGCAGCTGACGGGACTCAACATCCCCTTCCAGTTTCGGGCGCGGTTTTCCGGTGGTGTAGGTCAGCGTGCCGTGAATATCACTGTCGCCGATGCGGCCGTTGAAGTCCCGGTAGTCAAAAACGGACGATTTTTCGGTATCGATTTTGGCGACCAGATGCCCGTCCGTTTCGAACGGCGGGGTATCCGGCAGCAACACGCCGGTCAGTTCATAAAGCTCGCCCAGCGAATCGCCGGCAAATTTAAGCTGAAGATCGACGCCGCCCATATTCATCGGGTCGTTGACCGTGCCCACGAACGCCACGCGGGTGTTACCGGAACGGAAGTCCGCCTGCACCGGGAACGGCGTGCCTTCGCTCCGCAGCGCCAGCATGCCGCCAATTTTCCCTTTACCGCTGAGAGGCCGATCGTTGTAGCGTCCTTTTGCCGTCAGGCCGAAGACATAGTCACCCACGCTTGCCGCATCGCCTTTTGCTTTCGTGCCCGTGACTTCGCTAAACGGCAGCGGTTTGCCCAGCGGATCGACGAGGATCTCCACATCCGCCTTGCTGACCTTATCGTCGATGGCGATCCGCCCGCGATCGAAAAGAATATTGTCGAGACGGAATGACCAGGAGGAAGGCCGGGCATTCGGATCTTTTTCGCTGTCGCTGGCAAGGTTAAACGTCCAGTTGTTGTTTTTTTCTGAGAGTCGGATCAGACGCGCATCGGGCTGCTGAAGTTTGATCCACGGCAGATAGACCGTTTTGGTGAAGAGCGCCAGCGGAGCCAGCGTGGCTTCAACGCGCGGCAGGTGGATCATGGTGACGTCCGGGATATCCGGCGGGTTGCCGAGAATGATGTCGTCGGCATGGACGTGTGGCCAGGGGATCCAGCTGCGCCAGCCGGGCTCCTCTTTCTGACGCTCCCATACCACCCCTAAATCGCCGCGTATGGCGAAGGGGCGGTTCAGTTCGGTTGAGACTTTCTGGTTGATGGTCGGCTTGAGACGGTTCCAGTCAAACGTCGCAATAATGATGGCGACGACCACGATCAACAACAAGAAAATCCCTGCTGTCCAGGAGATTACCCTGGTTGTTCTCGTCATTTTTATCCCCTTTCCTGATGACCTGTCCTGTAAAACTATAGTCCAGACAAAGGGAAGCGGGCTTATCAGAGGGTCGTTATAACGCTATCGAGGCGATCCATGGGTACCGGGCGGGAGAGATAATAGCCTTGCGCCGCCGCTGCGGGAGAGTTTTGCACATCACGCCACTCTTCCAGTGTTTCCACACCTTCAACAATCACGCCCTGGCAATAGCGGTTCATCAGCTGTAATAACAGCGTAAACAGATTCCGCCCTTCCGGGGTCTGACGCAGCATAATGAACAGGTCGCGGGCCACTTTGATGTAGTCGTAGCGCACCTCACTCAGGGCGGAGAAGTTCGCCATGCCGGTGCCAAAGTCATCCAGCCACAGCGGGCCGTATTCGCATATTGACGCAAACGAGGAGTCCTGCGGCAGGCGGACATGCTCCACCAGCTCAAAGCGCATCCACGGCAGGGTGGCGATCAGCTCCTGCAATTTTGCGTTCTGGCGCAGCGCCAGCAGGGTTGGACCATCGACGTTCACCGAAGCGAGAATATCGTGCTGTTCGAAAAAGGGCTGCTTCGTCGCCAGCATACGAAGCTGCTCTTCCAGCACGTCCAGACGCTGGCGAACGGCAACTTCGGCAAAATAGCGATCCGGCGCGATGCGCTGAGTAGGGTTTGAGGGATGCGTAACGACGGTTAAAATTTCAATTGCCATCAGTCGACCATCTGTTCGGTAGATCGGCTGATAGGTGTACGCACGCTCACATTGCAGCCAGTAGCGATGCTCCTGCAAGTTCTCAATACTTGCCTCAGGCGTAGTGCTCAGCCGCTGGATAACCTGCTCTGACTTCATTTCAGATGTCCTGTTGTTGGGATAGCCTTTCTGGACTCGTCACAGGATTATCGGCGCGACAATTGAGAACTTTATGTTCAATTCACCGGGAAAATGAAATTAAGATGACAGAAATGCGCGGGAACACGCGCTGGCTCAAATAAAATAATGGAACGTTGTTTTAATATAGTTGACCAGTTAATTCACTCAGCGCACACTGCTGATAATTCTTCTGTTCAGGTTCACGACTATGTCCAAAAAAATTGCCGTGATTGGCGAATGCATGATTGAGCTGTCACAAAAAGGCGCGGAAGTCAGCCGCGGATTTGGTGGCGATACGTTAAACACGTCCGTTTATATTGCCCGTCAGGTTGCACCTAAGGCGCTTACCGTGAACTACGTGACCGCCCTGGGCACGGACAGCTTCAGCCAGCAAATGCTGGAGGCCTGGCAGAGTGAACATGTTGAAACGTCGTTGATTCAGCGTATGGAGAACCGCCTCCCGGGACTTTATTACATCGAAACCGACAGCACCGGCGAACGCACGTTTTATTACTGGCGTAACGAAGCCGCGGCCAAATTCTGGCTGGAGAGCGACGCGGCCGCAGCCATCTGCGAAGAGCTGGCGACCTTTGATTACCTCTATCTGAGCGGGATTAGCCTGGCGATCCTGAGCCCCACCAGCCGTGAAAAGCTGCTCTCGCTGCTGCGCGAATGCCGTGCAAACGGCGGCAAGGTTATTTTCGATAACAACTACCGCCCGCGCCTGTGGGCCAGCCGCGAAGAGACGCAGCAGGTCTATCAGCAGATGCTGCAGTGCACCGACATCGCCTTCCTCACGCTCGACGATGAAGACGCCCTGTGGGGTAAGAAACCGGTAGAGGACGTGATTGCACGCACGCAGGCGGCTGGCGTGAGCGAAGTGGTGATTAAGCGCGGGGCGGATTCGTGCCTGGTCGCGGTGGCGGGCGAAGCGCTGGTTGACGTTCCGGCGGTGAAGCTTGCCAAAGAGAAAGTGATTGATACCACGGCGGCCGGCGATTCATTCAGCGCGGGCTATCTGGCAGTACGTCTGACGGGTGGAACGCCGGAAGCGGCGGCACAGCGTGGTCACCTGACGGCCAGCACGGTGATTCAGTATCGCGGGGCGATTATTCCGCGTGAGGCGATGCCTGTTTAAGGAGGGTGCGGGCTAATGCCCTCACCTTAACCCTCTCCCACAGGGAGAGGGAATGTTTAAGCATTACTGCCCCTGCGGAATATCCGTCGCGTCCGGATGTAAATCATCAGCCGTGGCGGCCTGCGCAGGCTGCGGCGCGGTAGCCATAATGGAATCCCAGGTTTTCTGAAGTTCCTTCATGTCATATTCCGGCTCGCCCTTCGGTTGCAGGAGGATCAACGCCATCTCCTGCGACAGCTGCTGACGAAGGTCCTGATTGAGCATCTCGACGGTCAGACCGTTCAGGAAGTCCTGACGAAGCTTCTGGTACTGTTCCGGCGCAATGTCCACCACCTGGTTCTGCAGAGAGCGAATACGCTGGCTGATCAGAATGTCGGTATCGGCGCGAGCGTAAGTCGCAAACAGCTTCTGCAGCTCGAGTTTTTTCTGCGCCACGAGAGCGTTGAATTCCTCTTCGGAAAGCCCCTCTTTACGCACTTTTGCCAGCTCTTTCGCGACCACGCCCAGATTGGCATTCAGCTTATCGCCCGGCGATTCAACGTTGATGGCGCACTGCGCACGCTGGAACAGCACGCGGCAGTCAAAGCCAAGACCGATATTCTTCACGTTGTTCTTGCTCAGCGTCTGCTGAACGTGCCAGAACAGCGCTTCACGCGCCAGATCGGCACGCCAGTAGCGCAACATCGCCGCGGACTCGCGGATGGGCTGCCAGGCGTTATCCCACATGACGGAGAGGCGATCCTGACGCACGGCATCCGTCATAATGCTGACAGGCTCTGCACGCAGCGGTGAGAGCGTCGGGACAGGGGCTGGCGTTTCACGCTTGCCTTTCAAATCACCAAACGCTTTGTTGATCTGCTCCACCACCGCGCGGCTGTCCACGTTACCGACCACGATCAGCGTCATCGCATCCGGGGTGTACCACTTCTGGTAGAACGATTTTACCTGTTCGGCGTCCACCGGCTGTTTCAGCGGTTCGGCCGGGTCATGTCCCAGCAGCGTCGAGCCCTTCAGGCGGTAACGCCACCAGCCCTCTTTGGTATCCCCGGGCCAGGTCGCCACCATGTCGCTGTTGCTCAGCGCATAGTTGACGGTGTCCGGCGTAATCGCCAGATTGCCAGAGGCATCGGAGAGATATGTAAGTGCTTCTTTTAGCAGATCGTTACGGTTATTAGGCAGGCTCAGGTTAAACATGGTGTAGTCATACGAGACCACAGCCGGAGGAAGTGGGCGTTTCGGATCGATGGCCTGCTGCCAAAGCGAACGCACCTGAACCGCTTGCAGGCTGCCGCTCTGCGTGAGCGCCAGCCGGGGAATAAAATGGCTAAAACCGGTTTGCTGAGTGCTTTCCGCGAGGGAACCGGTATTAATGGACAGACGGATTTCTACACGGTCACTGGGACGTTGCGGAGTGGCTAAAACCTGCCACTGAAAACCGTTCGCTAATGTCCCTTGTTGCCAGGCCGGGTCTGGCTGGAGCGCATCTGCCTGCACATAACTGGCTGCTGCCATCATCAGCAAACCGCCGGTTAAGAGTCGAATTTTTGTGCCCTGCATGTGAACCCCTGATCAACATTCCTGGTTAAAAAAGAGTGTTTCGCGACGCGCTTCACTCTTAAAGATGACGATGAAAACACGTCGATTAGACCGCGCGTTCGGCAAAACGTCACGGTCAGAAGTGAAATATACCCAAAAAAATCTTGTCGAATTATGACAGGTACGAACAGTTATTATGCGCAGGAGCCCGCATCCCGACAAGGGAATACGGGCATTTGTGACAAGATTAAGAGGTTAAGCCAGGATTTTTGCTGTCAGTTGAACGGTTATTCAGAGTATCGTCGAGCTTTTTGTGATCCAGCTCTTTCACCCATTTCGCCACCACCACCGTTGCCACGCCGTTACCTACCAGGTTGGTTAACGCACGCGCCTCTGACATGAAGCGGTCGATACCGAGAATCAACGCCAGACCCGCCACCGGCAGGTGACCCACAGCGGAAATAGTGGCAGCCAGCACGATAAAACCACTGCCCGTCACGCCTGCCGCGCCTTTAGAGGAGAGCAGGAGCACCACCAGCAGGGTAATCTGATGGAAAATATCCATATGGCTGTTGGTCGCCTGAGCGATAAACACGGCCGCCATCGTCAGGTATATCGAGGTGCCGTCCAGGTTGAAGGAGTAGCCCGTCGGGATCACCAGCCCGACCACCGATTTACGGCACCCAAGCTTTTCCATCTTGTCGAGCATACGCGGCAGCGCCGATTCTGAAGAGGAGGTCCCCAGAACAATCAGCAGCTCTTCGCGGATGTAACGGATAAATTTGAAGATGTTGAAACCCGTCGCGCGGGCGATGGAGCCCAGCACCACGACCACGAAAAGGATACAGGTGATATAGAAGCAGATAATCAGCTGACCCAGCTGCACCAGCGTACCGACGCCATATTTACCGATGGTAAAGGCCATCGCACCGAAAGCACCTATCGGCGCCAGGCGCATGATCATATTGATGATGCCGAAAATTACCTGGGAGAAGCTTTCGATCACATTAAAGATAAGCTGGCCTTTGCTGCCCAGTCGGTGTAGGGCAAAGCCAAACATCACAGCAAACAGCAGAACCTGCAGGATGTTTCCGCTGGCGAACGCGCCAATGACGCTGCCCGGTATCACGTCCAGCAGGAAGGCCACCACACCCTGATCCTTCGCCTGCTCGGCATACACCGCGACCGCTTTGGCATCCAGCGTTGACGGGTCTACGTTCATCCCCGCGCCCGGCTGCACCACGTTGACGATGATCAGACCGATAATCAGCGCAAGGGTACTGACCACTTCAAAATAGAGAAGCGCCACTGCACCGGTACGACCGACCGCCTTCATGCTTTCCATGCCAGCGATGCCCGTCACGACGGTACAGAAGATCACCGGCGCGATGACCATTTTGATGAGCTTAACGAACGCGTCGCCAAGCGGTTTCATTTGCGCGCCCAGCTCAGGGTAATAGTGACCCAGCAGAATACCGATGGCGATGGCTGTCAGGACCTGGAAATAAAGACTTTTGAAGAGTGAGGTTTTCATAAGGTGTCCTTGGGAAGAAAAACCACAGGCTTTGTAAGGTTATGGTTAACCTGCGGCTTTAAAATAACACCCACATAACAGGACAGAAATAAACTCAGTTCAAATTTGAAACACAAATGTTAAGAACTTTGAGCTGGCTCGCACAAGCCAGCAACAAAATTACACTTTTGCGTTATTGTCAGCACCAGAAAGGTATCGTTCTTCAAAGACATCCGAAGGAACAGCAGGGGCAAAAAGGAAGCCTTGTCCGCTCTCCACGCCCGCCTCTGCCAGCCAGGCGCGTTGCGCTTCGGTTTCAATCCCCTCGGCAATAAGATGCAGGTTGAGGCTGCGCGCCATCTGGATAATCGCCTGCACCATGCTGCTGTCGCCCGGCAGACCATCGACAAACGCTTTGTCAATTTTGAGCACATCCACCGGAAGGGTTTTCATATGCTGAAGCTGACGCAGCCCGGCGTACCCCATGCCAAAATCATCCAGCGCGATGCGAATGCCGGCATTACGCAGCGGTTTCAGAATTGCGACCGCCTGATTAGGGTCGTCGATGCGTCGGCTCTCCGTCACTTCCAGAGTTAACGTATCAGGCTTGATTCGGTAACGATGGATCAGCTCCAGCATCTCTGAAACCATGGTCGGGTGCATAAGCTGCAGGGCAGACAAATTGACCGACAGCGGCAGCGTCACGCCGCGCTCCTGCCAGGCGGCAAGCTGACGGCAGGACTCCTCCAGCACCCAGTAGCCGACCGTAACCATCAGGCCACAGGACTCAATGCGCTCAATCAGCCCTTCCGGCAGCTCCCATGAACCATCTGGCTGCTGCACGCGCAGCAGTGCCTCGGCGCTTTTCACTTCACCCGTCAGCAAATTCACCTGCGGCTGTAGCCAGAGGGCAAACTGGCGGTTATCCAGCGCGGTCAGGATGTCGCTCTCTTCCGTCAGGCGCTGCTGCGCCTTTTCCATCTCTTCCGGCGCGAAGAACTGGATCTGATTTTTCCCTTTGCGCCGGGCGGTGAACGCCGCCGAGAACGCGCGATGATAAAGCTGCTCTGCCGTTAAATCGCCATAGTACATCGCAATACCGATACTGGCGCTTGGACGAAGCTGGATACCCTGAATGGGCAACCGCTCATTAATGACAGTGAGTACTTGCTGACCTAAAGTGATCGCATGCCAGGGTTCTTTTACGCCGTTGGCAATCACCACCAGGTCGTAACCGCTGACCTGGGTCAGCACCATGCGCGGGGCAAGGACAGACTTCACTTTTTCCACCAGGGTCAGCAGCAGCATTTCGCGCTGGCTCTCCTTGAGCACGCCAGCCGTGTCCTGCAGGGTTTCACAGGCGATAACCATCAGCGCCGTGGTTTGCTGACGGGCAACGGTCTGCTCCAGCATCGCCATCAGGAAGGCTTTATTGGGAAGCTCCGACACCGGGAAGCGCGTGGCGCTGCTGTTTAACTCATCCTGCTGGCGCTGAATGCGCTGCTGGTTGAGGTTGTAGCTGCGCACCAGCATGCCTATCTCATCGTCATGATGCAGACGCGGCAGCTCAAGCTGATGCCCCATCTGATCCTGCGGCGCAAGCGCATTCAGCTCGCGGGCGATACGGCGCAGCGGATGAACAATCAGCCGGTTAATGCACCAGGTGAGCGCCACGCTGAGAATAAGCGTCATAAGTAAGCAAGTGGTCACTAACGTAACCACCCAGCTCATGACGAATTTATACATTCGGTAGGAGTCCGCCTGTAATACCAGGTAGGCCAGCGGCTGCGGGTTGGCCGGGCGTTCAAGCGAATAAACGGGCAGCGAAATCTGCACCGGCAGTTCAAACAGGCGCATCACCATCATCGGGACGGGACGCTCCGGAATAAAGCTCATCCGCAGCGCCTGAAACTGGTTGGGCAAGACGACATCGGCGCGGCTCACGACGCCGGCAGGCTGAATGCGTTTTAAAATGGTTTCCGCTTCGGGAATATCCCCTTTCAGGATAGAGGCAGAGAGCGGGCCGCGCACCGAACGCGCGATACTTTCTAACTGCGAAGCCGTGTTATAGCGATTCTGCTGTACGGAATGAAACAGCAAAATTACGCAGAAGAGCAGTACAAACAGCATGGTGACGGCAGAAACCATCGCCATCTGTTTGATTGTTAAGGAACGGCTGACACGCAAAATGACTCTCCACAAAACTCGAAGCGCAGGGCGCGCCAGGGTGTAAACCTGGCGCGCCTGAGTATACCCGATTGCCGCGCTATTAAGAGAGACTTACAAATGGATTAAGGATAATCCGATTACCAGTCCGCGTAAGGGATGAGCGGCTGCGGCGGTAAGTCCATATCGCCCTGCCAGCCTGCAGCAGAGTAACGCACATAGATCAGCGCATGGCTTGGGGTATAGTCTTTCGCTTCCTGAATATCCACGCCCATGCCCACAAACCAGTTGGACGTTACGCGGCGTTCGATAATGGCCCGCGCGGTATAACCCGTGCCTGAGGAACTGCTGCCGGTTTCCATCACGCCCCGGTCGGTATAGCGGTCTGGCTCATCGGTCGGGATCAGATTCTGGATCGGGTAGCGCAGTTCGTCTTTGGTTTTCGAGTGAGACCAGGACACCGAGCCGCCCAGCTCCCAGGACCAGTTCTCCGTGCGTTTACGCCAGGTCACCGGCAGTGCAAAGGAGACATACTCCTGCGGGCTGTAGTAGCCGCCCTGACCCAGGGTATAACCGCTCAGGTCTTTGTCGTAGTGCCAGAGCATATTGGAGACGCCGACCGTCAGGCGCTCGTTGTTTTTATTAATGAGCTTGTAGTAGTAACCCGTCATCCAGCGGACGCGCCAGTTATCTTCCACATTTTTACCCGTCAGCGTTTCCGCGTTCAGGCTTGACCAGACGCCGTTCGCTTCCCCTTTGTCATAGCTCATGCTTACGCCGCCACCGGTGCACGTACGCCGCCCCAGGTGGTGCCGGTGTTGGTATCTTTTTGCCCGGCGAAGGCCAGCAGAGAGCTGGAGATGGGGCGGCGATGGGCGTTAACGGTATAGCCGACAGGGCCCAGATCGCTGCTGTAGCTGATGCCGCCCACCACGTCGACGACGTCAAAGCCCATTGGCGTGGTGCCAATATCCATCGCCCAGGTTTTATTCTGCCAGCCGACGGCGACGCTTGCGCCATTGTCGGACTGATGGGTGTTGCCGCTACACGGCGTTTCGTAGCAGGTCCCCCATTTTGGATCGTAGGTCCCGTTATTGTTATCAAATGAACCGGCGTCCATGTTGACCAGATCGCTTCTGAAGAACATGCGCCCGTCAGACAGCGGAGCATCCACCTGCAGCATGGTAGTGTGCGCTTTCAGGTCAGAATAGCCGCCCGTGCCGCTGGAGCCCCAATAGTCGTGCTGCAGCGTGACGTTAACATCCTGCTGACGGTACAAGTCACCGGCATCGCTGCGCACGCCGCGCTTCAGCCAGTCGTCTTTTTCATCGTTACGCGTCAGACGGGTGAAACTGTCATTGTCGGCCGGACGCGTCGTGGTGATGCCCGTCGACACCATCGCGTCTTTATAGGTTTCCAGCGCCTGCTGAGGCTGACCGTTTTGCGCCTGGAAACGCGCGGCATCACGTAACACCAGCGCGTTTTCCATGGAGCCGGGCTGCGATTTAGCCTGCGGAATGATGTTGTTGAAGGTCTGTTCTGCGGCAGCGGAATCGCCCAGGCCTGCCTGCGCCATCGCGATCCGGCGCTGCATGTTGAGCGACAGCGGCTGGCCGTTTTGCGCGGCGGGCAGTTTCGCCAGCTCTGCGCGCGCGGCATCTTTGTCGCCCTGCGCGCTATAAATCTCGGTCAGGCCGAGGATCGCGTCTTCGTTCTGCGGTTCACGCTGCAGAACGGCGTTGTACGTCGTTTTCGCCGACGCCAGATCGCCACGCTGCTGCGCCCAGTCCGCCAGCGTCAGGTCGATGCGGGTGGAGGTTGGCTGCTGACGCAGAAGGTTTTCCGCCTCCTGCTCTTTGCCGCTGTCGCGCAGACGGTTGGCGGTTTCCAGCACCTGGTTGCTTTGCAGGCGGTCGGCAAGCTCCTGAATATTGCCGTTCCACTGGCTGCGCGGCAGCGTGTCCAGATGCGCCAGCGCGGCGCGGTCCTGATCGTTGCCGGAAAGATAGAGCCCGCTGGCGTACACCTGATCCGGATCGGTCGGTTTCTGGCTGGCAAGCTGACGCATCAGGGTATCCGCCTGGCTGCGCTGACCCGCGCTGTAGAGATCGCGCGAGAGACGGTAGGTTATCCACACGTCGCCGGGAGAGAGCGCCAGACGGCGACGCTGAATCTCTGCCGCCTGGGCGTATTTTCCCTGATTTTCCAGCTGTTCTGCCTGAGCGGAGAGCTGCTCGTTGGTCAGGCTGCGCTCAATATCATCAATGCTCCGGCGCTGGCTGGCGGAGAGAGACTGGATAAACTGCGAGGCCTTCTCCGGGGACTGCGCGCGGTAAATATTGGCCAGGCCGCGGACCGCATTGCTGTTGCCGCTGTCCATACGCAGCGCCTGGCGATAGTAACGTTCCGCCGCGTCGTTATCTTTACGCGCCGCGGCGGCATCGCCCAACCCCAGCACGGCATAACTGTCGGTATTGTCGATACCGCGCGCCTGCTGATAGTAACGCTCCGCCTGCGCAGGGTTATTCGCCTTCAGGGCCGCATCGCCCTGCTGGATCAGAAGCCAGTAACGGTTAACCTTCAGCAGACTGTCCCATTTACCCCGGTTATCGCTCTGAGGATCGAGGGCAATCGCCTTTTCAAACTGCGCCACCGCGCGGGCGCGGTCGCCTTTCTGGGAATAAGCCTGGCCAAGGGCACCTACCGCTTCACTGTCGGCATGGTTGGCGCTGACGGCTTTTTGCAGCTCAGCCACCGCCTTACTTCCCTGCCCGGCATCCACCGCCGCCAGCCCTTCCGCTTTCGCGCGGAACGCCGGGTCAGAGAGCTGTTTTTGCTGTTCTTCGAGCTGGGCACGCGCCGCCGCGACGCTATCGCCGTCACTGAATACGCTCAGGTATTTTTGCAGCGCGCTGACGCTGGCGCTGCTGGCAGGCTGGCCTTTGATTTGGTCATACCACATATCAGACGCCTGGCTGCGCCCGTTGGTCGATTTAGCCATCTCCTGCAATACCGCAAAGCCTTCATCACGGCGTCCGCTCTGGAACAAAAGCTGGGACAGCGTCGCCTGCAGCTGCGTATTTCCGGGGCTGCTGGTATTAATTTTCTTGAGCTGGTTAATGGCCGCATTCCGGCGAGCAGGATCTTTGGCGACCACATTCCAGTATTCCGTCGCCACGTCGCCGCCCGGCGGGTTGCCGTCAAACAGCTTGTCATAGGCTGCAATCGCCTCCTGCGTATGTCCCGTGGTGGCGAGCAATCGCGCCTGCTGGAGCTGCTGGCGGCCATCCGGCGTGGACAGCAGCATCGTGTTGCGTGATGACTGGTATGCACTTGAGCCCGGCGCGATCCCTTTCAGACGATCCAGCTCTTTTTGCGCACCCGCGTTATCGCCCTGGCGCAGCAGGTAGCGAAAGCGTGCAGCAATGACGTCAGGGTTGTTCGGGTCAATCAGCTCAAGACGATAAAGCGACTGACGAACCAAATCCTCACGCTGTGTCGATTCGCCCAGCCGAACCTGTTCCAGCAGCTGTTTCTGCTGCGGAGAGTTGGCGGCTTCAGCCATCGGCATCAGTGCCAGGCCAAGCGATAAAGTGAGTAGATTTACTGTGAACTTGCGCATTCCTGGCCCCAATCCGGTATTAATTCACCTTTTGCGGTGAAGCGAAAACGATGCTGATCCCATCCTTGCCCAAAGAGAGTCAGCACGTAGCTGTAATAGGCATTGTTATCGGGAAAATGGTCTGCAACGCGCTGGCGCTGAACCGCCTGGGCATCACGTTGTTGTAAAAACGGCAGCATGGCGGCAGAGAACCCGACCGGGCCATTCCCGGTGCGTTTACCCGTCGCCACATCCACTTTTTCCGGCGGCACACCCCGTTTCATTGTCTTTGCCGCCATCGGCTGAAAGCGCGTCAGCAGCCGGGCTTTCTGAGGATCTTTATCACTCATCATTCCCACCCAGAGATAAACGCGGATGGCGTCGTAGCCGCCCACCAGCGATTTATCCTGCTGTAACCGCCAGCCTTTGTTTTTCTGATACTGAACCCAGTCCGGCGAAAAACCTTTCGGCGCGCTCTCCAGCAGCAGACGCTGATTGGTTTCACGAAGCTGGGTCCACGGGGGACCAAAGCGCGTGAAATAACTCGCTACCTGCGGAGGAAGATAGCTGGGGTTAAAACGCCAGACGTTTTCATCGGCAAAACCGACTTTACCGGGAAGAAGCATTGCGCCGAGCCCCGGCACTTTCACCACTTCCTCACTGACAATGCGTTTCAGCAGCGCCTTACCCGTGCGGGTATAGTCCGGATGTTTCCACAACCGGCCCGCTTCGAGCAGAGACCAGGCGATCCAGACATCGGCGTCAGAGGCGGAGTTGGTATCTATCACCGCCCACGTCTCTTTATCTTTCTGGCCCCATAGCCAGGCGGGCAGATGGTCGTTGAGATTGCCGCTGGCAAGATTATCGCGCGTCCAGGTCAGCAGCTGGTCAAACGCGCTGCGATCGTTCGCCGCAAGGGCAAAGAACAAGGCGTAGCTTTGCCCTTCCGAGGTCGTAATTTTGCGCGTGTCGCTGGGATCAACGACACGCCCGCCCTCACTGATGTAATCCTTTTTAAACTGCTCCCAGGCAGGCCAGGTACAGGCGGCGCGAAGAGGAAGCGCCGCCAGCACCAACGCTGCTAATGCACACCAGCGAAAGGCTTTCATCACATCTTACTCATCCGGGTTCAGGCGACGACGGCTGATGATACGCAGCAGACGCCACAGCACCCATGCCAGCAAGACCACGCTGACCGCCGCCAGGATGGCGAGCAGAACCGGATGGTTAGCCAGCGCATACCACAGGCGTTCGAACCACGGCAGATGGCCCACGTAGTACACGTCGCCCACGCGCAGGCTATTGACGCCGGACTCACGGATCACCGACACGGATCCAAACATCGCTGCACGTTTACCGCTGTCGTTCATGGCCGTATTGAGCAGTTCATACCCGCGCGGCTGTCCGCCAGAAGAGCCACCACGCTACGCTGTTCGTTGTAAGGTGACTGGAAGCCCACCACCGCGGCCATTGCCCCCTGAGACGTTACCGTCGTCTGCGCGCTGGCCTGACGGTCGTTCATATCCGGCATAATGCTCGGGAACTCGGTCTGGCGCAGCGGCGTGTTAACCCAGGACTGGGCCGCTTTCACCAGCAGGTCGATACGTTTGTCATCCTTCAGCTTATCCGGAATGGTACCGATCACCATGATGTCAGCATCTTTGTTCTGGATCTGGCTGCCATCGTCCGTCAACGTGACGTTAATCGCCGGTAATCCCGTCTGTCCTCCAACGGTCGCCATGGTATCCAGCAGGGTCGTGACCTGCCCTTCGCTTGGCGCTTTTGGCATCACAACGATGGATTCAGAGAGATCGGCCATGCGGCTGAACGGGAAGCCCGCGTTAGCAAAGGCGCGCAGATCCGGCATCGCCAGGAAGTGATAGTACTTCGAGAAGTCGATGGTCGACTCATCGCCAATCACGACGTGGTTCTGTACGGGCTGGAAGGTGATGCAGTTTTCCGCCGAACCGCCAGGCGTCGGGTTCATGTACTGGAAGTCAAAGCGCAGCTGGTTTATCGCGCCAAGCTTCAGTGCCGGAATGGAGACATCCGTTTTACCGTCCAGCAACCCCTGCAACACCGGCAGGCGAAGCATCAGGCGGTTAGTATCCTGCGTGCTTTGCAGGCTGAACGACTGCAGGAACTGGTTGTTCAGGCTGATATCCATGCGCGAGCTGTCTTTGGTCGCTGGCGCGGTATAACGGTAGTTCAGATTGATATCGATGCCGTTGGTACGCAGCAGATACAGATCCGGCGGCAGATTCAGTGACAGGCTAATCGGCGCTGGCTCAAGCCCCGTCGCCTGCAGCTGTTCTTCATAGGTTTTCAGCTCACCAAATGTCACCGCACGGTCGGTACGCACCCAGTTTGGCGCATCATAAGGTTTACGCGCCAGCAGCGGTTTGACCTCATCCACTACAACGCTGTTGCCACGGAAAAGGACGTTGCCCTGGGCAATGGCTTTTGCTGCCTGCACCAGATCTTTATCATCACGGCCAAACACCACCAGCAGCTTCACGTATGGGTTTTCCGGGTGGCTTATCATCTCAACGGTCGGCGCTTTGACGTCCGGATGATCGCGCAGGAAGGCCGGGCGTTTCGCGTTGGTCGCAAACACAATGGCATTTCTGTCCGGCAGTTTGTCATACATCGCCGGGAAGCTCTGTCCACGCCAGCCGGCGCGTGAACCAAACCAGGACGCCACAATGGTGGCCGCCAGCTGCTCGGTCACGTCCGGGGATGATGCAAACACCATCGGCAGCGTGAGCGGACGGTTATCACGCGGATCGAAGAACGGAACCGGGAATGCCGAGAGATCGTTTTTCAGCGCCAGCGACTGGTAGGTCATCTGCAGCGAGGAGTTACGCCCGACGTCCATCCACAGCGTGTTGCTGGCCGGGTTTTCGCAGACATCGCGGTAGTGGCCGACAAATTCCAGACGGATACGGTTAAAGTCGGTGATGAACAGCGGGTTGATCGGCACCTGCGCCTGGGTTTTCTTGCCCAGCTGCTCTTTGGTGACCGGCAGTACGTCCATCAGCTCATCATTCAGGTAGACCTTCAGCTGAGACTGCGTCGGCAGCAGAGACGGCGACGGCGTGTATTCCAGGTTCAGCACCGCATTAGAGACGACCTCATCGCTGCGCATGCCAAACTCAATGCCGCCGTTAGGGTTGAT
The DNA here is from genome assembly GCF_055666685.1 of Enterobacter sp. E14S. Taxonomy (NCBI): domain Bacteria; kingdom Pseudomonadati; phylum Pseudomonadota; class Gammaproteobacteria; order Enterobacterales; family Enterobacteriaceae; genus Enterobacter; species Enterobacter sp. E14S. The sequence continues at coordinate 10,814 of NZ_JBVODQ010000009.1, read as the reverse complement.
GCCGCGCAGCACCATACTGCCCGGAGGCGGCGCAATTTGCGCGAAGGTCAGCTTCACGTCCCGCGACGGCGCATTGTCCGCAACGACGGGCGCATTCGCCCCCCGGACGCCAGGCATTACCTGCCCGATGACCTGGCCGTCTGCCGGCAGGGTGTTCCCCTCCGTTGGCTGGTTCGGCATGATGTTTTCTGTTTGACCAGGTGCCGCGGTGACAACCGGATCGGTTGCTTGCGCGACGACAGGTACCGTTGGCGCAGGCGTTGCCGCTGCGTTACCAGGAGCTGCGTTAGCCATTGTTGCGGGGAGGACATTCATCCCCATTGCCACTGCACATAACCAGGAAAGTTTTGTTTTCATCGCGTTATCATCATTGTTGAGCCATAACCGGGTCCGCCTGCTTCGCCTCATCCCGCTCAGGACGACGAGGAATGAACGACACGACCCAGGAAACCAGCGAAGTAAGTGACCGGAAAATTAATTTCACCGACGACGGGGCGAATTCTGCAAGGTGACGATAGCCACGGAACCCCAGCTTCAGAATATCCAGCAGGCTTTCCAGAGGTTTATCTTCCGGGAAGCTGTCCTGCCAGAGAGCCCACGTGTCCGCGCGGGCAAACGTACACTGCACAAAATCGATATGCTGCTTTTTGGTCAACGGCATCAGCTGCAAACCGACTTCATTGCCCGCCACGCGAACAACCTGCGTCGGGAAGACATACTCCTGCTGGCCGCGCTTAAGCAGCAGGTTAACTTTCTGGCCTTCCAGCACCTTCGCCTGGCCATTGATTTTGATCCCCAGACCACCGTCAGAGAAGTCGTGCACTGTACAGGAGAAGAGATGGCCATCTTCACGGGCGATCGCCGCAGGCATGCAGATTTCAACGCGATGCGCACGACGAACCTGCTTGCTTTCCACCGACACCGCCACCGCGCCGCCGAGGATAATCAGGTTGTAGAAGACCCAGGCCATACTCACGAAGACGGTCAGGATTTCGTTTTCCGGGCCGTAGAAGTAACGCCAGATACCGGCGATGACGCCAACGATATTCAGCAATACCAGGAAGATATACGGACGGGAGATCACCCAGTCGACGTACTCTTCTTCCACCAGGCCGCCCTTGGCGGTGACGTTAAATTTCCCTTTGTGCGGGTTAATCAGCGCGACCATCGTCGGCGGCGCGATATACCAGGCCAGCACCGTCTCGTAGATTTCACTCCAGAAGGAATGGCGGTATTTACCCTGTATCTTCGAGTTCGTCAGGCTCGCGTGGATCATGTGCGGCAGAACAAACAGCGCAATCATCAGCGCCGGGGCGTAAATGATATAAGCGTGAAGGAGCAGGAACGCCAGCGGCGCGGTCAGGAAGATCAGCCGCGGGATACCGGATAAGAAGTGGAACATGGCGTTGACGTAGCAGAGACGTTGCGCCAGCTTGAGCCCTTTCCCAATCAGTGGGTTATCGAGACGGAAAATCTGCACCATGCCGCGCGCCCAGCGAATACGCTGACCAATGTGCGCCGACAGTGACTCCGTTGCCAGACCGGCGGCCTGCGGAATACGCATATACGCCGAGGTATAGCCACGACGGTGCAGGCGCAGAGAGGTGTGCGCATCTTCAGTTACCGTTTCGACGGCGATACCGCCAATTTCATCCAGCGGCTTACGGCGGATAACCGCACAGGAGCCGCAGAAGAAGGTGGCATCCCACATGTCGTTTCCGTCCTGCACCAGGCCATAGAACAGCGTGCCTTCGTTCGGGGTTTTACGGAAGCGGCCAAGGTTACGTTCAAACGGATCCGGCGAGAAGAAGTGGTGCGGCGTCTGCATCATCGCCAGCTCTTTCTCCTTCAGGAACCAGCCCATGGTCATCTGCAGGAACGAGCGCGTCGGCACGTGGTCACAGTCAAAGATCGAGACAAACTCCCCTGTGGCATACTTCAACGCGTTGTTGATGTTCCCGGCTTTCGCATGCTCGTGAGTCGGACGGGCGATGTACTCGACGCCGACCTCCTCTGCGAACTGGCGGAACGCCGGACGGTTGCCGTCATCCAGGATCCAGACCTTGAGCTTGTCTTTCGGCCAGTCGATGCCCAGCGCGGCATAAATGGTGTTTTTCACCACGCTCAGATCTTCGTTGTAGGTCGGTACAAAGAGATCAACAGACGGCCACTGCGCGGTGTCTTTAGGCAGCGGAACCGGCTGGCGGTTGAGCGGCCAAATCACCTGGAAATAGCCCAGCACCAGCACGATCCAGGCGTAGGTTTCGGCAAACAGCAGCACCAGGCCGCACACCAGGCTGACCGGGTCGTCCCAGTTCAGGGTTGAGGTATAACGCCACCAGATGTAGCGACAGGAGACGGTCAACGACAGCACAATCAGCATCAGCGCCGAGAAGCGGCCCGGAATACGGCGGACCAGCAGCGCCACGCCCCACAGCAGGATCAGGAAGGTGAACTGCGCCAGAGGGTTGAAAGGCTGCGTAATACAGACCAGCGCCAGAATGAGCGAGAACACGACGATCACGCCGAGGATAAAACGCCGCAGGCCCGGGTGAAGATGCCCGAGCTCTTTATGGTTATCCAGATGGCTGGTCTTATCGCTTACGCTGTTGGGCAGTTTATCCAGCCACTGGTGGTAGCGCTCACGTAACTGCTGAACCCGGGAGAAGCTGCGCCAGTGCGGCGTTATTTTCTCTGAGCGGGATGACGTGACCACCAGCCAGATGGCCTGAATGAGATAGCGCGCCGGATCCAAAGGACGCGGTCGGTTGGGATTAATATGCGGATATAGCTCACTTTGCCGGGCACGTATGCGCTGCCAGCGCGGGTGTTCGAGTGGAATAAACATCCAGGCCAGAATCATCCAGAAACAGCCGAGCGCGGCGCTAAATGCCGAAGCACCGTGCCGGCGGAAATGCCGGTAATGTTCGCTCAAACGCGAACTGACCGGTGGGATGAGTAACCAGCTGGCGAGACGACTCATACAGAACTCCCTGCATGCTCCGCCCTGTTGGCGAAGTTCAGCAGACACCAGTTAGCCAGCGTCAGGATCTCTTCTGCCGCCAGTGAATCGCTGCGGTATTCGCCGAGCGGTTGCTTAGACGCAAGGCATTCCGCCATCCCCTCATCACGATGGATGACAATGGGAAGCAGACGGCGCTGGCTTTGCAGCCAGACCTGATACAGATCGTCCTGGATCTGGCTGCCAATGCGCAAATCGTTAATCAGAAGGTGAGCGTTCTGAGGCAGCCCCTGCTGATGCAGGCGGATATGGCAGTTCGCATCGACGTTGACGATGGAAAGTATATGATCGCACTGGGCGATTAGCTGTCGGGTCAGCGTGCCGGCGCCGTGCGGCAGATCCAGCAGGATCCACTTGTAGTGCCCCTTTTCTTTCAGGGTTTGCAGCGCCAGCGTGAACTGCGAAAACAGGCGCTGATACGCGGCTTCATTCTCGCGTTCCGTGGTGGTCAGTTGCCCAAACGGCAGCAGATCGAGCTGGGAGGTATAGCGCATCCCCGCATCCTGCCAGTCTTTATCATCAAGCAATGCCCGGGCCCAGCCCTCTTCACGAGAAAAGTCGACGTTAAAGGACATACGCAACAAATTATCGGCGCAGGCGTCAATAACCAGCACCGATTCACCTAAAAGCTGTAATGACCACGCCAGCGCCGCAGTAACTGATGTGGTACCCACACCGCCACGGACACCCTGTAATCCGAGTATGGCCATCAATGGCTCCCTTATTGTTGATGGGCGAATTCAGCTAATAACGGCCAGCGTTTAATAGCCGCGGCCAACTGTTCCCGCTGGGAAATATCGGTGTAATCTATTTCAGGTAAAGAAAAGGCCTGCGTCAGCGCCAGAAAATCGTTTTGGAATGTGTAACCCAGAGTCGAGTCGACTGGGGTTCCAGGTTCGTTATTATCCATTCTTTTTCCATCCCTTTAAGGAAAATCGCACGCTAAAGAAGTTGCGGGGCTTCCTGCCCTGACAAATTTCATTTACATGCTAAATCTGATGTTCTTTAATTTCAATGTTAGGTTTATTTCTACGCTTTCGCTAGTAAACTGAGATACAGATAAATTAGACGAAAAGAGGGACACCGTGGACTCCATATTTTCTATTGGCATCCAGTCATTATGGGACGAATTGAGCCACATGCCAGTCGGAGGAGTCTGGTGGATTAATACGGACCGTAATGAAGATGCTATCAGTCTGGTAAACCAGACAATTGCTGCTCAGGATAAGGATTCCCGCGTGGCCGTCATTAGCATGGGCGAAGATCCGAAGAAAATTATTACGCTTGAAAGTGGTCGCGGCCCCCAGACGGTGCGATTATTTTCCATGACATCGGAAGCCGATAGTCTATACTTTTTGTCCCGCGACGTTCAGTGCTCTATTGATCCGGATCACTATTTAGTGATTCTGAAATGCGCAAATAACGTCCTGCAAAATATGTCCGCTGAAAAACTGCTGCCCTGGCTGGAAAAAATCAATAAATGGGCAAAATTTCAAAATTGCACGCTATTGATAGTCAATCCCGGCAGTAATAATGACAAGCTGTTCTCACTTTTAATGGGCGAATATCGCTCCCTGTTCGGTCTGGCAAGCGTTCGTGACCAGGCAGGCAGCTATCTCTACGATATTGCATTCTGGTGTAATGAAAAAGGCGTGAGCGCCAGGCAACAGCTTACGCTGAAACATATTGAGGGCGAGTGGCACCTGGCGCAGCAGGAAGAAACCGTGGTGCAGCCGCGCAGTGATGAAAAACGCATCCTGAGCCATATCGCGGTTTTAGAGGGGGCGCCCGCCCTGTCGGAAAACTGGACGCTGTTTGAATCTAACGAAGCCCTTTTCCATGAAGCCCGCACAACCCAGGCGGCAACCCTTATTTTCTCGCTGATGCAGAATAACCAGATTGAGACGCTGGCGCGGCAAATCCACACCTTACGCCGCCAGCGCGGAAGTGCGTTAAAAATTATCGTGCGCGAAAATAATACCAGCCTGCGCGCCACCGATGAGCGCCTGCTTCTGGGCTGCGGCGCCAATATGGTTATTCCATGGAATGCGCCGTTGTCACGCTGCCTGACGCTTATCGAAAGCGTTCAGGGCCAGCAGTTTAGCCGCCATGTGCCGGAAGATATTTCCACGCTGCTCTCCATGACGCAGCCGATGAAGCTGCGTGGGTACCAAAAATGGGATACCTTCTGCGACGCCGTGGGCAACATGATGAACAACACGCTTCTTCCTGCAGACGGAAAAGGGGTCATGGTTGCCCTGCGTCCTGTACCGGGTATTCGCGTTGAACAGGCTCTCACCTTATGTCGCCCGAACCGTACAGGGGACATCATGACCATTGGCGACAATCGCCTGGTGCTGTTTTTGTCCTTCTGCCGGGTAAACGATCTCGATACGGCGCTTAACCACATCTTCCCTCTGCCTACAGGGGATATTTTCTCGAACCGTATGATTTGGTTCGAAGATAATACGATTAGCGCGGAGCTGGTGCAGATGCGTGCGCTCCAGCCTGAACAATGGGTTAAGCCGCTCGCTATCAAGAGCGATGCCAAACCGATCCTCAATGCCAGACATGATGGACACGTCTGGCGTCGGGTTCCGGAACCCCTTCGCTTATTAACAGACAACGCGGAGAACGCATCATCATGAATATCAGCGATATCATTCAACTGGTTATATTCTGTGCGCTGATCTTTTTCCCGCTTGGCTACTATGCGCGCCATTCCATACGCCGTATCCGTGATACGGCCAGAGTGCTGTTTATTAAACCTCGCTATGTAAAACCAGCCGGAACACTGACACGGGCATCACACGTCAAGGCAGACCGAAAACATGACTAATTCTACCTATACCGCTTCGTCACCCTCGCCGCTCTGGCAATACTGGCGCGGCCTTTCCGGCTGGAACTTCTACTTTCTGGTGAAGTTTGGCCTGCTGTGGGCAGGCTATTTGAATTTCCATCCCCTTCTCAACCTCGTGTTTATGGCCTTCCTGCTGATGCCGCTGCCGAATATCAGGCTACATCGCTTGCGCCACTGGGTCGCTATACCTGTCGGCTTTGCGCTGTTCTGGCATGATACCTGGCTACCGGGGCCGGACAGCATTATGAGCCAGGGGTCGCAGGTGGCGGGCTTTAGCGCCAGCTATGTCCTCGATCTGACCGAGCGCTTTATTAACTGGCAGATGATTGGCGCGGTATTTGTGCTACTGGTTGCCTGGTTGTTCCTGTCACAGTGGATCCGCGTAACGGTGTTTGTCGTCGCGATTATGATCTGGCTTAACGTGCTGACGCTGGCTGGGCCAAACTTTTCGCTGTGGCCTGCCGGTCAACCGACCACCACGGTGACCACCACAGGGGGAAGCGCGGCGGCAACCGTTACAACGGCAGGCGATACGCCTGTGGTGGGTGATATCCCAACCCAGACCGCACCGCCGACCTCTACCAACCTGAACGCCTGGCTCTCCAGTTTCTATACCGCGGAAGACAAGCGACAGACTAAATTCCCGGACGCGCTGCCGGCGGATGCTCAGCCGTTTGAACTGCTGGTGATCAACATCTGCTCTCTATCCTGGGCCGACGTGGACGCCGCAGGTTTGATGTCTCATCCGCTGTGGTCACACTTCGATATTCAGTTTAAAGATTTCAACTCTGCCACCTCGTACAGCGGCCCGGCGGCGATCCGCCTGCTGCGTGCAAGCTGCGGTCAGACATCGCATAAAAACCTGTATCAACCCGCCGGCAACCAGTGTTATCTGTTCGATAACCTCGCAAAGCTGGGCTTTACGCAGCACCTGATGCTGGGGCATAACGGCCAGTTCGGTAACTTCCTGAAAGAGGTGCGCGAACAGGGCGGCATGCAGGCACCGCTGATGGATCAAACCGGTCTTCCTGTCTCTCTGCTGGGCTTCGACGGCTCGCCCGTTTATGACGATACTGCCGTCCTGCAGCGCTGGCTGCAGACCATCGAAAAAGACAGCAATCCACGCAGCGCGACGTTCTTTAACACCCTGCCGCTCCACGACGGTAACCATTTCCCGGGCGTGAGCAAAACGGCTGATTATAAAGTGCGTGCGCAGAAGTTCTTTGACGAGCTGGACGCGTTCTTCACGGAACTGGAAAAATCAGGCCGTAAAGTGATGGTGGTTGTGGTACCTGAGCACGGTGGGGCGCTGAAAGGTGACAGAATGCAGGTCTCGGGTCTGCGTGATATCCCAAGCCCATCCATCACCAACGTGCCTGCAGGCATTAAATTCTTTGGGATGAAGGCACCGCATCAGGGCGCACCGATTGAGATTACACAGCCAACCAGCTATCTGGCGATCTCAGAGCTGGTTGCCCGCGCCGTTGACGGGAAGCTGTTTGTGGAGGATAGCGTGAACTGGGATCAGCTCACCAGCAACCTGCCGCAAACGGCAGAAGTCTCAGAGAACGCTAACGCGGTCGTCATTCAGTATCAGAACAAACCGTACGTTCGCCTGAACGGAGGGGATTGGGTACCGTATCCGCAGTAACACGGTATGACGCCCCTCTCCCCATCGGGGAGAGGGGCAATGTCGACATTATTGCTGGGCGATCCACACCAGCATTTTCAGACTTGCCGAATAGTAGTCGTCTTTAGAGGTGATTTCGGGTTCACCGGAAGCCTGCCCCATCGTGAAATCACGTACGGCCAGCAGGCCGCCTTCCATCATGTAGGGCGCATATTCATTGGTCGCGACGTTAACCCAGGCGGGCGTTTGTTCCCGGGGGAACTGACCGAACCAGGCCTTCCACGGCGTCAGCAGCGGGCTTTGCTTATCAGACCAGGCAACGTACAGCGGAACACGAATCGCGTCATAGCTCATTCGCGGCGGCCAGCCTTTGGCAGGAGCCAGCTTGCCACCTGATGCCAGTGAAACCCAGTCAGTGGGCAGATTCGCTTTACCCGAGCCCATTTTCCCCAGCAGGCGTTTCCCGTCCTTAATCAAATCGCGCCAGACCGGCAAATGACTGCGTCTGGAGAAGGCCTGCCAGGCCGGAAACACGAAATAGGAAGGATTAAGTACTATTTCACCCTCAAGCTTAAACCCCTGGACGCCGGGCAGCATCACGCGGTAACCGGCATAGCGGATCACGCTGTGGTCAATCAGTGCTTTTGTAATTGCATCCGATGCGGCGCTGTAGCGTTTGTCATGCCAGCGGGCGTCGGCTTTCAACAACGCCCAGGCAATCAGCACGTCGCCATCTGCAGCGTTGTTTTTGTCGGCGACCGGGTTGGACTCTGCGGGATTATAGCGCCAGTAAAACAGACCATTTTCTTTGTTCTTCAGCTGACTGTCTGTCCATTGCCAGAGCTTATCGAACGTGGCTTTATCGTCGTTGGCCACCGCCATCAGCATGGCAAAACCCTGACCTTCCGTATGCGACACGCCGCCATTACCGGTATCAACAATGCGGCCTTCCGGTTTGAAAAAGCGGGCCTTGTAACTCTCCCAGGCCCGATCCGCATGAGAGAGAGGCGAGAACAGCAGACTCATCATGACGGCCAGCGTTGCGCAGACGGGTTTTCGCATAATTAACTCGATCCGGTTATTCGGCACTTCGCAGTGAAATCTCACCGCCCATCCAGGGTTTAATCACGCCATCCTGCTCCAGGAGCAGCGCGCCCTGTGCGTCAATACCGCGTGAAGTCCCGTAGACCTCTTTATCACCAATCAGCAGTTTCACCGGGCGGTTGATGAAGTTATCCAGCTTTTCCCAACGAGACAGGAACGGTGCCAGCCCTTCCTGCTCAAAAAGCGTGAGTGAACTGCGCAACTCTTTAATCATACGCACGGCAAGGGTGTTACGATCGATGACGATCCCCGCCTCCTGGAGGTTAGTCCAGGCCTGATTCACCACATCATTTTGTACATTGCGCATCACCATGTTGAGGCCTGCGCCAATGACGATTTGCGCCGCATCGCCCGTTTTTCCCGTCAGTTCGACCAGAATGCCGGCAAGTTTACGATCGTTGAGGTAGAGGTCATTAGGCCACTTAACACGTACCTTATCCGCTCCCAGATCGTGCAGCACTTCCGCCATGACGATGCCGATGACCAGACTCAGGCCAATAGCAGCGGCCGGGCCCTGATCGAGTCGCCAGTACATAGACAAATAGAGGTTAGCGCCAAATGGCGAAAACCATTTGCGACCGCGACGGCCGCGACCGGCCTGTTGATATTCAGCAACGCAGGCATCGCCGGATGTCAGCTCAGGCAGACGATCCAGAAGATACTGGTTCGTCGAATCAATCACCGGCAGCACCGCAACATTGCCGTGTCCGATCTGGCTGCGAATCGTTTCTTCATTCAGCAATTGAATCGGCTCCGGCAGGCTGTAGCCTTTTCCAGGAACCGTGAACACATCAACACCCCAGTCGCGAAGCGTATGGATATGTTTATTGATAGCAGCACGGCTCATGCCAAGCTGTTCACCCAGCTGCTCGCCAGAATGAAACTCACCGTCAGCAAGGATGCCAATCAGGGTTAAGGGAATGGTATTGTCCTTCACGCGATAGCCTCCACGGCATTAACTTCACCTGTGCAGCCAATGAAGCGAACTTCTGGCTCCAGCCAGACGTTAAATTTTTCGCCCACACGCTGACGAACATAATGAGCCAGCAGTACAACATCATCGCTGGTCGCATCGCGTTGATTAATCAGCACCAGAGCCTGCTGCTGGTGAACGGCAGCACCGCCTACTGAAGTGCCTTTTAGCTGGCATTGATCGATAAGCCATCCTGCGGCAAGCTTCACGCTGCCATCAGCCTGAGGGTAATGTGGCGCGGCTGGCCATCCTTCAAGAAAGACTTTTGCATTTTCGCTGCTGATAACCGGGTTTTTGAAGAAACTGCCGGCGTTTCCGTTTACTTTTGGATCGGGAAGTTTGGTCATCCGCATATGGCAAACGGAATCAAAAACGTCGCGGGCGGTTACGGTAGCCGGATCGAGACGCGTTAAATCCCCGTAGGTCAACACGGGCTGCCAGTTCTTCGACAGGCACAGACCCACGGCGACAATCACGTAGCGATCCTGAAATTCATGTTTGAAGATACTGTCACGATAGCCAAACCGGCACTGTTCCGCCGTTAAACGCTTAGCCGTTCCGGTCGCCAGTTCGATGCAGTCGACATATTCGCAGACATGTTTCAGTTCGATGCCGTAGGCACCGATATTTTGAATAGGTGACGATCCGGCGCAGCCTGGAATAAGCGCAAGGTTTTCCAGGCCCGGCATCCCTTTTTCGAGGGTGAATTGCACCAGATGATGCCAGTTTTCACCGGCCCCCACGTGCAGGTGCCAGCTGTCGGCACGCTCTTCAACATCAATCCCCATGATGCGGTTAACGATCACCGTTCCCGCAAAATCATCGAGAAACAGGACATTACTTCCTTCGCCCAGAATCAGTACGGGTTCGTTATTTTCAGTTGCGCTTTGCCATGCATCCAGCAGTTGCTGTGCAGTATCGGCACGAACAATTTGTTTAGCATTGCGTTGAATGCCAAAGGTATTCCAGGGCTTAAGGGAGTGGTTCATAGACGCTATCCTGATGCAAAAACGCAGGTAGTTTACCGTATAAGCAGGGCGTTGGGGGATTAGTTTGTGCAGCGTATAAACGCAAAAAGGCCATCCTTTCGGATGGCCTCTCTACTTATTTGATGCCTGGCAGTTCCCTACTCTCACATGGGGAGACCCCACACTACCATCGGCGCTACGGCGTTTCACTTCTGAGTTCGGCATGGGGTCAGGTGGGACCACCGCGCTAAAGCCGC